>NZ_JAMPKA010000001.1:0-375401 GCF_039961855.1 Trichocoleus sp. Lan | reverse complement strand
CGTCGACACAGCAAAATAGTTCTTCTAGACTAAGCATGGGGTAATTCAGATGGATGAGAAGTTAGCACTTTCACCCTACCTGTTTTGCCCCTTCCTTATCCCGAACTCAGGTTAGTTAGTGCAGTAGACATCGCACCAGAGCAGCACAAGAGTCAGGGGTGATTCCATGCAACATCAAAGCTGGCATGGAATCACCCCTTTTTTCTCTTCCCTCTCCCCTTTTCCCTCAGCCCTCAGTCCTTATCCTTAGTCCTTTTCCCTCTCCCCTCCTGAATAGATACCCCTAGAGACTCCTTGTATTAAAATATGGTAAACAAGTGTAAAGAAATATTAGTTTACCTAACCCATTCGCTTTTAAAGAAACCGAACTGCCAATGAAGCCTCTTCCTAAACAACGAATTGTGGCATCTTTAGTCGCATTTTTCCTGGCTTTGTCCATTTGGGCGATCGCTCCCGTTGCTCACGCCTATAACAATCCCGACTTACTGCCGGAGACTCCTACCCCAATCATTGACTTAGCCAAAGCCTTGACAAATATTCAGGAAGAGGGATTGGTCAAAAACATAGAGAGTTTTGAAGCAGAAACAGGTTGGAAGCTGCGGGTATTAACTCAATACGACCGCACCCCTGGTCTTGCCTTAAAAGATTATTGGAGCTTGGATAATAAAAGCGTGTTGCTGGTTGCCGACCAACGCGGCGGTAATATTCTCAATTTTAATGTAGGCGATGACGCTTATAAACTCATGCCCCGTACCTTCTGGATTGAGTTGCAAACGCGCTTCGGCAATCTCTACTTCGTGCGCGAAAATGGCGAAGACCAAGCCATCATTCAATCATTAGAAACCATTCAAACCTGTCTGCGTCAGGGCGGTTGCCGGGTTGTACCCGGACTGCCCAGAGAACAGTGGATTCTCACTCTAATTACCTCCATTGTGGGCGGAATTATCTGCGGCTTTGCCGCTGTACCCCGCAAAGAGGGACAAATTTTTGCATGGCAGTGGGCTTTAATATTCTCTCCCTTGTGGGGAATTCTATTCATTGCTTTTGGTCTCGGCCCCGTTGTCACTCGCACCTCGGAGTGGTTGCCCCTGTTTCGCAACTTCGCCGGTTTTTTCATCGGTGCTTTAGTCGCTTACCTATCACCAATGATCGTTCAGTCTTCGGCTCCGGAAACTTGAAAAAATCCGTCAGCGGCTAGAATATTTCCAGGCTTTGCCAGAGAATGAGGGCAAGAGGCAAGAGGCATCCCCTCACACCTCTTGCCCAGAAAAAGCTGATATCGCAATCCTATTTGATTTGTCAGATTTTTTTAACGAATTGCTAAACATACCTGCATACAGCAAGAAGATTTCATAACATCTTTTTATCTTCTTTCTCTTCCTTTATTTCTTTGTCGTTTAATAACACTCTTTTGGTTTTCAAAAATCATTTCGGACTGCTAGCTGGTAAGCTGATAGCTAAAAGCTGAAAGCGAATCGCTATGGAATGGCACGTAACGGATGCCCAAAGTTTGGCAATCATTGACCGAGAAATTGGCGACCACATCTTCTCACCAGCGGAATTTGAGATTGTGCGTCGAGTCATTTACGCAACCGCTGACTTTGAATATCGGTCTTTAATTCGCTTTTCTGAGAGGGCACTCCAAGCTGGCGCAGCCGCTTTGGCAGCTCGTAGCACCATTGTGGTAGATGTACCAATGGTACAAGTCGGCATTAGCCCCACGATCCAAAGTACTTTTGCTAATCCGGTGTATTGCAGTATGGAAGCCTTGACGCGGCCTCAAAAAGACAAAAGCCGCGCTGCCTGGGGAATTGAAACCCTCGCTAGACGCTATCCAGAAGGAATTTTTGTGGTAGGTCAGGCTCAGACGGCTCTCATTTCCCTGGTCGAGCTAATTGAGGCAGAAGAAATTCGACCAGCATTGGTGATTGGCACGCCTTCGGGATTTGTGGATGTGGATGTTGCCAAGGAACGGCTAAATGATTCGCTAGTTTCTCACATCCGAATTGATGGACGCAAAGGGAGTGCGGTGGTGGCAGCGGCGATTGTCAATGGTTTAGTTGACTTGGCATGGCAAGCTTATGGGCAGGATACGAATGGTGTCGGCTAAGGGCAGGGAGGCGGGGCATTAGCCATTAGCCGGTTCTCGATTCAAGGGCGACGCGATCGCCTACGCTTAGGAGTACGGTCTTCAGGATAGGAAACATCGTCATTGTCTCCTAACTGACGGCTGACATCCTCAAAAAAGTCTCGCCGCAGATAAGGATAGTCACTCACCCAGAGATTCTGACTGGGAATATAAATGTCTGTCACCTTGGCAATCCGACCCAAGTCTTTTTGATTGGACAGCACGACCATCTCAGCAACTTGACCGGGTTTAACTGCTTTATGGATGCGGCGAAGCGGTACTTGCATCTGGGTCGTAAATCCGGTTTCATCCCCAACTTCGATGTTCAACCGACGCTCTCGGTTTTCAACAATCACCAGTTGCCCGCGATTGTTGACGGTTTGCTCTTCGCCAATCAACTCTTCAGAAACAAAGATATCCACGACTTCACCCCGCCAGAATCCACTGTAGGCGTAGCGGCGATAAGAAGCATTCCGGAGACTCGCCCAATAGACGGGTGCCCACAACCAGTAAAGACCCGCAATAATTCCCAGAAAAAAGGTGATCGCGCTCAGATCCTCGCCCAGCAAAAACTTGCCGACGAGTAAAACCACCACCACAGCTACTACAGAAATTAGCAATCGCTTTAAAAAGTCTGGGAACTTGCCCCAGCAGTACGCATACTGCGGGCCAGTGGCAATCTGGGGAATCAAGTCTTCAAATTTCTTGCGCGTTAATGGGACTAACATATTGTTCAAAAGCGAATTGCTAATTGAAGGATGGCTAATTGTTTAAGAGCAATCCTTCGCTCCTTCGATTAGGGATTAGCCACTTATAGTATCTTTTCTAACCCATAGACTAGGGATTTGAGCTGGATAACTTTGCGGATGGCGAGAAGAACACCAGGCATATAGCAAGACCTATCTGAAGTATCGTGGCGTAGGGTATAAATTTGACCCGGTGCCCCAAACATCACTTCTTGGTGAGCGATGAGACCGGGTAAGCGAACGCTGTGGATGCGAATCCCCTCATCGGCTTGGCTACCTCTAGCACCGGGTAGTTTTTCAGTTTCTTTTACCGTCGGTGGATTGTAGGTTTTACCCAGTTCGCCTAACATCTGGGCAGTTTGAAGGGCGGTACCGCTAGGAGCGTCGGCTTTTTGGTTGTGGTGTAACTCGATAATTTCAACGTGGTCAAAGTATTGGGACGCCTGGACAGCTGCCTGCTGTAGTAACACCATGCCAATGGAAAAGTTGGGGATAATCAGGGCACCCGTGCTGGCTTTGTCGGCAAATTCAGCAAGCTCTTGGATTTGCTGCGGGCTAAGTCCAGTTGTGCCAACGACAGGTCGGATGCCGTAAGCGATCGCAGTCCGCACATTTTCATAAACTGAGTCAGGATGAGTAAAATCAACCATAACGCCCTGTTGTTTTTCCTGGGTCGCTAGCACCAGCATCCCTTGTAAGTCACTGACAATGGGAACTTCCAAGGGTTCGCAACCCGCCACTTCTCCAACGTCTTGACCCTGGTATTCCAAAGAGCGATCGATTGCCCCCAGCAAAGTCATATCGTCTGCTTGAGCAACGGCTTTGACGACTTCGCGACCCATTTTTCCAGCCGCACCGTTGACGACAACGGGAATCGGACACTGTTGATTTGCCATGATTTAAGAATACCCTTCTCGACAAGCGCATTCTAGACCAAGAAGGGCTTCCCACGATAACTGAATTATGCGATCGCGTGCAAGAAGATATTCTTTGTAATTTCTCTTTCTGTCGCAAACACTGCTCGCTAGAACGGCTGAGGATATAGCAGCGGCTTTCTCTAGCTTTAAGTCACAAAACTTATTGAAATTAATTTTCAATAAGCTATACTCCAAAGTAGAACATCTTTCTGTTTAAAAGTTTCAAATTTAGTTTATTCAGCGGTTATAAAACAATGCCATTCCCTAACAATTCGGCTACTTACGATCTGAGAAGTTTTGGCAATAAACCTGATGCCACCTCTGCAAAAATAGAGAACCGATCGGATGAGACTGACGCCGCCTCTGTCGATTCGCCACTCTTCTGTAACCTCGACAAAAACGGGTCAGCAGAGGATTCCACTCTTAATAATCAAAACCTCCCGCTTACGGAGAGTAGCGTCCCGACCTATTTTGAGGATGAAGACCCGGAACGCACGCCAGAACGATGGTGGAAGAGACGGCAATGCCAAGGATTGACCGGATTTTCTTAAATGAGTTCTAGGCAGAGTAGGGGTGTACATCTTGTACATCTGGTGTACACCCCTGGAAAATACTACCAGCCCCAGGTTCCTGGCTCACCTTTGAACGGGCCAACAATATCGCTGGTGATCCAACCGCCGTAGAAACCTCCAGGTTGCGGCTGCACTTGTTCTCCATCGACCGAACAAACATCCATCATCTGGGGATAGAAAGCGAGATAGTTCTTGATGCTGGCGAAGTTTGGTGTGGGATTGGGATAACCCCAAGCGGCATTCGGTGCCTGTTTGTCACTGACAACGACTGTGTAGTAGAAAGCGCCTCCCTTCCATTCACAAAACGATTCCTGAAGAGTTCGCACTAGATATTCCATTTTGATATCTAGGGGAGGAATGTAGTAGACAGGCGGGTGACTGGTTTCTAGTACGCGCTTTGCCCGCTGAGTATCAACAATTGTGACGCCGTTGAAGACGATCTGGATGTGCTTGGATGATTCCTCAAGACGCGGGGGACGAGGGTAATCCCAGACTGACTCTTGACCGGGTCCGGGTGCAATGCGATCGCGTTTCATGCTGGCTTCTTCTGTTGTAGAATCACACTCGCTATTTTAGATGTGTCGCGCTGTCGCTTTGCTGATTGTTGTAGCGAGCGCTAAGAAACGCGAGAAGCCGTGTATAGGAGCATACAAAAAGAGCGATCGCTCCAAAAGAAATTTTTGCTGAATCTGACTTCTAGTACAGGCACCTGACAAGCTGTGCAAGGAATAATGAAGCTTAGGTAGCCATTCTCAGGGTGCTTACTTTGACAATAAATAGCAGACAAAAGCGGTGGATATACCAATACAGTTCGGGTTAGATACCCAAAAACCCAAAACTCTAGAGGAGATATCCCTAAACACAATACGGTCTGCTTTTCCGGATTGGGAGATCCTGCAACCCTCTGGAAAACATTGCTATAAGCCAATTTCCCTCCTTTGCAAAAGGGTGGAGAAATTTTCCCCTTAGAAACTCTGCTTGGGGCAATCAAATATTTTGCATTGAAAAAATTAACCGAACCATAGTAGGTGGATGTGTTTGATTCCTTAACCCTGAGTATTAGTGTTTTTTTTATCGCTGCTGCGGTGATTGCCGTTGTAGGAACGATGATGGCAAGCACAGCGGATCGTCTAGCGGATGAAACGGGTCTTGGAGAAGCACTGATGGGTGCCTTGTTCCTCGGCGGTAGCACCTCATTAGCAGGCATTGTTACCTCTGTCACCGCCGCTGCCGGAGGTCACGCCGAACTTGCCATCAGTAGTGCTTTAGGAGGGATTGCTGCCCAAACAGCATTTCTTAGCATTGCCGATCTTGCCTATGGGAAAGCCAACCTGACACACGCAGCTGCCTCCGTGCCAAATCTGATGCAGGCAACACTTCTGGTTGCTTTATTAGCAATTCCTCTGATGGCAATGTCTGGGCCAGATGTCAGTTTTTTTGGAATTCATCCCGCCTCGTTCCTTATCCCAGCCGCTTATATCTTTGGCTTACGTTTGGCGGCAGAGGCTCAAACTACGCCCATGTGGTGGCCTCGGCGGACTGCGGAAACGCAAGTTGACGAACCGGAGGCAGATAATTCCGAGGGTACTAAATTGACTGTGTTGTGGTTAAGGTTCGCTTTGCTGGCGGGGCTGCTTGCCGGTGCCGGTTATTTTGTGGCGGAAGCTGGAATCTCGATCTCTATGCACAGCGGTCTTTCTGAAACGATGGTAGGAGGGCTTTTTACCGCTTTGTCAACTGCCCTACCGGAACTGGTAACAACCATCGCGGCGGTGCGACGAGGGGCGCTGACGCTTGCGGTGAGTGGCGTTATCGGGGGAAATAGCTTCGATGTGATGCTGGTGGCGTTCTCTGACTTTGCTTATCGGCAGGGTTCGATTTATCATGCTTTGGCACAGCCTCAGATTTTTGCGATCGCGTTGACGATCCTGATGACCGTCATTCTAGTTTTGGGCTTGTTACGGCGGGAAACACATGGAATTGGAAATATTAGCTTCGAGAGTTTTTTAATTCTGCTCCTATACTTAAGTGGGTTTTCGCTGCTGTTTTTTGGGAATTGAGCAACTACCACTGAGGTTTGCTTTGTTAAAAAAGAAACAAAAACTTTGAGTTATTCAAAATAATTAATTCAAAATTCAAACGTGATTTATCGCTCTATCTTTAAAGATTTTTACCGATTATCGATTACCCGACTTTCTCCTGTTTGATATCAAGCTGCCAATTTTCGTTTTGTGATTTTATCTAGATGCGGCAAAAAATTGCTTTTTATTTAGAAGACATTGAAACACCAACAGGAAAAGCGTTCAACTTCCTAATTACAGGAATGATTTTGCTGTCTTCAGCAATTTTTGTTATCGAAACCTATCCACTCCCAAATTACGTCCGAATTAATCTTAATACTATAGACTATGCAATTTTCCTACTTTTTGCATGGGAATATTTGCTTCGTTTATGGTGTGCAGACAATAAAGTTCAACATATATTAAGTGTTTATTCAATTATAGATTTAGTAGCAATATTGCCATTTTTATTAGGAGTGGTAGATATCAGCTTTATCCGGGTATTTCGATGGTTTAGGATTTTGCGATTTCTTCGATTTATAGAAGGTAAAAGATTATTTGGTCGCACCATCAATGAAGATGGAGAGATTTCAGCTCGAATATTATTTACTTTATTAGCAATCATATTTGTTTATTCCGGCTTGATTTATCAAGTTGAGCATCCAGTAAATCCTCAAGTATTCGCTACTTTTTTGGATGCTGTATATTTCTCTATTGTCACAATGACAACAGTTGGATTTGGCGATGTAACACCAATTTCACAAGGAGGTCGCTTGATGACAGTCTTAATGATTTTGACCGGAATTGCTCTGATTCCTTGGCAATTGGGCGACTTGATCAAGCGATTGGTTAAAACAGCTAATCAGGTAGAAACCCTTTGTCCTACTTGCGGTTTATCATCCCATGATACAGATGCTCGGTTTTGCAAAATTTGCGGAGCAAAGTTGGAAAAACTAACAGGTAGCTAGTAGCGAAGGAAAGCGAGCTCATTTGCGGCAGATTGTGCTGTCGTTGCCTAATGGGCGATAGTCCGGTAGAGCGATCGCGCTTTTTGCAAGAAACCTATTCGAGGTTTAAAAATTTCGGTCGTGTCTGCTGGTTGATAGAAAGTTTCTCCTGCAATGCGTTCCAGTCTTCTTGTTCAATTTGAGAAATAATTTGATCGAGTCCGGTTCGATATTGTTGAAGGCTTCGCAGTAATTCCCCGCGATTGTACCGCGCCATCATCACGCCTAACTCTGGATTGCCTCCGCCGACGCGGCTGGTATCCCGGAAGCCAGAACTCGCCAATTGTTGCGCTAATTCTAGAACCGCTGGATCGGTTTCCTTGATGCAGGCATTAATTAAACCAGCACTCACCATCACCGGCAAGTGAGAAATCCAAGCCACCGCGCGATCGTGATCTTCTGGACGGCACTGATAGATTTTAGCTTTGAGCGATCGCGCGATTTCCTCGACAATATTCACGGCTGCTGGGGGCGTCGTCTTCACCGGCGTCAATACATAAGCTTTCCCAGCAAATAGCTGAGTCTGAGCTGCTTCCAGACCACTTTCTGCCGTCCCCGCCATCGGGTGCCCCCCCACGAAGTTCGTCCAAATCGGTTCTAGCGCTTCCACCACCGGCTTTTTGACCGAACCCACGTCTGTGATGATGGCGTTGGCAGACAAATGAGGAATCAGCTGCTGTACGGTTGGGGCGATCGCGCTAATGGGCGTACACACAAAAACTACATCGGCAGCTGCCAAGAGTGCCAGATCCACACTCGCATCATCTACGACCCCACGCGCGATCGCATCAACACACGTTTGCTCTCGACGCGCGATCCCCAAAACCTGATAGCCAGCCGCTCGTAAGTCCAAACCCAGCGAGCCGCCAATTAGCCCCAACCCTACAATCCCAATATTCATGGTTCTGTCTAATACTATTTCACCGTAAAATCGGCACAAATAACTTGCTGGAAATGGCTACTGGCTCAGACGCGAACTGACAAGTCAGCGCTGCGCCATCGCCGCAAGTCTTCTACAGTTCAAAATCTCAAATCCAAAATCTAAAATGGTATAAGCTCCTAAATCTCCTCAAAATGAGGAAAACAAGAGCAATTTACCTGTCTCCCCGAAACAAGGAGGGCTGGAGAGGGGTTCTCTCTGGGACTACTGTACCGATGTTCTAGCATGATGTTCTAGCATACAGTGCCAACTTACCCCACGATCCAATCAGCCGCTCGTTAGGCTTCTGTCAAAATGGCTGGACGACTATTTTCTTAAAGTAAAGCCCTTCCAAACAGATGAGGTAGGGAGCATAATAGATTTCTTCATTCATCCTTCATCACTCTGAGGATGCCCTCACTGAACTTACTTCTAAGATTTACAGAGGGGCACGCTAGATTAGTGCTTGTACAACTTTGTACAACTTTAGATAGATGCCGGGGAAAAATCCCGACTCAACGCAAGCAAAGCCAGGGTTCATCTGCTGCAAACTCACCCAGCCACTCAAAACGACAAATGAACCTCAAGGCTTGCTGGTAGCGCCCTCCTCCTAACCATAAAATGAGAATGCTGGCAAGGTGGCTCGAAATGAATGTCGATGAACTGATAGTAAGATACGCAGCCGGTGCGCGAAACTTCGCGGCAATTGACCTGAGTGAGGCAAACTTGAGTGGCATCAACCTCAGCGGCGCTAATTTGACAGGCGCTAATTTAAGCGTGGCGAATCTCAGCGGTGCCAATCTCGAAGCCGCTAACTTGACTCAAGCCAAACTTAATGTCGCGAGGCTCAGTGGAGCCAATCTTAGCAATGCCATCTTAAACCAGGCAAACTTCAACGTTGCTAACCTGATTCGAGCGGATATGGGGGGGGCGCAGCTCATTCAAGCCGTCTTGATTCGAGCCGAGCTAATTCGCGCCGATCTGAGTGGATGCAATCTCAAATCAGCGAACCTCAGCGGTGCTGATTTGCGTGAAGCCACTCTTAGAGAAGCCAATCTCAGTCGCGCCAGTTTGAATGAAGCCAACCTCCGGGGTGCCTTTTTGACGGGAGCCAACTTGGAGCAGGCAAACTTAAATGGCACCGACTTGAGCCGCACCGACTTGAGCGGTGCCAATTTCCGAGAGACAGAACTAAGACAAGCCAATCTCAGTCGCGCAAATCTCAGCGGAGCGGACTTAAGCGGCGCAAATCTGCGTTGGGCAGACTTAAGCGGTGCAAATCTGCGTTGGGCAGACTTAAGCGGCGCAAAATTAAGCGGAGCTAACTTAATCGGCGCAGACCTTAGCAATGCTAATTTACTCAATGCCAGCTTAGTTCACGCCGATCTTACCCAAGCTCGATTGATTAAAGCCGATTGGATTGGAGCTGACTTGACCGGGGCGATTCTAACCGGGGCAAAACTGTATGCAGTCTCCCGTTTCGGCCTGAAAACCGAAGGAGTGACCTGCGAGTGGGTTGACTTGAGTCCGGATGGCGATCGCACGGAAATTTTTCGTCTTACCACTGAAGAATCAAAAAAGTTCTTCAATGAAACGCTGCCAACCGTCCGAATTATCGTAGATGCACCGTTAGATTTAGAAGCAAATTTAGCACTAGCCACTACTTATCATCACCTCTCTAAGCATTATCCGGGGATCGCTCATCCTCCCAGTTTGGAAGTCAGCGCTCGAAAAACAATTCTCACTTTCAGAATTGATAGTAACGATCAATTATTTCCCTTGGCTTACGTGGCTATTTTTCCCTTCAACGATGCAGTAGCAACTCAGAAAAATATCAGCGCTCTAGTGAACCTACTTCAATCTCAAAATCAATCATCACTAGGGCATAAAGATGCTCAGCGGGTCAAGCAATTAACTGCCTCCCTTAATAAAACAATCGATCAAGTCGGTAGTCTCGATATTTGCAAAATGGTGCCCGAACTGAAAAGAAAATTAAACTTCTTCCAGGCTCCAACCCAGACGGTGCTAAATAATTCTACGGATCAAACCTTGAATGTTTATCATCACCCAGTGTTTGGGAAACGGTTTATGAATCAAAGTCAATCTAATTCCAGGGCTTTGCCAAAAAACAACTTAGTTGAAGCGCAAGGCTCAATTCTCCCTCCTGTGGGTACGTTGGTTGAATTTGTCAAGGAATTTGATTATTTAGAAAAATTACAGCAAAGTTGAACAAAGGGTCAGCAGGCAAAAGGCGAAAAAAAAGAGAAAATATGTAAAGCGATCTTTTTTACTTTTTGCTTTCCTAACTCTAAAGTCTCAAATCTAAAGTGATAGAGGTAGAAGTTCATTCCTCACTACGTGCATTCCTTCGCGAGCAGGAGAATCGTTCTTGGCCTCATCATCTGACAATGGCGAGGCTAGTGGCACGGGCTTTAAGATTAGGGCGTTCTGCCCTGATTCAGACTGGAGTTTCTTCGCACGGTACGGGGAAGTATCGCCTGAGTTACCTAGCACCGGCACTGCTATGGACGAAATCTGTCATCCTGGTGGCTCCAGAATCAGTTCAGCAACGCTTGCTAGAGGTGGAAATTCCTCAGATGCGACAGTGGATGGGGAGGGAAAAAGCCATCCTAACAGGCGATGCATGGCCTGACGCTGACTTTCAGGGACTGCTGTTAATCTCTCCAGAGGTTTGGTTAGCTGACCGCCTCAAAGGGCTAAATCGGATACCCTTTGGCATTCCGACTATTTTTGATGGTGCCGATGACTTGGAAGAGTGGGCACGCGACCAACTGACTGCTAGCTTGCGACCCAGCGATTGGGAAGAGTTGATGCTGGCCTTTCCCCGTAAGGTAAAGGCAATCCGGGATGCGCGGGTACAGCTAACAAAAGCTGTCTTCCAGCATCCAGCCAATCCTTACGAGTGCTATCTGATTTCACCTGCTGAGCAAGACATCTTGAGGCGTCTCTATGCGGTCTTAGAGAATGCGATAGGAGTTGAAGGCAGACAGAATCTTGTCGAAACAAGAACGATCCCGTCTGGAGAGCAGGGGAGTGGGAGAGGGGGAGAATTTCCCGCCTCGCCAAATTTACCCCCGGCTTGGAGAAATTTTTGGCATCGGTTGCAAGCAGAAGACCAACTCATGTGGGCAGAAATTGCTCGGAGTCAGGGCCAATTTTCTTTGTATTGCGGCCCCGTTGAGGTGGCAACTGCTTTAGAAAAAATCTGGCACCACGAGCCGGTGGTATTGATTGGTGCGGCACTGGATTTAGAGACAGAAGCGATCGCCTATCGTCAGCGGGTAGGATTGGGCAACCTAACGTGTCTGAAGTTTTCTCCAGACAGGCAGAACGAACTGATTCAGCTATATCTCCCCGATCGTCTCCCCATGCCGAATACACCCCAATTTCAGGGAGTCCTGATTCAAGAAGTCCAGAAGCTAGTTGAGACAATGGATCGGTCGCTGGCAGAGAATCCCGACATTCAAAGACTAGCAGTGATCCTGGTGGAGGATACGCCTTTAAAAGCCCAGGTGGCCTCTGTGATGGCGGCTGAGTTTGGCTCCCGCGTGCAAGTGGAAAAAACTAGTTTGTCAAACAATGGCATTCTAGTAACGGGATGGGAATTCTGGCGGCATTATCAGGAGGTGTTGCCTGCGCCCCAGTTGCTAGTGATGGCGACATTGCCGATCCCTTCTTTAGAAAATCCCCTGGTAGCAGGCCGGGTTGCTCATTACAAGGAACAGCGGAAAGATTGGTTTCGCTTGTATCTGTTGCCGGTGGCTTTGAGTGAATTGCAGCGAGCGATCGCCCCCGTGCGAGAATGTCGGGGCGTCGTTGCTCTCCTCGATGGTCGCGTCAATAACCGCAGCTACGGCTCTCAAGTGCTGGAAGCACTGAGTCCTTTGGCTCGGATCAACTATTTGGACAGCAACTGGTTTACAAGCGATCGCTAGCTTCTCCCACACCCCTCGCAGCTCATCGCTTTGTCTCAATACTTGTAATTTAATCAATCATTCAGCTGCGGCTCCCACGCCAGCGTTATGATAAACAAATGTCTAAAGGCATCACCAAAAATTATGGGTGAATCCAAGCGTCGGAAAGAAGCACTCAAAGAGAAGTATGGTCAAGATACCTATATCCTTCCTTGGGTGCCGATCACTAAAACTCAGGCACAACAGTTTGTGAAAATCTCCGGTCAGGGGGCTTGGTACGGTATCGGTTTCCTGATCCTTTTTTGGATAACTATCCGCTTCATCGGACCTTCCTTTGGTTGGTGGCAGGTCGTCAACTAGACCTTCCTAAAAATCTGGTTGGGTGAAGTGCTTAGAGACAAAGTATTTGATAGATTTGTCTTGCCAACAGGTAAACCAAAGCTATCAGAGGCTTTGTCTCTAAATCTATAAGTAAGTTTCGCCCATAGGACTAGATTTAATTGATTATTCTTATCCTTAGCAAGCGCTCCCCTTAAATGCAGCGATGATTCTGCCCCTGGCAACACTTTACTGCTAAGTCCGTCTTTAGTTAGAAGTAACCTTTAGCACTGCTGTTTAGGATGCAGGAGTATCATTCAAACTGTTATTGTTGATACTTGGCTTTTCTGAATAGTCAAGTTAACCTGGTGCAAATCAGGGAGCCGTCAAGTTCTAAATTTTCCTATGCTCCTCAATTAATTTACCGTCATGCCTGGGGAGCAAAATCTTAAGAAAGTATAAAAGGTTTAAACTAAGGTGTGGTGGTTGGAGGACAACCGTGTTTCTACGACTTGCAGAGCAACACCGTCAATTTGTACAGGATCTAGTGATGAACCTCCAAGCTCTGGCGATTGTGCTAGAGCAGCGAGGCTATCTGGCTTCTTGCTATACCTGCGGAGGCCAAATGAATAGCGCATCATTTATGGTTAGTCTCGGTGACAACCATCTAATTCGCTTTTTAGTTTCGGATTATGGGATTACCTGGACAGAAATGCGGGATGACCGTGAATTAATGAAGCTAGAGGGCGCTGAAGCGATTTGTCAGCTACAAGACCTAGCCAATCTAGTTAAATACCAAATCAAACCTTCTGAGTATCGTCCTGCCGTGCCCCAGCGAGGCTAAAGGAGTTAGCGTAGCAAGGTTTCGCCACTCTCTTTAGACAGATTAGGTCCTAGGACTGCTAATCTGAAAAGTGAGAAACCTACGTGCTAACCCCTGGCGATGGATGCCGGAAGAGATGTCTATGACCGCCCTTGATTGTGCATGGCAACACCATTTTATTGAGACCAACAACATTCGCTTACATTGTGTCACCCAAGGAGAAGGAGAGCTAGTTATCCTGTTGCACGGGTTTCCAGAGTTTTGGTATTCCTGGCGGCATCAAATCCCAGCACTGGCTCGCCATTTTAAGGTGGTGGTTCCCGATTTGCGGGGCTACAACGATTCGGATAAGCCTCTCAGTGGTTATGACCTGGATACTCTTAGCGCCGATATTCGGGGTCTGATTGAGAATTTAGGGTATGTCCGGGCACATATTGTTGGTCACGATTGGGGCGGATTGATCGCATGGCATCTAGCGCAGAAATTTCCAGACGTTCTGAATCGTCTGGCTATTTTGAATGCGCCGCATCCGTACAGGTTTTGGCAGGAATTGACGGGAAACTTGGATCACCTGCGCCGCAGCTGGTACGTTCTGGCGTTTCAGATTCCTGGTTTGCCAGAGTGGCTGATTCAGCAAAATTTAAAAGATTTTGTAAATAACGTGTTTCGGGGACAGGCGGTTCGCAAAGGCGCGTTTTCTGCCGAGGATGCCCAAGTGTATCAGGCAGCACTGGCAAAGCCTGGGGTTTTGGCGGCGGCAATTAACTACTATCGATCGTCTTTGTCGCCTCAAAATTGGCTGCATCACTGGGGACGATCGCCCGATCCCGTCACTGTGCCTACCTTGATTTTGTGGAGCGAAGAAGACGCCTTTTTGACTCGAAAACTCACCGAAGGCATGGAACGCTTAATCGCTGCTCCTTTCAACCTAAAATTTATTAGTCACTGCGGTCACTGGATGCAGCAAGAAGTTCCCCAAACCGTCAATCGAGAACTCTTAAACTTTTTCCGCTCCCCAATATTAACTGGTGGCAAAAAAAACTTCTAAATCTATTGGTAAAAATCTATCGAAGAAACTGCTGCCAGTGTGGTGAGATTTAAAACTGGCGACTTCGCTCATGTCAACAATCTTTAACAACACGCTTGATAGCGCCAAATTAATTGGCGCTATTGGTTTTGGAAATGTTAATTTAGCAAAAGTTAGAAGAAACTAAGCTGATTGACCGGAATAGCCCAAAAGCCCTATAGTCCCAGTTTCTTCGACTACAGAATTTTAGGCGATCGCGTTGAGACTCATTTTCCAATTTTTCAACAAACTCAAGTCATAAGGCAGTATCAAACCCCCATCTGGCGGTAAAAGAACGAATTGTGATGCGAAACACAGAGCAACCATGACAATTAACAACCCCAGTCGCCAAATTTTGTTGCATGCTGGAAGGGTAGGGGTTGTATCTATTTCGTTCGACAGAGGACAAGGTTGTATCCTCGGATTAACTCGATTTATGGCGTAGCGCCACCAGCAAAATGATTGGGTACCGTGAGAGCGATCGCCTCATGCTCAATTATTTCCCAAATCAGCAACGCCCCCTCACTGCACTCAGTATCAGCGAGAACTAAGGATGTTTAACGCTACAGAAATTCTAATTGACTCTTTTGTTCAAAGAATTCGTGAAGGCTACCGACGCACTTACGGCGGCTACAAGCCCGACTACGAAGATATTATTGCCTGGGCGGGGGGTATGGCTCTGGAAAACATTGCCAACAGCGACGCCCTCTATCACAATGTTGAACACTCAATTTTAGTCGCTCTGGTCGGGCAAGAAATCTTGCGCGGTAGACATATCCGCGAGGGCGGGGTGTCCTGTGAAGACTGGTTGCACTTCATTCTCTCCTTGGTTTGCCATGACATTGGCTACGTGAAGGGCGTGTGTCGCCTAGATAGAGACTACGAAAGACTGTATGCGACGGGGCAGGATGCAGAAATGGTTTCCGTGCCTCGTGGATCTTCAGATGCCAGCTTGACACCGTATCACGTCGATCGAGCCAAACTCTTTATTGAAGAGCGCTTTGGCGGTCATAAGCTGATTGATGCGGAATTGATCAAGCGCAATATTGAACTCACTCGTTTTCCAGTCCCAAAAGCAGAGGATCATCAAGATACGGTTAATTATCCAGGCTTGGTTCGGGCATCTGACTTGATTGGTCAGCTGAGCGATCCCCGCTACCTGAAGAAAATTGGTGCCTTGTACTATGAGTTTGAAGAAACTGGCGTCAATCAAGCCTTAGGTTATCGGCATCCTGGAGACTTGCGGCGGAACTATCCCAAATTTTACTGGCATGGGGTATTTCCGTATATTCAAGATGCGCTTCGCTACCTGTCGCTAACTCAGCAGGGTAAGCAAATCATTGCAAACCTCTACTCGAATGTGTTTGTTGTTGAGCACGAAAGTGCCGAAGATGAGCGACGGCAACTGGAAGAACAGTTAGTAGTTGGAGCTTAGAAAGGGAACCAGTGGGGAGTTAGGAGCGAACAATCCAAATAAGCTTGGAAATACTAAATTCTAGCTTATGATTTAATTTAAAACTCCTAACTCATAACTCCTAAGCACTAACTTTATGAACTGGTGGCAAAAGCTTAAAAACAATCCCTTAGCTCGTTTTGGCGCTTTAATCCTGTTAATTTTTTACCTTAGCGTTATTGCAGCTGATTTTGTTGCGCCTTATCGTCCATGTGACTCTTATGACCTGTCTCAAGGACTGTGTGATGTACAGCCAAATACGTCACTTTTGCCACCAACTCAGATTTACTGGCGCAACCGTGAGGGACAATTTATTGGGCCGCACGTTTATCCGACGACTCAGGGGCCGACAGATTTAGAGACGGGCGATCGCAAAGTGATTGTAGACTTCCAAAAACCTTCACCTGTTCGCCTGTTTGTCCGGGGACCGAAATACCAACTATTTCAGCTTCGCCTACCGCTGCCACCCAAATTTGATGAGGTGGAAATTCTTAGCGGTATTCCCTTTAATTGGCATCTCTTCGGCACCCTTGGGGAAGGCAAACTGAATTTGTTAGGCACCGATGAACAGGGGCGCGACCAGTTCAGCCGTCTACTGCACGGGGGCAGAATCAGCCTCAGCATTGGTCTAGTGGGAATTGCCATATCTTTCCCCCTAGGTTTGTTGGTTGGAGGGATTTCTGGCTTTTTCGGAGGCACAACTGACAGCATCTTAATGCGCTTTGTGGAAGTGCTGATGACAATTCCCAGCCTTTATCTGTTGGTTGCCCTTGCCGCAGTGCTACCGTCAGGACTAACGAGTGCCCAGCGATTCTTATTAATTGTCCTGATTACCTCATTCGTCGGCTGGGCTGGGTTAGCACGGGTGATTCGGGGACAGGTGCTGTCCATTAAAGAGCGGGAATTTGTGCAAGCAGCACGCGCAATGGGTGCAAAACCGCTGTACATTATCATTCGTCATGTGTTGCCGCAAACTGCTACCTACGTGATTATCTCGGCAACTTTGGCAATCCCTGGTTTTATCGTCGCGGAATCAGTGCTGAGTTTGATTGGGCTAGGAATTCAGCAGCCAGATCCATCTTGGGGGAATATGCTATCGCTAGCTACAAATGCATCAATTTTGGTGTTACAACCTTGGTTGATCTGGCCTCCAGCGCTATTGATTATCCTCACCGTATTAGCATTTAACTTGCTAGGAGATGGGCTGCGGGATGCCCTCGATCCCCGGAGTTTGCGGCGGTAATTTTAAAAGTTTTTTGCGAATTTGTGTGACATATTTAGCAGAGTCGGCCATATTTGTGAACGACTCTGCTAAATTTTTTGTTGAGTTTGTTTCCGAGCTATTCATATAGCTCGGAAACGTGTGCTCTGATAGGAGTTGGAAGCAAATGATATTGAAAATTATATTCAAAAAAATTATTTGTTCAAGTTTGAAATACGGGTTATTTAGCTGGATTTTAGTCAGTGGCTTTGTCTCTCAAACTGCTTATTCTGCGGATGTAGATAAAACTCCTCAAGGTAGCAAAGAAATTAGTACGTTTCTAAAGACAGATTCAGATTTACCAAATTTGGATAATCAGCCTGATAACAACACGACTTTGCAACAGGTAGAGGAACTAGAGGAGGAAAATGCAGAAGAGTCAGACGCTGCTGAAGCTTCGATGGAGCAAGTGACCAATGTTTCTCAGATGACAGACGTGGAACCCACAGATTGGGCATATGAAGCACTGCGATCGCTTATCGAACGCTATGGCTGTATCGCGGGCTATCCGGACAGTACTTATCGTGGTAATCGTGCCCTAACGCGGTATGAATTTGCTGCCGGGTTAAATGCTTGTTGGGAGCAAATTACTAACCTGGTTCCGATAGCAACTGCTGATGGAATCAGACAAGAGGAATTGGCTACCTTACAGCGATTGCAATCAGAATTTGCAATCGAATTGGCCAGTTTTCGGGGTTCCGTGGGTAGCTTGGAAGCTCGCACTGCGGAAATAGAAGCAACCCAATTTTCTACAACCACTAAATTGAGCGGACTGACAATTGTTGGCGTTCAAGGGCGTAGCAACAATCGCGCCGATTTATTTCCTAGAGATGGCAAAAAAGAGACTGATGATCGGGGTACAAATATTAACGTAATTAATTTTAATCAGCTGTATCTAACTACCCAATTTGACGAACGTAGTTACCTGTTAGCAGGTCTCCAAGCGAGTCAAGGAACCACTGCACCTCGACTAACTAACGATGTCCTACTGAGCTATGAATTGTTTAATGATAACGATGCGATTTTGAGCGATCTAAACTACCGTTTCCTCCTCACCGACAAATTTGCTGTTCTCGTGGGGACAGAAGGAGTAAATATGGCTTACGCTTTCCGAGGCCCAAATCGTGTGGAAAGCGCTGCTACAGGTCCAATTTCTGCTTTTGCCCAAAGAAACCCAATTCTGAATATTGGCTTTGGTCGTGGCGGTATCGGTTTTGATTGGCAATTTGCTAGACGTGCCAGTTTGCAGGCGGTTTACTCAACTACTATTCCAGGATTTTTTCATAGCGATGGACAACCTGACGGGCACAATACCGCAGGTGTCCAACTAGCGCTTACCCCAACCGATCCGCTTGATATCACTTTGTATTATGTTAATGACTACTCTCCCAATGGTTCTTTGCTGACTGGGATTGGAGACGACCAGTTGAGTGCTATTAATCCACTGACTGGTAATTCAGCATCCCTGCAAACTAATGCCGTTGGTGCCACGATTAACTGGCGAATTACGCCGCGCATTTCGTTAGGTGGATGGGCTGGTTATACCAATTCCCACATTCCCGGAAGATCGGGAAATGTAGAAACAACTAACTATATGGTGTATCTCAATTTTCCCGATTTATTTGGACAAGGAAATTTGGGAGGAATTTATATTGGACAACCACCAAAAATTGTTAGCAGCGATTTGCCCGTAGGAAATAATATCCCTGACTTTTTCAATACGGGTTTGGGCAGAGAAGGAGGACAACCTGGAACGACCACTCATGTAGAAGCGTTCTATCGTTGGCAGGCAACGGACAACATTAGCATCACGCCAGGGGTAGTCTTTATTTTTGAACCGGGACATACACCCGCTAGCGACCCAATCGCTGTAGGTATATTACGGACTAGCTTCTCCTTCTAGGAAAATTTCCCTATCTACACTTGTCACATTCAGCAAAGTGCAACATCGCAGGAGTTCTTGGATGTCGCTCAGGATGATATTCTGATGCAAAATGCCAGTTTACACCTCATCAAACCTTTATTTAGCTACAAAAACTTTATCCAAATTTACCGTAATTTTACGAAGCCTACTTTTTTTTAATTTAATATTTTTTTATTTTCAGTGTTATCTCGCTTGTAGATAGAAGAGTAGAAGCTATAAATTGACATAAGGTTCGGCTAAGGAATTATAGTGGCAACTACAAGAATCTCTAATTGTTATTTGTTGCTCTTTAATCAACCTCAATAGAAATTGTAAATTTTGCTGTATTTGTCTACCCTGGAAAACATTTACAGCAGAAAAACTTATGGGTTGATTTCAAAATTTTTATCTGTAATTGCAGATAGGTACAGATTATTTTTGCTTTTGCAAAAGTTAATTATTTATTTGAAGGAGGTTGAGTCAAAGTGGCTAAATTTATTTTTTCTTTTCTAGTTTTTATTTTAACTCAAAGCTCTATTTTAAGTGCGGCTAATTCTCAAGCCCAAACGGTTATTCCTTTAGAAACTAACATTGTTGATACTATCGACTCAAGCTCCTCTGAACAGACCGCAGAGTGGAATACAAGTGTTAAATCTGACGTTGGTAATACTGTCGTCAATTCTACCAATACTGAGCAAGTTGTTGTTTCTAAAGCTGGAAATAAAGCTACTGATTCTAGCTCCCCTGTAGCGGACAGTAAAGCCACTAATCAACGGATCCCCATGTCAAGCAGAATTTTTGATGTATCTTCTATGCGACAGTAGCGCCAAGGGGTGATACATCTCAATTTTTGAGATAGTGTCGAAATTATTGTAGAGGTCGGCTGTTTGATATCTTTAAGCGATCGCATCCGCTTATTCTACCCAAATGTTTTCTCCTCAACGGGGTGTTGACCATAAAAGGGTAGCGCTTCTGACCAGTGGGGACGCTTCCCCTGTTGCCAATCTAGATAGGCTAGTTCTAGTAGGCTCGAAACGGTTGCCCCTAGCCCAGCCCCAGCAGTGATATCAATTAGCTGATAGGGATGCCAACTGTCCAGCGTTTGTTGCCATACTGCCGGTGTCATCACGCTATCTGGTAATATCTGAGCGAGTCCCGAATCGGATGACGACACTTGATAAATGGCGGTAAATAATTGACCCCGTTGAGCTGGCAATTGGACAGCGAGCGCATTACTGAGTGAAGATTCTTCACCGTTTCCGTTGCCTTGCTGTTTACTTTTACCGGCTTCTGACCAAGCCACAGATGCCAGTGTAGAGACGGAAAACAGAGGAATATCCAACTGTTGCGCCAGTGTCCGCGCTGTAACAACACCGATGCGAGTCCCTGTAAAGCTGCCTGGGCCTATTGCCACACAGATAAATTTCAAATCAGCCCAGATCTGCGGCTGAATAAACTCAGCCAGATGATGATGTAAATGAGTGGATAAATCGCGCCCTAAATCCCAAGTTTGGCAGCGCGAATCTCCAGAAAAGTTATTGAGTGCTAGACCTAGTTCAGGACTGCTGGTATGTAGTGCTAAGCCGTATTTTGTTGGATCGAGCTTCACGGAATTCATGCCCAGTTCAAGGGATCGATAGCCCAGATAGGGAAACCCGATAAATCAGAGTCCCTACAAGTGCCTAGCCGCGACTTCTTAGTCGTGAAAGGCGTTGATTTGGAGATCGTAAATTGCTTGACCCGTCAAGCAGTGCCAGTGACAGGTAAATAAATCTGGCTTTTGGACGTTGATGCTAGCGATCGCTGGTTCCCCTGGAAATGGCAAAAGTCGGTCAAAAATAATCTTTTGCTCTTGAAAGCCGAACTGTAATAAATAAACAGCTGGGGGCGCTGATAAAGATTGCAGCAATCGATGCCCCAGTTGGTACAGTGGCTGACGCCAGATATCCGATAGATGCACCGGCTGACGATAACCTTTCAAAGTCGGTTCTAAGCGCCTACTTTCATCATCCTCAACTCTACCAATTACCTCGCCGTAGAGCGGCCCCTTTGCCGTAAGAACGATTGGCAACCAGAAATCACCGACACCCGTCGTCGCTCCTAATTGCTCCACCAACTGGCGTAAACCAGTCACATCGCGGCAAGCCTGATAAAGGGATTGGGCTGGAAATTCCAAGCTTTCTGGCAAATTCAGCGTTAAAGGACACCAAAGAGTTTCCGCTTGGTTTTGCAAGTCCGTCCAGACTGAGGCAATAAATTGCGTCTCTACAATTTGTATCGTTGTCGGTACTGGGGAATTGAGCGCGCTTTGCTTGAGGGCAGAAACAATTTCGGCTATTGTGGGCGATACCGGAAGTTCATCAGCAGCATCAACCACAATCAGAACTTTACGCATGACCAAAGGTTGGAATCGGGCTATTACGAACACCCGTACGCGGGAAACTGGGCAGATCGAGTCCGGTCGTCGTGCGACGGGTTCTGACAGCTAGACGGTAGCTGACACTTTGCAACTCGGCATGGAGTTGACGGTTTTCCCGTTGCAGCATCGCCACTTTCTCCCGCACGGGTGCCATGCGTTCGGCAAATTTCTGGCGATAAATCTGTGGCAACTCCTGTACCACTTGTTCGAGCATCCGGCTGCGGTCGGTCAATTCCTGTACGGACTGCCGCAATTGATAAATCTCGGTGTCGCGGGTTGTAATTTGTTCCTGGTAGAACGTTACCTGCTGTTCGACCTCTTGCAGTTGTTCTCGCAGCGCTCTCATCTGAGCCATGTGCCGCTCAGAAACTTCCGGTCTGGGCATAAAATTAGCATTGCCCTTAACCAACCGGAATAGTTCTTGAGACAACTGCTGAACCAGTTGATCTCGCATCTGCAACTCTTCGCGCAGGCGAGTTGCGTCAGATTGAAGCGTTTGTAGGTTTGGCGTGTCTGTCTGGCTCACAATGGCTTACGGCTCCTTTGAGATGATTTTCCTAATGGCAGGCGCGAGGCGATAGCGGATGGCTCATATTGCTTTTGCAGCTAATTTACCATTTGCAACGGCAATTAACACCTGATTGCTACCCTTGTTTGCAATTAAGGGTTGGGTCTATCGTATCCTCAGATTCAGCTAGATTTTCTGCCGGTGCGAACAAATTGTTCAGTTTATACAAACCATTTGTCATCCGGTAGCGAGATTGAAGCGATAGGCGTCTTGTAGTATTTAGGTGGAATCAAGAGGAAGTGGTTAAGATGAGCGCAGCCAGCAGTTCAAACAAGATCAAATTTGGTACCGATGGATGGCGGGGGATTATCGCCGATGACTTTACCTTCGCCAATGTGTGTAAAGTAACGCGGGCGATCGCGAGTTATCTCGAAAACGCCTATTCCAAAGACCGTCCCGTCTTAGTAGCTTACGATACCCGTTTTTTAGCCGACCAATTCGCCCGGACTGCTGCTGAAGTTTTGGCAGACGCTGGGTGGACGGTGAAAATTGTCGATCGAGATTGCCCGACACCAGTTATTGCCTACAACGCTAAGCTTCTCAACTCTGCTGGGGCACTGATGTTCACCGCCAGTCATAACCCAGCTCCCTATTGCGGCATCAAATACATCCCCGATTACGCTGGTCCGGCTACACCGGAAATTACGGATACAATTGTAGCAAATATTGAAGACGCTACGGATGAGCCGCCGAGTGGCAACAATGCCAACAAGATTTCTACCTTTGATCCCAAGCCAGATTATCTCCAGTTTATTTACACCCTGCTGGATGTAGAGCGAATTAAGAGCGCAGGGCTAAAGGTGAAGTACGACGCCCTCTACTCCACTTCTCGTGGCTACCTGGATACCGTCTTGGAGCGCTGTGGTTGCGATACAGAGGCATTCCACACCTATCGCGATGTTCTCTTTGGCGGTGGAATGCCAGAACCAAAAGGAGAGGAATTGATTGGACTCGTCGAAGCAGTGAAAAAAGACGGGGCAGATTTAGGTTTGGCGACGGATGGAGATAGCGATCGCTTCGGCATTGTTGACGAACAAGGAAACGTGCTGACACCGAACACGGTGCTGCTGCTGCTGGCGCGTCACTTAGTCAAAAACAAAGGCAAAACTGGCGCAATTGTCCGCACCGTTGCCACCACCCACCTGCTGGATAACCTCGCTGCTAAGTACGGCTTGGAAATCTACGAAACAGCAGTAGGCTTTAAATACATCGGCGAGAAAATGCGCGAGACGCAGGTATTGATCGGCGGCGAAGAATCAGGTGGATTGAGCATTATCGGACATATTCCCGAAAAAGACGGGATTTTAGCCGATATGCTAGTCGCAGAAGCGATCGCTTACGAAGGTAAGCCTTTAAGTCAGCTAGTAGAAGAAGTAATCGCAGAAGCCGATGGCCCTCTGTACAACAAACGTCTCGATTTGCACTTAGAGGACGCCCACAAAGCCGCTGTAATCGATGATTTCACCAAAAATCCCCCAGCAGAAGTGGCAGGAATTAAAGTGAGAGAAGTAGGGCGTAAAGACGGGATCAAACTCTACTTAGAAGAAGGCAGTTGGATACTCCTGCGTCCTTCTGGAACAGAACCGCTAATGCGGGTTTATCTGGAAACGAATACTCCAGAAAAAATGACCCAAATTGCCCAGCAAATGGAACAAATCATTAACCAACTGGAACCCGTCACAGTCTAAATGATAGGTAGGAGCAAGAGCAATTTCCTTGCTCCTACTTGGTAGCAGGAACTTACTCAGTCGCCATTATCACCATGAAAGCCCTTACCAACCTGCTTACCTCGCTGATTTTAGCCAGTTCCGTCGCAGCGATCGCTCTGTTGTCCATTCAAAACATCACGCCGGTATCGGTGAAATTTCTAACTTTCCAGTCGATCCGGATGCCAGTAGGCGTCGTGCTAGCGTTTAGTGCTGGCGCGGGGGCGATTGGGAGTGCAATCGTGCCTATTGTTTGGGGATCGCCTTCCAGTAATCAGTCTCAATCAGAAGATGCCAGTGAGTATGCTGACGAAGACTTTTGATGGTTATTGTCCATTGCAATTAACTATCAGCCTTTGCTACTTACTCTCACTGCGATACTCCCACGGCGGCAGAAACTTGGAGTCACGCCAAATGCCGCGCCGACTCTTTTTCGCCTCAGCTTCTGCTTGCTCAACGATAGCAGCGCTAGGGCAATCTTTTAGATACTGACGATACACCAGTACCAGTCCCTCTTTTGCCAACACTTCCTGAACAAAAGTGCCGTCAGGCAGGCGCACCTCGCTAACTTTACGCCCGTACCTATCAGTATCAGTCACAGTTAAGCGAACGCGATCGCCTCCTTGCTGGATCAATTCTTGCAATCGCTGCTGCGCTTTGACTCCCCACTTAAATTGGTTTTGATCTGCTGCTTTTTTGCTTGCCTTTTCCTTGCTGGAATGCGGAACTTCCGGAGCATCCACACAAGCAAAGCGCACGTTAATATTTTTCCCACTGCGATCCGTCACGGCGAGAGTATCCCCATCGCTGACTCGTTTAACCGAGTAAGTGGGTGGACCAAAAATGGCTTCACACCCCACCAAGCCAAGGATAAGAATAACTGCACCAGTCCAGATGAGAGAGTTTTGGATGAGTTTGCGAGTGCCGGTCATTATAAATATTTACTACAAAGGAAAAGTCCATCTGGACAGACGTTTCCATTGTCCAATAGTTTCGGACGCTTGTTGCTGGCTTTTCGTAGTGGGAGTCGTGAAGGGAGATGCGATCGCGCTTCTATCCCACGCTGAGCTTAACCACCAATCGAACAGTCATACAGGAAAGGCTGTCGAAACTACAGTTTTTTACTTCGTCTCCATCCAATTCTGCCCTGCACGCACATCAACCTTAAGAGGAACGCTCAAGGAAACGGCGTTTTCCATCGTTGAGCGAATCTGAGGCTGTAATTCTTCCCATTCCGAGGGAGGAACTTCAAGCACTAATTCATCGTGAACTTGCAATAATAAACGCGCCTGGTAATTCTGCAAAACTTTGTGCAGTTTATCCATTGCAATTTTGATGATATCGGCGCTAGAACCTTGGATGGGAGCATTAGCTGCGGCGCGTAGCGAACCGGCGTCAGCTTGTCCTAAATTACGGAGTTTGTCAAGGTTAATTTCATCGGGATTGCTCCCTTGCAGCTTGCGGAGACTGCCGCCCTCAAAGTTAAAGTAACGGCGGCGTCCTAAAATAGTTTCGACATAACCGTGAGCGATCGCTTCCCGCTTCACCCGCTCCAAATATTCAAATACCTTACGGTAGCGCTCGTTAAACCGATCGATAAACAATCTGCCTTCTGTTGCCTTCACCCCAGCTTCCCGCGCAAATCGCTGCGCTCCCATCCCATAAATTACGCCAAAATTGATAATTTTCCCTAATCGGCGCTCCTCAGATGTCACCGTATCCTTCTCCAACAACAGCCGAGCGGTGACACTGTGAATATCTTCATTTTGCTGGTATGCCTCAATCAGCACTGGCTCTTGGCTCAGGTGAGCCAAAATCCGCAACTCAATTTGTGAATAGTCAGCAGCAACCAGCAACCAACCCGGTTCTGGTACAAATCCTTTACGAATTCGCCGACTAAACGCTGTGCGGATGGGAATATTTTGTAAGTTGGGATTAGAAGAAGACAATCGCCCTGTTGTCGTCCCTGTCTGATTAAAATTCGTATGCACCCGCTGAGTATCTGGACGTATCAGCAAGGGTAAAGCGTCCACATAAGTAGACTTCAACTTGGAAAGGGTGCGGTACTCTAAAACGGCATCGACAAGTGGATGATCGCCTTGCAGTTTTTCCAGCGTTGCGGCATCTGTAGAATAACCCGACTGAATTTTCCGAGACTTTTTGGTGTCTAGCTTGAGCTTGTCAAATAAGATTTGGCTCAGTTGTTTCGGTGAACCCAAGCTAAATTTTTCCCCGGCTTCCTGATAAGCTTTCTGCTCAATCCCCGCTAAATCCTTTTCCAGTTCTTGAGAGAGTGTCTGGAGATAGGCTGGATCGATCCGGATGCCCACATATTCCATCTGGGCTAAAACTGGCTCTAAAGGTTGTTCTACTTCCCGTAACAACCGTTGAAGAGCGGGGATTTCCTCTAATTTTTCTCGTAACTTTAGTACCAACTGGAAAGTGGCATAGACTTGCATCCCGCAGTAGTAGGCTACCGTCTGAATATTCATATCGGCAATCGTTTTGCCTTTGGGCACCACATCCGCATAATTACTGATACTTAACTCCAGATGCCGCAATACTAAGTCGCCGAGATTGTGGCTGTTTTCTGGATTTAGCACGTAACTGGCAAGCATTGTGTCAAACACCACCCCAACCAAGTTAACTCCCTGACAGCGCAGCACTAGCCGGTCAAACTTGGCATTCTGCAACGTCTTGGGATACTCAGCACTTTCTAGAATCGGACGCAACGCTTCTAAGACGGCTGTTTTATCCAGATTTTCACCAGTTTTGTGACCCGTGGGAATATAAGCAACTTCAGATGGATCAATGCCCCAGCAGCAGCCAATCCCCACCAGTTGGGCGTCTCGTGGCTCTAGGGAATCCGTTTCCGTATCCCACGCTACTGGGTTGTCAGGGTCGGTGCAACTTTGCAGCTGCTTTATCAGTTCTATCAGTTTTTCTGGAGTATCAATAATTTGGACGCTAATCTTACTCGCAGCATTTGTGTCTGCCTTGCTAGCCGCTTCGGTGTCAGCGGCACTGAAAAACCAGGAATCGCCATCATCAAAGGTGATTTGTTCAAGTTCTTCTTTAGATTCAACGGGTTTAGCTTCCTCTGCCACACCGCCAAATGCCTGCTGCAACTGCTTGATTCGGCTCAAATAAGTCCTAAACTCTAACTTTTCTAGCAGCGGTTCTAGCTCGGCGTTATCAAATCCCTTCAGCGGGCAGTCTTCTAAACTAACGTCTAGAGGGACATCAAGAACGATCCTTGCCAAGTGCTGGGAACGGTATGCCTCTTCTTTCCCGGCTTCCAGCTTCTGTTTGACTGCTCCTTTAATCTCATCCAATGAGGCATAAATCCCATCCAGGGAGCCGTATTCTGTAAGCAACTTCACGGCTGTTTTGTCGCCAATTCCCTTGACACCGGGGATATTGTCGGAGGCATCGCCACACAAAGCTTTGTAATCGACAACCTGCTCTGGTGTAATGCCCTTTAGTTTCTCTTTAACTTCCTCTGGCCCAAATTCTACTGGCCCTGTATTGCTGCCACGTTGCCAGAAGGTTTGACCGAGATAAAGAACGCTAATTTCCTTTGCAGTGTCAACCAGTTGAAATAAATCTCTATCGCCCGTAACAATCTTTACCCGATACCCAGCCGCACTCGCCTTTTGTGACAGCGTTCCCAAGACATCATCTGCCTCATACCCCGGTGCCGTCACAATTGGCAGATTGAAGGCATCTAAAAGGTCGTGAAGATTTTTCAGGTCGATGATAAAGTCTTCTGGCGTCTCAGCGCGGTCAGCTTTATAGGTATCGTCGGCTTCGTGGCGGAAAGTGGGTAGGCCCAGGTCGAATGCGATCGCCATCGCCTGAGGTTGCTGGGATGCTATTACTTCCAGTAACGACTTGAGGAAGCCAAAACAAACACTGGTAGGAATCCCAGTCTTTGTTTTTAAGCCTCCATCCCGCCCTTTAGCAAAGGCAAAGTAGGCGCGGAAGGCTAACGAGTGACCATCCACCAGGATAAAGACAGGCCGCATATCAGATGAGCTAGCAGCGGAGTGAGAGGGGTTGGAGGCAGAGGTAGATTGAGACATAGCCTTATTTTAGCTAGCGCCAGAGAGCAGATATTCTTTACAATGCCTCAGATTGTTCGCCTGAAGCGAACAATCTGTTAGATATCTCATCCCACAGCTCAGCCTGAATGATTTTAACTACCCCTAGGGGAAATATCCTATCTATGCGCTGCTTCACTGGCTAAGCTTACAGCGAAGCAGCTGCTACATAAGCTTCCAATAAAAAAGCCCGCAGGGTGCAGGCTAGAAACAGGGGTTATTGACTAATTGAACTTGCAAAGATTATCAGCGATAGGCCAGGGGATTAGCCATTGATTTGGCTGTTGCGGCGGCGACGCAGGCCAAACATCCCTAACGTACTTGCAGCTACCAGTGCCAACGTTGCAGATGGTTCAGGTACGCTTTGCAGACTTTGGTTGCCGATATCGACGATGAAAACTGTGTCGTTGAAATCCCGGTCAGAGGCTGGAGTCACGCCAGTCTCGCTTCCATCTCCGTACAAATCTTCAAAACCGATCACCAGGTAACGGGAGTTAAAGAGATATCCTCTGGCGTGCTGTAGCCCATCAGGGTTAGGAGCATTAAAAGCAGAATTGTAAATGCCGTAGGAGTTGCTGGTGCCGTATAAGCTATTGGCGTTCAACTGGAAATTCAGGGTTGTACCTTTACTGAAGTTGCCTAAGTTGACCCAATCTCCTTGCTTTAGATTAGTAAAGCTAGTTTGGTTTTCCCTAATACTTTCTGTGCTGTTGAGTTCCCAGAAAGCCATTCCATCTTTGACAATGTCGCCGTTACTGTCAAGTGCTTGATAACCTAGCTGATTGTTATAATCCGCCCCTTCATTGACGAAGTAAGCACGAACATCAGTATCGTTTTGCAACGTTAATTTGCTTAAATCAAATGATTTACCGCCTAAAAGGCTCAAGTCTGGAAATGCGTATTTTTCTTGAGACTTATTGATCTGCGTGTTTAAGCTATCGATAAGCGTGCTGATGTTTGAAAAATCATCAGATTGGCTCAATGCATTCTTTGTGGGTGCAGTATTTACAGAACCCCAGTTAATCTCAGCCGATGCCGGTGCAGTTGCAGAGATGACGCCGGTCAGGGCAGCAGCAGCGGCGAGCAGACTAGTAATTAGTTTGATTTTCATTTGAGTACCTCTACCAAGGCGATGAACGACTTCACCCCATCCAACCGGCAAATACATCCAAAATAATTGAGTTTATTTTTACTTTAGAAGCCCGGTGCAGACGTGTGTTTTCTTTTCCTTGTTTATTAATAACTGAAATCATAATTCTTTGTCTACAGCTTTTCTAATTCTTTTTGGCTTCTTCATAGTATTGAATATTTACGTAAAACCCTTAAATACACTTACAAAGCTACTAATTAGTTTTGAATTTAAAGCAGTATTTTCCTCAACCTCAAAACTTTTTTTTTGAAGCACATCGGTAAATATTCTGAAAGCTTTTCAGGGATTTTGCGGATAGCGCTTTTTATTTGACAGCGCTATGCATAAAAATTCAGTATTCTCAAGAATGGGGAAATTTCCAGAGTCAGGTTAAAACACGAGCGGGAACTGGTAATACGCACAATGCTGACAGCCTACGCAGATTACGTAACCGTGAGTTCGGGATAAAGAACAGCCATAACAGATAGGCCGAAACTGCTGAATTCTCCATCCATCTGCTTGTCCCATGCTCAGATAAGAAGAAAAGTTCTACGGTGTCGATAACTGGTTCTAAAGGTTTGAAAACCCTGTCCGCAGCCACAATTGCTTCGCTGATAGGCTGCAACACCGTAAACGAGAACGTTTACGGTGTTGCGAAAGCGGTCGATGATTGAGACACTGATTGACCAGTTGAAGTTGATCAGTTGAAGAACATTTCTCGGAGCGAGCATTCTCATCACCTCAGGGAGACACCTTGATGGGTGCCATTATCTATCGAGACAAGCAAAGCCTGGCAACTTCTATCTCCTTCAGATGAAGAGGGCAGAAGTTGTGAGAGCTTTTATCAAACAGAGTTCAGACGGTACGGAGACTTTAGAACCCTTGCCTTGCAGGTTTAGTCTCTTTAGAAGAGAATTCCATGCGCCTTTTTCCAGAAATGGGCTGCTCCCTCACCGCAGTCGGGCAACTTTCTGGTCAACCTGGTGTGCGGATTGATTGCAAGAGCCACCAAACCAAGCAGCCCTCTATCACCATTGACTACCATTTACTACCTGCTGCTTAAGCCAAACTCACATGAATTCGCAAGCTTATTATTGATCCCCAGTCTTAAAAAGTTAAATTTGGTTTATAGCCTGAAAATTACCTAATTATAAAGAGGGAGGAAATGGTGGAAAGAAAAGACATTTTCTATCTCTATAGTTAGAGTCTAGAAGTTTTTAATCTATAGCTGTAGATTGATTCTGATTTGGAGGGAAATCTATAAGTTTGTGAGTGAAGAGCGGACAAGGAGCTTTATTTATGAAACGATCTGATTTATCAAAATTTATTGGAGCTGGCGTTCTCTCCTTAAGTATGGCGGTTCTGCCTTTGACTGTGCCTGCTTCTGCTCAAACGAATACTGATACAAATACAACTACAAACACCGATCCTCGCCAAGACGTTAGAACCGTTGAAAGCGATCGCAATTTTGATTGGGGCTGGTTGGGCTTGCTGGGACTGCTTGGTTTAGCAGGCTTAGCGGGTCGCAAGCATGAAGAACCAACCCGTTACCGCGATCCAGATCCAGTAAGTCGTACCGGCTACAGAGAGTAAAAAAACGGGTGGCTTATAGGAAAATTAACGGCACTAAAAAAGGCAAAAGGCAAAAGAAAGAAGAGGAAATCTTTCCTTTGCCTTTTTGCTTTTGAAATTTTCTAAACTTGTTTGGATTCTAGATAAATCAAAAGTCAGAGTCTTTAGTCTTTAGCCATGAGTACAACTCCATCCACTCTAGGAGTCCTGTTTGGACAAGAGTTTGTGAGTCCTTGTTTTTTCGCTCGCCTTTGGACGGAGTAGGTGCCGAAAAAAGTCTAAAAACTAATGAATAATCAAACAGGGAAATCGGATTAACTGTGTTCCGTTAGTGTGTGGGGAGTGCGATCGCTACTCGGTGAGAAAGTGTAATAACTAGCAATCAACGCCACCATCATCCACCAAAGCGTATTTACTTCCGGTCTATACCAGACTGTATCTACCAAACCATGTCCTAATAGACCAAATATCGTGGCAATCGCCGCTATCAGCCAAAAGCCCTCACGCCTGCCCAGTTGCCGCAAACGATTTAGCTGTAGCCATCCTTGGTTAAAGGTGACAATCAGCAACCACATAAAGCAGCAAAAACCAATTAAGCCAGTTTCTACAGCCAATTCCAGGAAAACGGAATAAGCACTTAAGGCAGTATAGCGGGGGCGCTGATAAAGGGGATAAACTTTGTTAAAAGCCTCGTTGCCAGGGCCTATCCCTAAAATCGGGCGATCGCGGATCATCTCAATCACCGCTTCCCAAACGTTGACCCGGAAATTGTTACTGCTATCCTTGCGACTTGCAAAAATACTAAAAACGCGATCGCGCACTGGTTCCACAAATAGGATCGCCACCGCTAGCACTAGCGCCAAACTTCCTAACAGAATCGGCAGCGACCAAGTCCGCCAGAAAGGTGGCAGATGTTCGCCGATCCAGTAAAGCAGCATCAGCGAAAATACTAAAAGCAAAAATATAAAGCCAATCCAGCCGCCGCGACTGAACGTGAGAATCAAACACGCAGTATTAACGGAAAACATCGTCAGCGCTAGCGCTTTACGACTCCACCCGCGCCAAGCAAAAATAGCAGCCAGCGAGAAAGCGATCGCAGGCAAAAGATAAGCAGCGAGTAAATTGGGATTACCTAAATAGCTATAAACTCGCGTCGTTTTAGATAGAGGAGACGTTGGATCTGTCCAAGTTGCCAGTGCCGCCGCCCCAAAAAACCATTGTCGCAGCCCGTAGACACTAACAATCAGCGCAATGTGGAGATAGACCGCGATCAGGATAGAACGCAGGCGGGGCGATCGCAGCACTCGCGCCATGAGCGCAAAAAATAGCAAATACAGCGTTAGCTTGCCCCAGCCCTTCAAAGCAGCTATCTTCACTGGCGACAGAGCCGTTGCTACAGTGGCAATGCCCCAGTACAGTAACACCAACCAGTGAATTGGAGTAACTTTAGGCGCTTCGCCCGGTACATAACCCGCCTCATCTGACAGAGTCAGCAGTATCCAAAAGCCAGCACCGGCAGCTAACAACACGCCAACCAGGGCCGTTGTCACGAAAGGAGCCAACGCAAACACTAAAGCCACAAACAAGGCTCCCAACGGCTCAGCCCACTGCACGCAGACGCTACTCTGCCGCCAGCTTCGCAAGCTACCGACCAACCGATGCAAATAGCTTGCACTTTGCCACTGATACAGCGGCAAACTGGACAAGGTAAATTGTTGCCAAACACTCATGTGATAGGTCAGGGGGGAAGTGATTATGGGTGATTGGTATTGATCACATTAGTCATTGGTCAATGAACAATTAGCCATTCCCTATGACGATTACCAATTACCCAAGTACATAGTTTATAGTCTCTAGTCCGTCAATCATCACCAATTGTTTCCACCGCATCCACCTGTGGCAAGCTGACTACATAGCGATATCCCGCTTCTGGAGAGCCTTGAACAGAAATGTGCCCACCATGAATTTCTGCCAATAAACAGCTCAGCAACAACCCCAAACTTTCACGAGAACCATTGCCGACTGATAAATGGGACAGCCCTTCTGAGACGGCAGAATCAGCGGCACGAGAGTCATTCAGCAACAATTGATTCATTGATGTGAGGGACGGCACGGAGTACGGCTCTTGAATGTAAGCAACACTGGCTTCTGAGAGAGCTGGTTCTAAGTGATGATTTGGCGACATATCGGACTGGGCATAAAACTCAATCTGCGGTAGACCATCTCCTAGCCAGGGATGAGAAACCCACACCGCAATGTTCAGCTTTTCGATTTTGCGAGAGACATGAATGCGAACCACACCTCCTGCACTCCCTGAGTTAATTAGATTAAAAATCAGGTAGTAAAGAATTTGCCGCACTTTATCCTTGTCAAGCAACCAGATGCGCTTTCCAGGCTCTACAGATAGACGAATCTGTTGCTGCCGCCCAGACGCAATCTGTTGCAGGTTATTAATCGCCTGTTGACACAGCATTTCGATGTCCACAGAGGTGAAATCGAGTTTTTGGCTAACCTCATCCAACCCTCCCAGAGACAAAATTTCATCAACTAGCGACACTAAGTGCTGACCGCTGTTGTGGATAATCTCCAGGTATTCCTTCTGCTTGGTCGTTAATGGCCCATAAACTTCGCGTCCCAAAACACTTGCCATCCCCATAATTGAAGTCAACGGAGTCCGCAGTTCCTGTGACAGCTGGGATAGCAGTTTGACTTTAACGGAGCTAGTTGCAGAGGGGCTAGGGGTTGAACGGGTCAGGGACAACACTTCACCCGCATTGCTGCCCATACTGCTGTTGTTCGAGGCGGCATTGTATCCCAGGTCTTTACCCGTTTCTGGTTGCCCGTTAGGCGACGGCTTGGCAAACCAATAGCTGGAGTTGGTACGCTCTAAAGACCCCAATTGTCGCGTTTCTAAAAATAGACGGTTTCTCTCAAATTCACTCAGACTCCAGCGAGCCATAAGTTCCAAAAAGTCAATATCTTTGCTAGTAAAGTTACGAGGCACTAAGTCCATCACTGCCAGGGTGCCCAGGCAGATTCCACTAGATGATAGCAGCGGTGTCCCTAGATAGGCACGGATGCCGTAGTGCTGCACAAGAGCAGTTTCAGCAAACGCTCGATTTGTTAGCGTATCGCCAGCAATCAAAACTTGATGACTATCGACCACATAAGTACACAAAGATTGATGGCGTGGGAGCTGCCGGGACGTGGCGAGATCGTTCATCAACCCTAATCGTGATAAACCCACAGCTGCTTTGATCCGCTGCTTGTCTTGAGCCATTAAACTTAAAATGCAAATCGGCGCTTCCAAAAATCGGGCTGCTGTTTGAGTAGCTTCCTCGAACACTGGAACCATCTCTGCTTCAAGTAGACCCAATTCTCCCAAAGCAGTGAACCTTTGTTGTTCTCGTGCTGCCGGTGTCAAACCATCCAAACGACAAAAAAGTCTGCTTTCTGGGGCTGCCATTACCATCCCTACTCCCATACGCTTTGCTTGTATGACTTAATTTAATATCCCGCTACACTTAGCGTTCCCGAAGAAGGCCTCTAACAAACACGTTGAGCAGAGAGTTTTGCTTTTCGGTTAAAAAGGACTAAGGGTAAATGACACTGAGTTTAAACAAAATTGACTTCTATCGTAGGTTGAACGACAAGAATAGCGGGGGTTCTCCCGCCCTGGCGACGTGGTGTTTGAGGTCGCGCAGGCGCGTTCATGCCGTAAGGCTTTAGCCTTCAAGGGAGGAGAAAGCAACAAAAATCAAGGGAGGCGTTGAGTTTCGCACTCGGCTCAACCCAGCCGACGAGTCTTAAGTGACGGTGATTCGACTGAGGAGTCAGGATGAAAAACAAGAGTGAAAAGTAGAGTCATTTCTGCTGGCAAGAGGCTTTCTTGCTTCATTCACTCATCACTCTTGTTTGCTGAGTCTTGAGTCCTGAGCCTTGAAGTTTTCAACTTGACCAGGCGGGATGAGATAACAAGGCGGCAATCACCCGGACACCCCGCAGCTGATTTGACAGAGGCAGATGACCCCTAGGGGCACTGAAATCCCAGGTAAACTCGTTGGGATATCGAGTCCAGTTGTTGCCGCTCTTCCAGCCAATTTTGGGCCAGAACTTTAAGAAGTCTTTGCCGAGACTCAGCCAGATTTCCCGTTGCACGGAAAAACCGAATTTGCCCTCCGAGTGTAGGAACCACAGGCTATTGATGGTTTGTAAATCAGGAATGGGGAAGTTTTCTACCTCTGTAAAGTACAACCATTTTCTCTGTACAGCCTGAGCACCTGCCAATTCACACAGCTTTTGCAAGGTTAGGCGGTCAGCGGCAAGAAAGTCTTGTTGCAAGAGCAGGTGTTGCAGGGAACTGTAGTCGATGCCGCGTTCTGAGTGTAAGGGGATAATGCCGGAAGGGAAATGGGTTTGAAGAAATTCAGTTGCAGCTGGCAAATTGGCGTTGTAGAGGGTCTGGTAGGCTTTAGCTGTAACTAAATTGGTAGGAGTTGACTGATTGTTACGTAAAAATTCCATCAGTACCTCCAAACCGGCATTACCCGCTTTTAGAAGTTCTGGGAGGAGTTGTAGTTGCGTTTTTTCAGAACCCGACTCAAACTTGCAGCGTAGGTCGGTAAGGTCTTGGCTGGTGTATGGTAGGTCGGCAGTCGTTTGGTCTGTCATGAAGCAAGTCATTTCAGGTTGCTGTTAGTTATTAGTCATTAGTCATTAGTCTCTAGTCTTTAGTCCGTAGCCAATGACTAATGACCAATGACTAATGACTTTTGACAAATGCGCTAATCATTTGAGTGCAGGATGCGGTCAATCATCGCTGTGGTCGAGGTGGAAATTTCCACTTTGACCAATTCAATCTGACCTCCGTATGCCTGAACGGCAGGTGTTTCAGGCAGGGTTTCCAAGCTGTAGTCGCCTCCTTTGACATAGATATCGGGCTTGAGTGTTTCAATTAAGCCAGTGGCTGTCAATGAGTCGAAGATTACCACTCCATCCACGGGCTTAAGGGCGGCGAGAACTTCAGCCCGCTGCTGCTCAGGCACGATAGGTCGGGGAGGCAATCCCTGCTGATGGGGCTTGATTGCACGGACGGACTGATCACTATTTAACCCCACGACGAGCGATCGCCCCAAGGACTTTGCTACTTGTAAATATCGAACATGACCTGTATGGAGTAAATCAAAGCACCCGTTAGTAAATACTAGCGGTCGCCATCGGCTAGGATCTGCCGCGATCGCTTGACTTAATTCATTTAGTGTATAAACGCCTGAAATCATAGGTAATGAGAGTTTTGAGCGATAAGTTTTGAGTTTTGAGTTATCAGAAAATTTTTAATTTAAAATTCAGAGGCGATCAACCCTTGTCTCTACAACTTAAAAATTGATTACCAATTACCAATGACTGCCTCATCTCTCACGGCTCTTCATGGGTGGGAGGTCGGTATCCGTGTTCAAAGGCAAATCGAACTAGTTGAGAGCGATTCTCTAGTTCCAGCTTACTGAGGATGTTACTAAGATGGGTCTGAACGGTGCGCGGACTGATAAACAAGCGATCGCTAATTTGTTTATTGGTAAATCCCTGAATCACCTCCCAAAAAACTCTTTGCTCTGCGGGTGTTAACGGAAGTGGCTCGCAGGTGGCAGAACCCAACGCTCCGATTGCTGTCGCTGCGGTGGAACTGGTTGCCATCTGCTGCATCAACCGTACCATTTCCGCATGGATGCGGCGCGATCGCTCTAGCTGAGCTTCAATTTTTGCGACTAATTCCCTGGGATCGAAGGGTTTAGTCAGATAATCATCTGCCCCAATCGTATGACCTTGAATTCGGTCTTCTAGCTCTCCTTTGCCTGACAAAAAGATAAACGGTACCAATTGCCCGATAGGAGTTGTTCGCAGGCGTCGGCAGAATTCCAAACCGTCCATCTCCGGCATCATCACATCGCTGACCACCAAATCCGGTGGAGCTTGTTCAAAAGCGCTTAGTGCCTCCATACCAGAACTTACATCCTGAACCAGATACCCCTGGTTTTGCAGGTAGCGTGTCAAGACAGTTCGCAGGGTTCTATCATCATCAACGAGCAAAATTTTTTTCATCGTTACTCTAGAAGAGCGCCTTTCAGGGGCCATATCAGCCTAGGTCTGCAAACTGAATTCATCCCGCTTTGATGTGAGTTGAGGTTTTTGTGAAAAGGGCAGAGGCGGCTTGTGCAGCATATCTCTTTTTTATATCAGCTTCACAAATACTGGCAGCGTCAAGAATTTCTCAGCCAGTATTTGTGAGATTGATGGACTAAAAACCAGCGATCGCCCTCAGTCTACTTTATTATCAGCCTAAAGGATCAGCATAAAGGCTGATGACAGAATGCGCTTAAGATTATTCAAAAAAATTAGCCGTTCGACCCATTCTCGTAGGGCCTCTTGGCTAAATAGATGCCAAAGTTTTGATTTGAAGCGCGAATTCCTTGATCCCAGTAGCACTTCTAGAGACTACCATTAGGTCTGTAATCCTTTTTTGCGCTCCTCGGTGTCTGGTTTAAACTTCTGCAACGATCCCTTCGTAGAGCTGCGATTAATCGCAGCTCTACCATGCAAAATCCAAAATGAGATAACAGCCTCCTAGCAGCCCTGCCTCAGCTTGGATGATTTGCGAACATCATGGCAATCAAACCGCCTAAACTGCAAAAAAGCTTAACCGAAACTTTTGCGAATCAGCCGATTTGGTAGTCTTCCTGTCAAAATATTGTCTGGCTAGACTAGATCCAACAAAAGTGCAATATGTACGAAAAAATCACTCCTCCTGACATGGGCGAACGTATCATCTTCAAAGATGGCGAACCCGTTGTTCCAGACAACCCGATCGTTCCTTTCATTCGCGGAGATGGCACGGGCATCGACCTCTGGCCCGCCGCCCAGAAGGTCTTTGATGCCGCTGTCCAAGCTGCTTATGGTGGCAAGCGACAAATCAGCTGGTTCAAAATCTACGCCGGGGATGAAGCCTGTGAGAAGTACGGCACCTACCAATATTTGCCCCAAGATACTCTAGACGCAATTAAAGAATACGGTATTGCCATCAAAGGGCCGCTAACAACCCCGATTGGGGGCGGCATCCGGTCGCTGAATGTGGCACTGCGTCAGATTTTTGACCTTTACTCCTGTGTCCGCCCCTGCAAGTATTACCCAGGCACCCCCTCTCCCCACAAAAGCCCGGAGAAACTCGATGTCATCATCTATCGAGAAAATACAGAAGACATCTACCTGGGAATTGAGTGGCGTCAAGGCAGCGAAATTGGCAACAAATTGATTGACATCCTCAATAATGAGCTAATTCCAGCTACGCCAGAACACGGCAAAAAGCAAATTCCCCTAGACTCTGGAATCGGTATCAAGCCAATTAGTAAGACGGGTTCCCAGCGCCTAGTGCGCCGTGCGATCAAGAATGCCCTGCGCCTACCCAAGCATAAACAGATGGTGACGCTGGTGCATAAGGGCAACATCATGAAGTACACCGAAGGCGCTTTCCGCGATTGGGGTTACGAAGTAGCGAGCGCTGAGTTTCGCGCTGAGTGCGTTACAGAACGAGAATCATGGATTCTGGACAACAAAGCCCGTAATCCAGAGATTACCTTGGAAGAAAACGCCCGTCAGATTGAGCCTGGGTACGACGCCTTGACGGCAGAGAAAAAAGCCCAAATCACTCGTGAAGTGGAAGATGTTCTCAATGCCATCTGGGAAACCCACGGCAACGGTCAGTGGAAAGACAAGGTGATGGTGAACGATCGAATTGCTGACAGCATTTTCCAACAGATTCAGACTCGACCGGATGAATATTCCATCCTCGCTACGATGAACCTGAATGGTGATTATTTGTCAGATGCAGCGGCAGCGATTGTCGGTGGGCTGGGGATGGGGCCAGGAGCCAATATTGGCGATCGATGCGCCATCTTTGAAGCGACTCACGGCACCGCACCGAAGCACGCTGGACTCGATCGGGTAAACCCCGGGTCGGTCATTTTGTCAGGCGTGATGATGTTGGAATTTATGGGCTGGCAGGAGGCAGCTGACTTGATTAAGCATGGCCTCGGTCAGGCGATCTCTAACGGCGAAGTGACCTATGATTTGGCTCGACTCATGGAACCGCCGGTGGAGCCTCTGAAATGCTCGGAATTTGCCTCCGCCATCATCAAATACTTCCAAAGTAATTAGTAAATAGCGATTAGCAATTAGCGAGCAACCCACAGCTAATTGCTAACAGCTATGGATTTGAGAAAGTATTAATCTGACCCCCACCAATGTAGCGTCCTGGAACGCGACGAGGAGCTGTAAAGTTAGGCTGGTTCAACTGACCCGGTTGCGATCCGGAATTACCAAGATTGGAGCCAAAACCAGAGTTGCTGTTGAACCCGCTTCTTTGAGTGTTCGCTCCCGATGGGTACTGCCCATAATTACTGGTCGTTATCGGTGCCACTGGCGGTGCTATCTGTGGTGTTACGGGGACAGCAGGTGCTACAACGGGAGGAACCGCCTGGGGTTGGGTTAAATAGGTGTAAGAATTCGGGGTGGAAGAACCCTGAGTAGCGTTGCTAGTCGTGGGTAAGGGAGTGCTATAGCCTGTAGTGTTCGCTAGGGCACTTGCTGGCGGTGGTGCCATTTGCCCAGTGGATGTGGAATTGGGAAGCGTTTGTTGAGACGTATTTCCTGATGGCGATGCGTTTACTGCTTGGTTTGGCGAATTTTGATTTAACGCTTGTTGCAGGGAGTTGACTGGCAGGACGTTTTGGTTCTGGTTAGTTAGGTTGGGCACGCCAAAGCCCAGATTCGGAGTGGAGGTTGCTGTTGTAGTAGGATTTACCGCCTGTTGGTTCGTGGGTGTCAATCCCAAAAATGCCCCTGTATTGGGCTGGGGGCCAACATTTAATCCAGTATTTAATAAATCTTGTGCTGATGTCAGAAAAGGATTGTTCGAGTTTTGCGGAGCTTTGGGGATTCCTGCGATCGCTTGAGGCTGCGCGGTCGATTCTGTATTAGAAGCAGTCGCCGGGTTGCGAGTCAGTTGCTCAAATAAACCTTCTTGCTGGGTGGGATCTTGAGCTTTTTCCTTTCCCTTCTTGCCAGCGCCTTGATTAGTGCCGCGATTAAATTCCTGCATGAGCGCGGGCAAGTTATCGATATCAGCGCCAATCACACTGCTTTCTTGAGAAAGGTTTGGGTCATCCGAGGGATTCTCTGCGGAATCAACTTGCCCACTCTCCGTTTCTCCATCTAAAAGGCTGTTAAGCCATTCTGGGTGTACCCAGTACTCCCATACCCCTATCACCATCATCACCAGTGCGATCGCCGATCCCCAAAACGCAGGGCGCGCGAATGTCCGTAACCGTGCTTTGAGATAGCGGATGGAGGCAGGGACTTGTTTGGAGGATGACATAAGCTGTAGTGCAGCTCGACTTGCACAAGGGATTGTAAGTCGATTTTATACGCTATTGCCTTGAACAGGAACTGTCTTAATATACAGTTTGTTAAAAGATTTCTTTCATTTTTGTAAAATTTTAGCCAAGCTTTTAGTTTACTAAAGTTTAAATTTAGGAAGATAGAAAGGTTGCGATCGCTCGACGAGCATTAGTTACTAGAAACAGAAAAACACTCACTGAGGGGCAGGGAACAGATATGCCTCTACCAAGAACGGGTAGGTTTATAGATATGCTTAGGCCATGTGCAACTTTTTCTCTCCCCAATGAATTAGGGAGAGAAAAACAGTAATTTGCACAGTGCGTTATGCTTCGCTATCGCTCAATATCTTGAGCGAGAACCATCCCTACACGACTGACGATGACACTACCTTAAAGTTTAGCGGGCAGCTCGAAGCAGGAACCACGCTCCCGCTCCCAATCCAAACAGATTCGGTAACCAAGCAGCAATTACGGGAGAGAGGAAGTTACTTAGTCCCAGAGCATCACCAACGGACATTAACAAATAGTAAGCAAAAATGACGATCACGCTAATCCCAAAACCCGTCGCTTTACTGGTGCGAGTCGGTCTATTGGCTAAAGCGGCACCCACAATACCAAAAACGACACAAGCAAAGGGTAAAGCTATTTTTTGGTGAATGCGGATCAGAAGCTTGCGAATTTTTTGTTGATTACCACTGAGGCGTTCTAATTTCAGACGTTCTCTGGCTTGTGCAAGATTCATTTCGCCGTAGTCGCGCCCAGAATTTGCCAAATCCAAGGCGGTACGAGGCAGCTGCAACTGTTGGTGTTCAAACTTCAAAATATTGCGGTAGGAAGCATCGGGAGAGATTAAATAAATCGTGCCTTTGAAAAAATCCCAGGTGTTTTGTCCTGGATTCCAAGCAGCAGATTGCGAAGTAACAATTTGATTGAGACCCTCCTGAGACCAATCTAAAATCGTCAATCCTTCCATCTTTTGACCGTCAAACTTTTCTGCATAGAACAGGCGTTTTAACACTTGTTCTCTGTTGCCATTGGGTAGCTTAACTTTCGTATATTCTGGATAAAAAATATTGCGTTCTTGGAAAGATGGCTTTTCTTTATTTAGAGCTTTATCTAGACTAACTTTGGCTTGATAGTTCGCCGCGGGTACTACATACTCATTAAACGTAAAGGCGATGCCGGTCACAACAAAACTCAGGACGATCGCTGGTAGCACCAATCGATAAATACTCACCCCGCAGCTACGCAGGGCAACCAACTCACTGTCAGCGGAGAGACGACTATAGGTTAATAAGGCAGCCAGTAGCACTGAGGCAGGAAAGGCATACGCCATAAACTGTGGCAGACTTAACAGCAGGACTTTCAATACGAGCGATGCGGGTAGACCTACATCCACAGTCCTTCTCATCAGGTCAAATAAACTGCCAATCGTTACCCCGATGGAAGAAAAGAATCCCATGCCAAATAGGAAAGGCGCGACCAGCTCGGTGCCAATATAGCGATCCATCACCGAGACTGTCGAAATCAGGGGGGAGAGCGGATTGAAAGATTTGGTCATTGGTCAAGGATCGATGGGTAGGTAACGGGTAATGGGTAATGGGTAATGGGTAATTGGGGGAAAGTTTTAAGGAGTAGACTTACGGTTATCGCGTCTGAAATTTTGAATTCAAAACTCTCTTGTGGCTTCAAAATTCAATGCTTCTTACTGATGACTCTTGTGATTACCAATTCCCGATTACCGATTACCCAAGGCTATCTTTGGAAGTCATCTCCTAAGTAGTACTGTCGCACTAAGGGGTTATTGTAGAGTTCTTCTGAATTGCCAGAGGCGAGGATTTGTCCGTCGCGCATAATGTAGGCTCGATCGGTGATGGCGAGGGTTTCGCGGACGTTGTGATCGGTGATCAAGATGCCCATGTAGCGATCGCGCAGTCCGGCAATAATTTTTTGAATCTCCGATACGGCAATCGGATCAACACCGGCAAACGGCTCATCCAATAGCAAAAATTTTGGCCCTTCTCGCCCCGACGCTAAGGATCTCGCCAACTCGGTGCGCCGACGTTCTCCTCCAGATACCCGAATCCCCAGCGTATTTGCAACTTTTTCTAGCCGAAACTCTTGCAGCAAACCATTTAGACGGTTTTGCCACTCGCGACGAGGCACGCCTGTTTGTTCCAGCACCAAGAGAATATTGTCTTGGACGGTGAGGTTGCGGAAAATACTGGCTTCCTGAGCAAGATAGCCAATGCCTAAATGCGCTCGTTTGTGGATGGGTAAGGTGGTGATGTCCTGGTCATTCAGCCAAACCGTACCTTGATCGGGTTTTTCCAAGCCAGTTGCAATGTAAAAGGTCGTCGTTTTCCCAGCACCGTTAGGGCCGAGTAGTCCCACGACTTCTCCTTGCGCCACTGAAAGGTTGACGCGATTGACGATCGCACGTTTGCCGTAAGACTTGTGAATATTCTCCAGTACGATTTTCATTGAGAACTAGCTAATTGTTCATTGCTAATGGCTAACTGCTAATTATTAAAAGCCATTAGCGATTAGCCATTCGCGATTCGCGATTAGCCATGTGACAAATGGCTAGCGGCTATTCGGCGTTTTGAAGGCTGGTTTAGGATTGACGGCGGGAGCTGGTGGCGCTACGGGTGTAGTTGGAGAATTTGGATCGGCGACCAGATAAACTGATTCTACCTGCCGATTGGACTGAGGCAGGGCAACAAAGCGTCCTTCATCGATCAGATAGGTGATAGTCTCGCCTCGGAGACTATTGCCTTGTTGCAGGACGTAGACGTTCCCACTCAGAACGATGCGGCGTTCTTTGCTGAAATACTGAGCTTGGGCAGCAGTTGCCTGAATCTGCCGTGAGGGGTAATACATTTGCACGTTGCCACGAGCTGTTACCACGCCTGTTTTCGAGTTGGCTTCTTGCACATCAGAACGGACGGTGAGGGCACGTCCGTCATCGGCGGTTTGAGCTTGGGCGGTTTGGATTTGGGTGGGGATAGCGATCGCTCCTGCTAGGACAGCTGGAAGCATCAGCACTAATCCCAGGCGACGCATTAGACTTTGATTAAATTGAAATGAGGACATCATGGGTCTTGCGGAGACATCAAAGACGGTGATCGGCTCTTGTGCCTAGTTTACTCTTTCTAAAGGCTCGATCCAGAACAAATCCAGCGATAACTAGGCACAACAATCCCGACGTTTCTGAGTATTGAGAAGTTTCTAAGCCTCTACTCGCACTATTTTCGGTAACTGTGAAGCATTCTCGTTTTGTTGCATCTGTTCTACAAAATCAACCACGTTTTCTGCTCCAGCTTGTTGCAGTGCCGTCAACAGTTCGGCACTCTGTTCCCGCAGTTCGGTGACATCAATTCCACTGTAAGCAGGTTCGTATGCCTCCAAGCGGCGCATTCCCTCTCCCAGTAAAATAACTGCACCGCGCCAGTTAAGGTTGCCTAGGTGATAACATCCAACGGCAATTTGCAGCACTCCCTGATAAAACCTTTTTTCCGGCTCGCTGGCTTCCATCCACAGAGCCTCTAAGGTGTCGTGGCAGGCGTAAAATTCATGCTGATTAAACTCTTCGATCCCTTGCCAAAATTCAGATGGGATTTCTTCAGTCATTAGTCGGGAACTATATTAATAATTTCATTACTCTGCCGTTTTCGGTTCCCTACCGTCAAGCACCTTCCCTTGTGGTTATGGTTGTGTTCAGGCATCACCACACTTATCGCTCCAGACGAAGATGCCTATGTTTAGCTGCTTCGCGCGTGGGTGATAGAAAGCCTCCAAAACAAGCGATCGCTTTAAGTTTTTAACGGATAGAAAAAACTGTTCTGAAATGTCTTTATTTAAGTTTAAATAAAGTTTAATAGAAATTCATTTATTTTTTTAATCCTATTGATAAAAATCACATTTTGAGTGGCTTTTTTTTAATTGCTTAGCTTGCGATCGCTACTTATTTTTAAAATTCCAATCTTACTTAATTGTTATAAGGTTTATCAGCCCAGGCAAACCAATAAAACGTGGATTTTAGGGGATAGTTTTTTCCTGATTTATCCAACCAAGCGGAATTTAAAAAATTCTTTTAGCACGCGGGAGGCTTTATTTTGAGGACTTTCTGGGACGTGTGGCTGTTACCGACATGATAAGTTTGATGCTTCAGCTAATCGCTAATCGATAATTGGTAGTTAGGCTAAAAAACATTTATAACTAGCAACTTTTCAATTAGCGATTAGCTAGAGCAAATCGTTACATACTATCGCGTACAGCTTTAATTTCTTCAAGAGAGATTTCCTGCATCTCACCGCGAAACTCGTTATCTTCTGTCAGAAATAACATACAGTGGCACTCTTTTCGCTCTCGCATCGGTACGCAAGGACAATTCCAGAAAGTTGCATGTACCTCTGCTTCTTTATCTTCGTAGTGACGACAGGGACACAAAGGGGCACCCAGATCATCTTTATGCTTGGCGAGTCCTTCAATCACTACGGCTGTTACGGAAGGATCGACGCAGAAGTAGGTGCCAGTACGCTTGGCGTAAGTTTCGGAGAAATGGCGCATCGCCTCTAGACTTTTTTCGCTGGATTTTGTTTCAGTTTCTGATGGGTTCATAATATGAGATGACGCGAGATCGACAGGTGTTTATGCATTGTATCTTAAGCCTTTTCCTGAAGGGGATTGGCTGGGATCGATGCAATCGGGCAAGCCTACTTCAGAGGGGATTGTAGCTGAAGTTGTAGCGGCTGATCGCTATTGATGACAATTCCAGGGGAATTGCGATTCACAGGCATTGCAGGCTCAGTTAAAGACTCCGGCATCCAGATCATCCAACGGCTACCGGGGGGTAAAGAGCTTAGAGTAACATGATTGGGAGTCAGCCAGATTAAGGGAAGCGTCGGTGGATCTCCAGCACGGGCATCTTCTCCGGCGTAGGTTGCGGCTAGAGTTTCTAAAACCACGCGATGACCTTGCACTAAACCTGTGAAGGCTGTCCAAAGTTTTACGCTTAACTGACGCCCACTGGCATAGAAGTACAGGGATGCTGCCGCAATGACTGCTTGCTCAAAATGCTCTGGATTCCAACTGGTGGCGCTATCGAGGCAGATAATTACTTCTTGTCCACCTGTAAAGACTTCTAGTTCGCGTACCTGGAATTCACCGTAACGGGCGCTGGTTCGCCAGTGGATTAAACGAGTGGGATCTCCGACTCGATAGGGACGAAGCGATCGCGTGACTCCTTCTGTTGCAGCTTGAGAACGGCGATCTAAACTTAGAAACAAGGGACTTTTTTCTTGCCCAATTTCATCCACCATCGGGCAGTTGGTGAGGGGTAAAACGGTGGGATAAACAAATGCCGTAGCCGCAACTTCACGCTGGCGGCGACACCAGAATAATCCCACAGGGGCAGCAGTTCTCAGTTGTACGGTGTTCCAGCGATAAACTCCGCGTTTTTGCGTGGGTAGGTAGTAAACCCAGTGGTGGACGCTATGAGGAGAAATCGTTTCAATTGCCGTTTGTACGGGTTGTCCCAATACAAAGGGAAGAACGTCCCGGACTAAAAGTAAGGTTTTGGGATGGTTAACCGGATTTTCAATTTCTAATTCGATGGTTAAATCGTCGCCAACGCTGACGGGCTGGATAGGGCGTCGGGTGACTTGAAGATGACGAAGCGATCGCACGGATAGGAAGCTTGCAATTCCGAGTAGCGCAAAGCTGAGGCCACTAATAACATACAGCCACCCCGCCATTGTGTTCGTGGCAGCTCCAAAAAAACAGACGGCGATGATTCCCAATATCCACCCAGCGTAGGCTGGCGTTACCCACCGAGTTTCCAGCCAGTCTGCTATCCGATTACCGATATTCATAAACAGCGCTGCCCAGTCTAGAGTCTAGCTATCCCAGCACCTTAACAAAATTCTGATTACAAATAAATAAGAGATTTTACACCTGTCTGGTAATTTTTTAGAATTAAGGACATTCACGGTTGACTTAAAGAAAATTTTTAAAGGCAAGATCCATTAAACTGTGGTTTTACCGATGCTGCCGGACCCAGTAAGTACCCAGGGGGAAAAAAATGACCAAAGCCAATGATGCTGAAGCGACTCGCGCACAAGCTCCTTCACGCATGCCACCACCACTACCGCCACCACCCGTTCCTCCGCAGATGCAGCCAGGGCGACCCCCAGAAGTTAACAGCGCGACTTCCATCAAACAGATGGTGAAAGATGCGTATGCTCAAAAAGCCTCGGACATCCATATTCGAGTGGGGCAAGTTCCCAGATATCGGATTCGAGGTCAGATGGTAGAGGCTGAAGGTCAGCTCAAGGTAACACCTGAAATTTTTGAGCAAAATCTTGCTGAGATCCTGACTCCTGCTCAGCGAAAGCAGTTTGCAGAAAACAAGGAACTGGATACGGCCATTTTCTACCCAGGTTTCGTGCGCTGTCGGGTGAATTGTTTTGAATCCCTGATGGGCGGAGCAATGGTTCTGCGTTTGATCAGCCTAGAGATTCCTTCACTTGATAGTTTAGGCTTACCGCCAGTCCTCAAGGATATTGTAAGCAAACCGCAAGGATTGATTTTGGTGACAGGTCCCACGGGATCGGGAAAATCAACTACCTTAGCGGCGATGATTCGTCATCTGAATGAGACGACGAATAAGCACATTGTCACGATTGAAGACCCGATTGAATTTGTCCACCCTTCCCAAAAGTGCTTGGTTAGTCAACGGGAAGTGGGTTTGCATACCAATGAGTTTCACGCGGCACTGCGGTCAGTTCTGCGGGAAGATCCAGATGTGATTCTGATTGGGGAAATGCGCGATCGCATTACCGTTAATACCGCCCTGCAAGCTGCCCAAACAGGTCACTTAGTTTTAGGCACTCTGCACACCCGCAACGCCATCAACGCGGTTAACCGCTTGTTGAACTTGTACAACGCCGATGAACAGCCAGCCATGCGAATTCAGATCACCGATTCTTTGGTGGCAGTGATTGCACAACTGCTGCTGCCAACCACGGATAGTCGTCGCACAGCAGTCCATGACATCTTGATCAATACCCCGGCGATGCAAGATTACTTGCTCAAGGGTGACGATGAGGAAGCTTATCGATTGATGCTAGATGACACGTTCGATGGAATGCAGGTGATGAATCAGGCGCTTTACGACCAAATGCTAGAGGGTCGGATTACTCTAGAGGCGGCATTGAGTGCTTCCCCAGATCCCAACGATCTGGATCGCCGTATCCGCACAGGTGGAATTGACGCTTCTAGTTCGACTCGTACCTGGATGTAAGCTGGGTTTTACAGGAAAGTTAGAGCGATCGCATTTCGGATGTCATCTAGAGCGGTTTGCAGTTGGGTGAAATCTATTGCATTTCTAACGTTGGTTAGGGGCATGGCATTGCCCCATTCCTAATCCCCTACTGATGTATGGCAGTGTATGGCATCGGAACGATAAAAGCGATAAGGAATGCGCGATCGCTCTAAAAAAAAGCCCGCGACAGCGGGCCTTTTTCGTGTAGCCCCAAGCTTCAAGCTGGGGCTATTGTTGTCGAATCATTTACCGCTTCGCCAACTTCTTCGTCACCTTCCGCAGCCGAATTGACTTGGGAGTAACTTCCACCAATTCATCTGAACCGATGTATTCCAAGGCACGCTCCAAGCTCATATCGATTGGTGCTTGTAACTGCACTAATTCATCACCGCCAGAAGCACGGTGGTTCGTCAGCTGCTTCGCCTTGCAGACATTCAGTTCCAAATCTTGAGAGCGGTTGTGTTCCCCGACAATCATGCCTTTGTAAACTTTGGTGCCCGGAGTGATAAAGAATGCACCCCGATCCTCAGCATTCTTCATCGCGTAGAAGGTAGCAACGCCTTCTTCAAATGAAATTAAGACACCGTTGCGGCGAGTTTCCATATCGCTGGTGATGGGGCGATAGTCTAGGAAACTGTGGTTCATAATCCCTTCGCCACGGGTGAGGCGCATGAATTCACCCCGGAAGCCGATTAAACCACGGGCGGGAATTACAAATTCTAGTTGAGTGCGACCCGTGGCACTCATCTGCATATCTTGCATTTCGCCCTTGCGCTGCCCCAAACGTTCGATACAGCCACCACTCGCTTCTTGCGGGACATCCAGCACCAAACATTCGTAAGGTTCGCAGGGTTGACCGCTGACTTCGCGGAAAATCACTTGCGGCTGGGAAACTTGAAATTCATAGCCTTCCCGACGCATGGTTTCAATCAAGATGCCGAGGTGAAGTTCGCCTCGACCGGAAACGAGTAATTTATCGGGAGAGTCGGTATCTTCAATCCGCAGGGCGACGTTCGTTTCAAGTTCGCGGAACAGGCGATCGCGTACTTGCCGTGATGTCACCATCGTCCCTTCCTGTCCGGCAAAGGGCGAATCGTTCACCGAGAAGGTCATTTGCAAGGTAGGCTCATCTACCTTAATCAGCGGCAAAGCTTGCGGTTCGTTCGGACAAGTAATTGTCTCGCCAATATTTGCATCGGCAAAACCAGCCACCGCCACAATATTTCCTGCCGAGGCTTCTTCCAAATCAATCCGCTTTAAGCCTTCAAAACCCATCAACTTGGAGATTTTACCTTTCACAATGGCGCTGGTTTCCGTCACCAAAGCCACTTGTTGCCCCATCCGGATTGTGCCGTTATGGATTTTTCCAATCACAATCCGACCCAGATATTCAGAATAATCCAGGGTTGTCACTTGCAGTTGTAGAGGCTTATTCGGATCGCCTACAGGTGGCGCGACATGGTGCAGAATTGCCTCAAACATGGGCTGCATATCCATGTTGTCGGATTCCAGGTCATTTTTGGCATAACCATTGATACCGGAGGCAAACAGATAAGGGAAATCGCACTGATCGTCATCTGCACCCAATTCCAAAAACAGATCCAAGACTTTATCAATTGAGCCGTGGGGATCGGCTTGAGGACGGTCGATTTTATTAACGACAACGATGGGGCGCAGTCCCTTTTCCAGGGCTTTTTTCAGCACAAATCGCGTTTGGGGCATGGGGCCTTCATTGGCATCTACAATCAAGATGCAGCCATCAACCATGCCTAACACCCGCTCGACTTCACCACCAAAATCGGCGTGTCCGGGGGTATCAATAATATTGATCAGGGTTTCTTTATATCTGACGGCGGTATTTTTCGCCAGAATTGTGATGCCTCGCTCCCGCTCTAGGGCATTGGAATCCATGACGCAATCAGGAACGTCTTCGCCTTCGCGGAAGATGCCAGATTGCCGGAGGAGGGCATCAACGAGGGTTGTTTTGCCGTGATCGACGTGGGCAATGATTGCGACGTTACGAATAGGGAGCGTCATAGAAGCGTGCCAGAGAGGGTGTTGAGATTGAAATAGATGTCTCTTGGCTTATTAACAGAATTTGGGATTTAACATAAATCCTGTAAAGAAGCCTTAACAATTCTAGCCTAATCGCCCGAAACATGGCGCTAGTTTTATGCATCCCCATCCTTCATTTTTGTTTTGCCTTTCCGGTGCCAGTGCGCGTGAGGCACAGGCATCACAGACACTATTTGACGCAATGATTGCGGTAGCCGTGTGAAACGAATCACTGCCAAGAAATGCGATCGCCCTTAGCCTAACTGAAGACGAGAATTGGCGAGGAAAATCTTATCACCAAGCACAACATGAGGGAGACTTCATGCCAGATTTCCTGAGAACCCTTTTGGCTTCAGCAGGGTTTATTCCCCACGGACACTGCTATCTATGGAAGCCAGATTTAGTTTGGCTTCATGTTTCGTCAGATGCTTTGATTGCGCTGGCATATTATTCGATTTCATTCATGCTGGTCTATTTCGTCTACAAAAGACGAGATGTGCCTTTTAACTGGATTTTTCTGCTGTTTGGCAGCTTTATCATCGCCTGCGGCACCACCCATCTAATGGAAATCTGGACGCTGTGGCATCCTACTTACTGGCTAGCCGGATGGATCAAAGCTTTTACTGCAATTGTCTCCCTCGGTACGGCGGTGCTGCTGTCAGAATTGATCCCTAAAGCGCTGGTTCTCCCTAGTCCAGCAGAATTAGAAGCGGTAAACCTGGCACTGAGAAACGAAATACTAGAGCGTCAGCAAGTGGAGGAAGCGCTACGTGAAAGTGAAAGACGGTTCCGCGCCATTTTTAACCAAACATTTCAATTCATTGGATTACTAAAACCGGATGGCACTGTCTTAGAGATTAATCAGACAGCGCTAGAGTTCGTTGGAATTAAGGCGGCGGATATAGTCGGTCGTCCATTTTGGGATGAAGTTTGGAACCTACCCACCGAATTCCTGAATCAGTGGAAAGCAGCGATTACCGAAGCAGCAAACGGTAACTTTGTTCGTTTTGAAGGGAATCTGCCCACTCCTCAAGGCACAATGTTTGTTGATGCCTCGCTCAAACCTGTGAAAGACGAGACAGGACAAGTGGTGCTATTAATTCCAGAAGGTCGGGAAATTACCGAGCGCAAACGGGCAGAAGAAGCATTACAGCGAGCTTATGATGAACTAGAAATTCGGGTTCGGGAACGAACGGCAGAATTAACAACCATAAACGCATCGTTAGAAGCTGAAATTGCTGAGCGTAAACAGGCGCAAGCAGCACTACACCAACGAGAACAAGAACTCAAAGCACTAATCGAAAATACTCCAGATATCATTGCCCGGTTCGATCGAGATTTACGTCATATCTATGTCAACTCAGCAATAGAACTGGCAACAGGAGTACCGTCTGAGGTATTTATCGGCAAAACGAATCGCGAATTAGGAATGTCTGAGGATCTCGTCTCCCAATGGGAAAGCATTTTCCGCCAAGTTTTTGAAACGGGTCAAGAGAATGTTGTTGAATTTCAGTTTCCGACACCGAATGGTCTGAAATATTATCAATCTCGCCTGGTTGCAGAATTTACCGAAGACGGTTTAATCAATTCTGTACTGGGTATCTCCCGGGACATTACTGGACTGAAGCAGGTGGAAGAAGCGTTGCGGAACAGCGAGCAACGATTCCGTGCCACTTTCAATCAAGCTGCTGTCGGTATTGCAGAGGTAGAAAGGAATGGACAATGGCGACTGGTGAACCAAAAGCTTTGCGATATTACTGGTTACACTCGTGAGGAACTTTTAGAACGAACTTTCCAAGATATTACTCACCCCGATGACCTCAATACTGACCTCGAAAATGTTGGTCGAATGTTAGCTGGTGAGATTTCAACATACTCAATGGAAAAGCGCTACATCCGCAAAGACACCTCCCCAGTCTGGATTAATCTGACTGGATCGGTTGTGCGTAATTGTGCAGGTGAACTCAGGTACTTTATTGCCATTGTTGAAGACATTAGCGATCGCAAACGATTCCAGCAGGAAATTACACAACTCAATCAAGACTTGGAACGCCGGGTGGTCGAACGGACTGCACAACTCGAAGCCGCCAATCGGGAACTGGAAGCTTTTTCTTATTCGGTGTCCCACGATTTACGTGCGCCACTGCGGAGTGTTGATGGGTTTAGTCAGGCGCTTTTGGAGCGCTACGCTGACACGCTGGATGAGAAAGGCAAACACTACCTGCATCGGATTCGTGCAGGCAGCCAGCGCATGGGAGAACTCATTGATGACCTGCTGGAGCTTTCGCGGGTGACACGCACCGAGATGCGTACCACGGAAGTTGATTTAAGCGCGATCGCTTCTGAGATTGTCATTGAACTAAGACAGTCGCAACCGGAACGACCCGTTGAAGTTGCGATCGCTCCAGGCATTGTTGCACAAGGGGATGCGCGGCTTCTACGAATAATTCTGGAAAATCTACTTCATAACGCCTGGAAATTTACGTCAAATCGCTCATATGCTTGTATTGAATTTGGCATCACACTAAAGATAGATTCTCAACCTGCTTATTTTGTACGTGACAATGGCGCTGGCTTTGACATGGCTTATGCCAACAAATTGTTTGGAGCCTTTCAGCGCCTACACTCAATGACTGAGTTCCCCGGAACTGGCATTGGACTGGCAACTGTCCAGCGAATCATTCACCGCCACGGTGGTCGAGTATGGGCCGAAAGCGCAGTAGAACAAGGTGCAACTTTTTATTTCACGCTCTAAGGCGGGCAGAATTTAAACTTAGCTTCTAAACGGAAAATAAATTGAATAACCGACACATCCTATTGGTGGAAGATAATCCTGACGATGAAGAGCTTACCTTACTTGCTTTGGATCAAAGCGGTATTCCATACAATGTTGTAGTAGCCCGCGATGGAGTAGAGGCACTCGATTATCTGTTTGGTACAGGTAGGTACACTGACAGGGACATTAACAGACTACCCGCAGTCGTTCTACTAGATATAAAAATGCCCAGAATTGATGGTTTAGAAGTGTTGCAACGACTGCGTGCCAACGATCTGACAAAACTCTTGCCAGTCGTCATTCTCACGACATCAACAGAGGAGCAAGACCGACTCAACGGCTATAGCTTCGGTTGTAACAGTTACATTCGCAAACCTGTAGATTATGTACAATTTATGACAGCAGTAAAGCAGTTGGGAATGTATTGGCTGCTTTTCAATGAAGCCCCGCCGTTACTAGGAATATGATGAATCAACCGCTGCGAGTTCTCATGGTTGAAGATTTAGAAGATGATGCTGAATTACTGCTCAACGAACTAGAGCGCGGTGGTTACGAGCCGATTTACGAGCGGGTAGATACAGATGCTGCCATGAATACAGCATTAGATAAACAACATTGGGATATTGTCATATCAGACTACTCAATGCCCACTTTTAGCGCTCCTGCTGCTTTAACTTTGTTGAAAGACAAAGGGCTAGATTTACCATTCATTATTGTTTCCGGCAACATTGGAGAGGATGTCGCAGTCGCTGCGATGAAAGCTGGAGCCTCTGACTACTTGATGAAAGGCAACCTGGCGCGATTAATTCCCGCAGTTGAACGCGAGTTGCGCGAAGCCGTTGAGCGGCGCAAACGGCGCGAAGCAGAACAAGCTTTACGGGAAAATGATGAACGCTTCCGCTTACTGATCGAAAATGCCTTAGACATCATCGCTGTTCTAGATACTGATGGCACTATTTATTACACAAGTCCATCCGTTGAGAAAGTTTTAGGTTACAAACCGGAAGAGCTAGTTAGCAAAAAACTCTATAATTTTATTCATCCTGAAGACGTAACTGAGGTGATTGATACTCTCAATCAAGCAGTTAAAAAAACCGATATTACTCTATTTACAGAATTTAAATTTCTACATCAAAATAGCTCTTGGCAAATATTAGAAGCAATTTGCAAAAATTTTATTCCCCAGTCAGGAATTCCTAGAGTTGTTGTCAACTGCCGGGACATTACCGAACGGAAGCGGACAGAAGAAGTTCGGGTTGCTTTGGAAAAAGAAAAAGAACTGAATGAAGGGAAATTTTACTTTGTTTCAATGATGGCCCATGAGTTTCGCAATCCCCTCAACACGATCCTCATGTCTGCCGAACTCCTTGAACATTACAACTATAAAGCTACTGAAGAGCAAAAAGCTTTATATTTCAATCGCATTCGCTCGGCTGCCAAACATATGACACAGTTGTTAGAGGATGTTTTGACAATTAGCCGAGCAGAAATTGGAGAATTAGAGATTAATGTAGAGCCTTTTGATTTAAAACAATTTTGCCACGATTTGATGGAGGAAATTCAGTTTACAACTGGGAAAGAACACACGCTCATCTTTGCCAGTAAATGTAAATGTGCCCAGGTATATATGGATCAAAAACTTCTATGGCATATTCTGACAAATTTGGTCTCGAATGCAATTAAGTATTCACCGCAAGGCGGCACTGTCCAGCTTGAACTTTCTTGTCATGATGGACAGGCAACAATTCAAATTAAAGATGAAGGAATTGGCATTCCTCCAACCGACCAAGAACGACTATTTGAAGTGTTTCACCGAGCCAAAAATGTTGGCAAGATTCCCGGTACAGGGCTGGGATTATCAATTGTTAAAAAATTCGTGGAGTTGCACGGCGGTCAGATTTCTGTCAGTAGTGAAGTTGGGGTAGGCACTACTTTTACTGTGCTGTTGCCATTGAACAGTCAGATGTCTACCGAGGAGTTAGACGATGCGACTGCGTATTTTGCCAATTAAACTGTCATTTAGAGCAGTTCTCAACTACCGAGCTTCACGGTAGAGTATCACAGCCATGAAGATTGCTTTTTGCTTAGGCTAAAGCGCGATCGCTTGTATTTGTACTTTGACTATAGTACACTTGTACCAAGCTAAATTGAATACCTCTTCAGACCGCGCCAAAATCGATGCAAGCGCAAGGGAGTCAGAAATAATGGCTTGGAATCCTGGGCAGAAGTTACAAAACGGCAAGTACACCATTGAAAAAGTGCTTGGACAAGGTGGTTTTGGGATCGCGCATTTAGTTAAAAACAAAAAAGGCAATTTGCTTGTCATCAAAACCCTCAACCACTTTCTGCAACGCCAACACGACTTCGGCAAATTTCAGCAGGATTTTCTGAATGAAGCGGTGCGGTTAGCAAAATTTAATCATCCTCATATCGTCAAAATTGATGAAGTCATTCAAGAGGATGGGCTGTGGTGCATTGTGATGGAATATATTGCCGGAGAAAGTCTAGCCCATCGAGTTTGGCAGAAAGGGGCAATGTGCGAGGCGGAAGCAATGCGCTACATTCAGCAGATAGGTGATGCCCTGACACTGGTTCACAACAATGGTTTGCTGCATCGGGATGTCAAGCCACTCAACATCATGCTGCGTTGTAAAAATGCCGATGTTGTCACTTCTGAGATGGAGGGCGTCTTGGAAGCGGTTCTCGTTGACTTTGGCATTGCCCGCGAGTTTACCCCAGATATCACCCAAACCCAGACAGAATTTTGCTCTAGCGGCTTTGCCCCGATTGAGCAGTATGACTGGCGCTCCAAACGGGGTGCTTATACTGATGTTTATTCTTTAGCTGCAACGCTTTATACCTTATTAACGGCTCAAGTACCTACACCTTCACCAATGAGAGCGTATGGGATGGAACTCACACCACCCAAACGCATTAATTCTCTCCTCGGCGATCGCGTAAATTACGCTATCGTCAAAGGTATGGCCTTAAAACCAGAAGATCGCCCTCAGTCAGTGCCGGAATGGCTAGCATTGTTGGGAATCTTACCTCCCCCAAATGCTAACCCCAGTCCTCTTGTCCAATTGCAGGAGCGATTGCGTGAAGCACAAGAAAATAAATTAAATGGTAGTAATGAGTGGCGGGAGCGATTCCGAAAAGCGCAAGAAGACAGATTAAAAGATAATCATAATTGGCGCGATCGCTTGCGAAAAGCTTGTCAAAAGTGACAGAGAAAAGATGGCTCCGATAGCCGAATCTTGAAGTTGTCAGTTCGGGATGCGATCGCATCCTGAAACTCATTGCACTCAAATAAAACCTAGTTTCCCTCGTTTTTGGGCGCTGACGCCCGGAAAAACGAGAATCTGGATGCGCTGCATCCTTAAGACCGTGGGGAACTTAGAGCGATCGCTTTGCCGTCAGATCCAGGTAAGACTGAGAAGCGAAGACTGCTAGTTTTTGTCCTTTTACCATGTTCTGGGATGAAAGGGCAGCTTTTTATGAGTAAATACCTAATGCAAAAAAAATTCTAAGGACATGGTGAAACCGCCTCACCGAATGATGTTGATGGGTGCCTATATTTTTGCTGGTTTACTGTTTACTAAACCAGCACAGGGATTAGTTTTTCCTCAGCACTTGCCAAAACCGCTGGTAGTATCAGCAAGCATTTTTCTGAGCGCTCAGCCTTATACACCTTCACGGGTTTTAGAAAAAATACCACCGGAATTGAGTCCAGAGCCAACCCTGGACGATTTTAATGCCAATATTTGTCAGGATATTCCGATGGGCGTTGGCGTTCCAGGATTTCAACCAGGAGTACATAATAGCGTTGTCCAACGAATACTCGGCAGTCCCGGCGTAACCACTAGAGGTTACTGGCCGAATACTCGTGCCATATCCTATCAATTAATCCCAGATCAGGTGAGCCTGGGTTTTTTATTTGATAAAAATTCTGGACTCATACGCCAAACTGAAGCATCTTTTGCCCAATGGGTGAATAGCGAGATCGTCCTAGTGACGTTGAATAGTATGTTGGGTTGCAAGCTCAACGACGCCATCAAGCAGGGTTTGCAACAGGTGCAGCAGCGTCAGTCTCCCAAATTCTTTTTTTCTCTAGAGTCCCTGCGGGGAGTGATTGAGCGGGATAAGGGCGATCGCGTTTATATTGGCATTTGGGAGGCAGGCTTACACTAAAGATCGGTAAGTAGTTGGGAATTAGTAATGGGTCATTTGTCATTCGTCAGCAGCCACATACCAACAACTAAAAACGATCGATCGTTACCCATTACCCAAAATTAAAATGATTCTCTCACAACGCTTTACAGATGCCCTGACCTTTGCCACCGCCTTGCACGCGAACCAAATTCGCAAAGGTTCAGGTGTTCCCTATATTTCCCATTTACTCGGCGTCACCAGTATTGCCTTAGAGCATGGGGCAAATGAAGATGAAGCGATCGCTGCTCTACTCCATGATGCCATCGAAGACCAAGGCGGTGCCGCGACACGAGAAGAAATTCGCCGTCGGTTTGGAGATACGGTGACGGAAATTGTCAACGGTTGTACCGATGCTGACACAACACCCAAACCCCCTTGGCAGGAACGCAAAGAAGCTTATATTGCCCATATCCCGGCTGCTTCAACCTCGGTGCGTCTTGTCTCAGCAGCCGATAAACTCCACAATGCCCGCTCGATTTTGACTGATTATCACATTGTAGGCGAGGCAATTTGGGAACGCTTCCAAGCAGGCAAACAAGGAACCCTTTGGTATTATCGCTCTTTGGTTGGCGCATTTCGCAAAGCCGGTTCATCACCGCTCATTGATGAATTAGAACGGGTCGTTTCAGAACTAGAACATCAGGTAGACAAAGCGACTTAAGCTGCTTGACTGACAAATCTCTTAAAACCCTTGCCAATTCGTGGGGTAGTCCCGTGCGAGAGCGGTATCATTACTTTTACAAGAGGCTAAAATGCTTTTGCCGTGGTTGTTTGGGTTGCCACCCGATCCTTAAGTAAAGACGCCCTAATTCCTGCACCCAACATCTTGACTACAGGAAGATACAGCGAAGGAAGTTACAGGAATTAGCATATTTTCCTTTTATTTGACAAATAATTCAGACAAAAATTATCTATTTTTATAGGTAAAAAGTAAGAATATTAAAATAGAATTTTTTGGTTTTAGGAACCGACGATTCTGGAGACAACTTGCTAGATATGATGCCAGGTCAAATTATGTCATCGTATGAATGTAGATGAAGTTCTAGAAGCCGTAGAAAAAGTTCTGCTTTCTCGGCAACTCAGTCCCGTTGAGCGATTAATCCTGCGTCGCTCTTGGTTAGGAGACGATTATCGTGAAATGGCGCGGGATTCTGCTTACAGTCTCCCCTACCTCAAAGAAGTTGGTTCCCACTTGTGGCAGGCTCTCTCCGCAGCACTCAACCAGAGAGTGACGAAAAAAAATTTGCATTTACTCGTTAACCTGCACCAGCAAAACCGGACAGGTGAACAGCAAAATAGAGCGCAAGAGGTGCAAACAGACACAGAAGTAGAAGATAATTTTTCAGCTTCAGAAACAGAGACTGAGCAAAAATTTCCTGGGGGTCCTGTACCGCTAGATTCTCCTCTCTACATCAATCGTCCCCCGATTGAAGAACTCGCCTACACTGAGATTACCCAACCTGGATGTCTGCTCCGCATTAAAGCACCCAAGCAAATGGGGAAAAGTTCCCTACTTATTCGGATTCTGGCTCGCGCTACAGATGTTGGTTACAAAACTGTCTCTTTAGATTTTCAGGAAGCCGACGAAGCAGTTTTTGCCTCCCTCGATAAATTCCTACGCTGGTTCTGTGCCAATGTCAGCAGACAGTTGAATCTCAATCCCCTAATGGATGAGTTTTGGGATGAGGATATGGGCAGTAAAGTTAGCTGCAAAATCTATTTTGAGGGTTATCTGTTCAAGCAAGTTAACAGTCCTCTGGTGTTGGCTTTGAATGAAGTTAATCGGGTTTTTGAGCATCCCGAAATCGCCTTAGATTTTCTCCCAATGCTGCGATTTTGGCACGAACAAGCACGAGCAGTGGAAGTTTGGCAAAAGCTCAGACTTTTGGTTGTTCATAGTACAGAAATTTATATTCCGCTAAAGCTGAATCAATCCCCCTTCAATGTTGGGATATCCATTAGGTTGCCACAGTTTTCAAGCGAACAAGTGCAGGATTTTGCACAGCGATATGGACTTGATTGGAGCGATAGTATAGAGGCCCAAAATGATACTTCCTGCCGCAACGATTACGCATCTCTACTAATGGCAATGGTGGGCGGACATCCCTATTTGGTAAGCGTAGCGCTTTATCACCTGCGCCGAGGAGCGATGACATTAAAGGAGTTATTGCAAGTGGCTCCTACACCCGCTGGGATTTATAGCGACCATCTACGGAGTCATTTGGTAATGCTCCAAGATGAACCACAGTTAGCATCTGCTTTGCAACAAGTTGTTACTGCTGATGAGAGCGTACAATTAGAAGCGATCGCTGCCTATAAGTTAGAAAGTATGGGATTGATTCAAATGGATGGAAATCGGGCAAGTCCCAGCTGCCAGCTATATCGTCTCTATTTTCGCTCGCAGCTAGGAGAGAAAAAAGAATGCCAATGCCACTCCAAGAATACTGAGCGATGAAATACCAAGTCGGTGGCAGTCTAACCAGCGAAGCTCCCAGCTATGTACAACGAATTGCAGACTCCCAACTCTATGAAGCATTAAAACAGGGTGAGTTTTGCTACGTTCTCAACTCCCGACAAATGGGCAAATCCTCTCTGCTGGTGAGAACTCGCCATCGCTTGCAACAAGAAGGGTTTAAATGCACTGCTGTGGATATGACTAATATCGGCAGCGAAAATATTACACCGACTCAGTGGTACAAGGGAGTTGTTGCCGATCTGTGGTCGGGTTTTAACTTGTTAGAAAAAATTAATTTAAAAGATTGGTGGCGAGAGCAAGATGATATTTCACTGCTCCAACGACTAAGTCGATTTATTGCCGAGTTGTTATTAGTTCAATTTCCGAATGAAAAAATATTTATTTTTATTGATGAAGTTGATAGCATTTTAAGTTTGGATTTTCCGGTTGATGACTTCTTTGCCTTGATTCGGTTTTGCTACAACCAACGAGCCATCAATCCAGAATACAGACGGATTACTTTTGCAATTTTTGGTGTAGCAACGCCAAGCGATCTCATTGTCGATAAAAATCGAACCCCTTTTAATATTGGGAAAGCGATAGAACTAACTGGCATTCAACTGCACGAAGCTCAGCCATTAGTGAAAGGATTAGCGGTAAAAGAAGGAAACTCGCAAACCGTTTTAAAAGAAATATTAGCCTGGAGTGGAGGGCAGCCCTTTCTCACCCAAAAGCTGTGTAACTTGGTAGGGAATCTTGTTGACACGCGATTGAGCGATGAGACGATGAACAGCGTTCTGACCATTCCACCAGGAAATGAGGCGTTTTGGGTAGAGAACCTGGTGAAGACACGCATCATTCACAAATGGGAAAGCCAAGATGAACCAGAGCATTTAAAGACAATACGCGATCGCATCCTTCGCAACGAGGAACGCGCTGGCAGATTTTTGGGAATTTACCAGCAAATCCTACAAGGTGTGGAAGTACCAACCGATGACAGCCGAGATCAAATAGAACTATTGCTATCGGGTTTAGTGGTAAAACACCAGGGTTATTTAAAGGTAAAAAATCGAATCTATGAAGAAGTATTTAATCTCAAATGGGTAGACAAGCAATTAAAGGAACTGCGCCCTTACTCTCAACTTTTTGATGCTTGGATTGCTTCAAAACAAAAGGATACATCGCGGTTGTTGCGTCGGCAAGCGCTGAAAGACGCTCAAATATGGGCACAAGGTAAAAGTTTGGGCGATTTGGACTATCAATTTTTAGCCGCTTCTGGCGAATTGGATAGGTTGGAAATGCAGCAAACTCTAGAAGCAGAACGGCTGAAAGAAGTGGAAGCGCGACTAACAGAGGAACAAAAAAGATTAGCACTAGAGAAAAAAAGTTCCAGGCGGCAAAGATTTTTGCTTGTTGTAGAAAGTATGACATTAATTCTCGCCTGTGCATTGGGGCTAGCGGCTTATGTTCAGTATCGGCAAACTGCTGTCAGCGAGATAAAAGCGATCGCTAAATCTTCCGAAGCACTATTCGCCTCAAATCAAAAGTTAGATGCACTCGTACAAGCGATCGCAGCACAGCGACGATTAGACAAGTTGAATGTTGCAGATGCAGATATTCAGCACTCAGTGAAGGAGGCTCTCCATCAGGCTGTTTATGGAGCGGTTGAATATAACCACTTATCCGGGCATGACAATGTGGTTAATGATGTAACGTTCAGCCCTGATGGCGAACTCATTGCCTCAGCTTCTGCGGACAAAAGCATCGATCTTTGGAAAAAAGACGGTACAAAACTGGGAACGCTTCAAGGTCACAACAATACGGTTTGGGGTGTCGTATTTAGCCCCAGAGGGGATCTAATTGCTACTGGTTCTGGGGATAACACCATTAAACTTTGGCGCAAAAACAGGACAAATTCACCAGACGGAAAGCCGATTTATACCTTGTGGCAGACCTTAAAAGGACATACCAAAGACGTTGCAGAAGTCGCGATCGCTCCTAACGGTCAGACCATTGCATCTGCTTCTAAAGATAAAACAGTTAAACTCTGGAGTGCAGACGGCAAACTGCTGAGAACTCTCACTGGACATACGGATGAAGTTGCCAGCGTTGCCTTTAGCCCTGACAGTCAGATTGTTGCATCTGCTTCTCACGATAAAACCATCAAACTCTGGAGTGCAGACGGTAAACTGCTGAGAACCCTTACCGGACATACGGATAGAGTTAGGGATGTTACCTTTAGCCCTCACGGAAATCTGATTGCCTCGGCGAGTTGGGATAAAACAGTCAAACTTTGGCACCTTGATGGAACTTTAGTCCAAACCCTAACTGGACACAGCGATGCAGTAGGCAAAATCGCTTTTAACCCTCAAGGTCGTTTAATCGCCTCGGCAAGTCTTGATAGAACAGTCAAACTTTGGAACCTTGACGGGACTCTCGTAAAAACCCTGCCAGCCGCCAAGGATGTCGTTTCTGGAGTGGCGTGGAGTCCTGACGGGCAAATCCTCGCCTCAGCCAGTTGGGATGGCCCGATCGCGCTCTGGAAGCTTGATGACAGTTTTAGCCAGACTCTTAACGGACATCAAGCATCAATTTACACCATAAAATTTAGTCCTGATGGTCAGACAATTGCCACCGCCAGTCGCGATCAGACCATTAAACTTTGGCGGCTTGATGGTAGCTTAATTCGCACTTTCCCCAAACAAGCCGATAAAGTTTTCGGAGTCGATTTCAGCCCAAAGGTCGCCACCATTGCTACAGGCGGTTATGACAGCACTGTTCGGTTGTGGCGACTGGATGGAACCTTACTTCACACTTTTACTGGACATCAAGGCAGAGTCTTCGCCGTTGATTTCCATCCAAATGGACAGTCACTCGCCTCGGCGGGTGAGGACAGAACCGTCAAAGTCTGGAGGATTGACGGCACTCAATTGGCAACTCTCAAAGGGCATATCGACCACATTAACGGAGTAGCATTTAGCCCTGACGGACAGCTTATTGCCTCAGCTAGCGTGGACGGCACAGTCAAACTTTGGCAGTGGGATAATGCCATCGCATCTGGAAAGCCCAGCTACAGACTTCTACACACGTTAAAAAGCCATCGCCGTCAGGTGGCTGGAGTGGCATTTAGCCCTGATGGCAAAACCCTCGCTTCAGCAGGTATGGATAGCATGGTGAGACTTTGGCGGCGCGACGGTACAGAAATCAGAGCCTTTAAGGGACACAAAAATGGGGTGTTCGGAGTGGCATTTAGCCCTGATGGGAAGTTAATCGCCTCAGCAAGTTTCGATGGCACAGTCAAACTTTGGAGGTACGACGGGAAAGAGCTTGAAACCTTGAAGGGACATAGCGATGGGGTGTTCGGAGTTACCTTTAGCCCTGATGGGAAGTTAATCGCCTCAGCAAGTCAGGATAGAACCGCAATTTTGTGGAAATTAGAGCGAATTTTCCAGCTCGATTTCCTCCAGTATGGATGCGATTGGGTGCGGGATTATTTGCAGACGAATGCAGATGTGGAGGAAAGCGATCGCCATCTTTGCGATGGAATTCAATCCTGATTTACATTAGGTATTCACCATAAACTAATCCGTTCTACCTGCAAAATTTGAAGAGAATTCGCTCAGATTGGGCTGAGGTTGTAGCACGACGATGCGGCGATTAATGTTTCAGCTGCCATGCTATCGACTGGCTTAGAAAACAAATATCCTTGTCCGGATTCGCATCCCATCGTCTGGAGTTGTTTCATCTGTTGAATCGTTTCGATGCCTTCGGCGGTGACATCCATTCCCAAATTATTAGCCAGCGTCACAATCGCTCGGACAATGGGTAAACTTTCGCCACCGATGCCCATGCGGCTAACAAAAGAACGGTCAATCTTCAAGGTATTGATCGGAAAATGATACAACCGGCTTAAAGAAGAATAGCCGGTGCCGAAGTCATCAATCGATAGCTCAACACCCAAGACTCTCAAATATTCCAGCATCGCGATCGCATCTTCATTGTCTGCGATCGCGCTTTCGGTAATCTCTAGCTTTAAACTGTAGGGATCGCACTCGGTTTTGTGCAAAATCTGGTCGATCTTTTCAATTAAATCGGGTTGCAAAAACTGCCTGCCCGACAAATTGACGCTCATTGTCAGTCCCCGGTGGTTTGGAAATGCCGAATGCCAGCGTTGCAACTGACTGCAAGCCTCGCGCAGCACCCACTCACCCATCGGCAGAATCAGTCCCGTTTCTTCCGCCACGGGGATAAACTCCGCTGGGGAAACTAAGCCGCGTGTGGGATGCTGCCAGCGCACCAGTGCCTCGAAGCCAGAAATTTGACCGGTTGCCAGCGATACTATCGGCTGATAGTGCAGCCGTAACTCCTGGCGTTCCAGAACGTGTCGCAGATCCGTTTCCATCTGCAATCGGGCAACTGCTTGGTGGTGCATGGTCTTGTTAAACACCGCATACCGCGCCCTCCCTAGTGCCTTTGCTCGATACATAGCAATGTCGGCATCGCGCAGGATGTCTTCTGCCTGGTCATAGCCCAGCATACTCAAAGCAATGCCAATACTGACGGTGCTGAATACTTCTTGCCCCTCAATCTGCAATGGTTTTCGCAGTTGCCTTTGCAATCGATTGGCAATGCGGGTGACTTGGCTCAGGTCTGGTAAATCTGCTAGGACGATGGCAAACTCGTCTCCACTCAACCGTGCCACCGTATCTTCTGGGCGCACCGATGCCTGTAGAATTTTAGCGATCGCTACCAGCAATTGATCTCCTGCTAGATGTCCCAGGCTATCGTTAATCACCTTAAATCGATCGACATCCAAAAACAGCACAGCAAATAAATAGTCCTGGCATTGATTCGCCCGTTCCAGGGTTTGCCGCAACCGATCCATAAAAAGTGCTCGGTTGGGCAAGCCTGTCAAAGCATCGTGATAGGCTGCATGAAATAATTGCGACTCTACTTGCTTGCGTTGAGTGATATCGCGTTGAATTGCTAGGTAATGAGTCGTCTCATCTTGTTCATTTTTGATCGGTTCGATGTGCCACTCGTTGTAAAACTCCGTGCCATCTTTGCGATAGTTAATCGCTTCGCCATAAAATACTTTCCCTTCGGACAGAGTTTGTCGCAGTCGGTCGAGGAGAGTCCGATCGGTTTTGGGTCCTTGCAAGATCCTCGGTGATTCACCGATGACTTCCTCTGGGGTGTAGCCGGTCATTCTCGTAAACGCGCGATTGACAAAGATGATTTCTGGGCCGGGAAAAGTTAAGTGAGTCGAAGTAATCGCGATCGCATCTTCCGCAAATTCAACCGCCGCTGCCAGTTGCCGTAACCTTTCCTCTGTACGCTGGCGTTCTGTAATGTTAATCGCCACACCCACTAAACCAACCACTTGACCTGTTTGATTTTGCAGCGGGGTGGTGCGGTTTTCGTACACCACATCGCCTATCTGGACAATCCAGGTTACTTCTTTTCCAGCTAAAACGTTGCGAATATTCGCTAAGATTTCAGGCCGGTCTTTATAAAGGTCAAAAATCGACTGCCCGATTACCTCACCGGCTTTCAGTCCGAGAGCCTCCAGTCCCTTGCCTTCAGAAAGCGTAAAAATGCCATTGCTATCTAGGGCATACAAAATAATTGGTGCATTTCCAACACTGGCGCGTAGCAGCTGTTCATTACCTAATCCCAAGGAACTGAGGCAATGCTGTGGCAATATACCCAGACTAGAACCGTCACCGTTCCTAGCAGTGTCGATCCTTTCGCATCGCATCGTCCTGATCCTGTGGGACTGGGATATTGGTTTCAGCTCCATCGGCTCCATATTTTTCCGGCTAGGATTTCCTGATAATTCTTTATTATTTCTTAAGATTTCCCTCTTGGGATCGTCTGCCACTCATCAGCGTATACCTAACTACTGATTACGCAACCTGGGAGGGAGCCATCGGGAGTGGGGTTGCAGAGGCGGTAGATTGCTGAAGCGGAATTTCTAGAACAAACTCTGTCCCTTGTCCGGGCGTTGACAGACACTTTAGTTGACCTCCGTGACGCTCCACCACCACTTGGTAGCTAATGGACAGCCCCAGCCCAGTCCCTTCTCCTACAGGTTTAGTCGTAAAAAAGGGGTCAAAGATTCGTTTTTGGACTGCTTCTGGAATGCCGCAACCATTATCTGCGATCCGGATAATTACTTGATTTTGGTTGTTCGCTGTTGTGCAAATCCGAATTGTCGGTAAAGGGGAATTGGCGATCGGGAATTGGCGATCGCTACTTTCTTCTCCATGATTCATCATCCATGAAGCCTGAACGTTTTCCCGTTCCAGAGCATCAATGGCGTTGCTCAGCAGATTCATAAAAACCTGATTTATCTGCCCTGCGTAGCATTCCACCTGGGGTAGGTTGCCGTATTCTTTGATAATCAGAATACCTGGTTTTCCTCCCTGTGGCTTCAATCGATGCTGCAAGATCAACAGGGTGCTGTCGATGCCTTCATGCAAATCCACCGGCTTTTTCTGGCTCTCATCATGGCGGGAGAAATTCCGCAAGCTCAGGACAATCTGGCGGATGCGTTCCGCCCCCATTTGCATAGAATCCAATAGCCTTGGGAAATCTTCGACTAGAAACTCCCAATCCATTGCCTCGGCTTCTGTTTGAATTTCCGCCGCTGGCTGAGGATAGTGCTGCTGGTAGAGGTTTAACAAATGCAGCAAATCTTGGGCATACTGCAAAGCCGGGGTCAAATTCCCATAAATGAAGGAGACGGGGTTATTAATTTCATGGGCGACACCCGCTACTAACTGCCCCAAACTGGACATTTTTTCGCTTTGGATCAACTGGGTTTGGGTTTTCCGCAGCCGATGCAGCGCTTGTTTAAGTTTGGTCGTTTTTTTCCTTAATTGTGCTTCTGATTTCTGTAATGCTTCCTCCGCTTGCTTCCGTTCGACGAGTTCGGCTTCCAGTTGCTCAAATAGCGTCGATTGCTGAATGGCGATCGCTAGCTGCACGCTAAGCTGTTTGAGCAATTCTACTTCCGATGCCTGCCATTGCCGGGTTTCGGTGCAGTTTTGGGCAACAAGCAGCCCCCATAATTGAGGGTTGGAAGAGGACTGAGGACTGAGGACTGAGGACTGAGGGTTGGAAGAGGACTGAGGACTGAGGACTGAGGACTGAGGAGTGGATGGGGGAGGAGGGCTGGTTGAGGTGTGAGGGTTGAGGAAGAGTCCTTTCACCTCCGTCTTGTTTTGGACAATCGGGACGACCAGATTGGCTTTTACCTGAAACTTCACTAGCCAATCAATCTGGCACTGGCTGAGATTCGCCGTGTCGATATTCTCAATCGCTTGAACCTCACCTTGTTGGTAAAGAGGCAGGTGATTTTCCCCAAAACATCTGCTGTGGATCTGAGTTCCTAAACTTTTAGTCCAACCCGTGCCGACCGATTCTACAGCCCCGACTCCACGCCCATCTGAATCGAAGCGGTAGATCGTTACCCGATCGGTGTTGAGAAATTGCCGGACTTGCGATACAGCCGTTTTCAGGACTTCTTCCAGGTTCAGAGACTGGCGGATGCGCTGATTCATGGTTCTGAGCAGCCGTTCTCCAGTCGCTTGCTTCCATAAGGCCGTTTCTACCTGTTTGCGACCTGTAATATCCATCACCGTCCCAGTAACCCGTGTCGGTGTATTGGTTGGGTTGCAAAACAGGGTACCCGTAACGGCAACCCACCGAACTGCACCATCCGGGCAAAGGAGACGATGTTCGAGGCTAAAGAGACGACCTGCCAAGTTTTCTGTCCTGGATGCCTGTACAATCTGCGCGATCGCTTCCGTCACGCGATCGCAGTCCTCCAGATGAATACACTTTAAATAAGCTTCATAAGTGCTACCAAAGGAACCAGGTGGGAAACCTAATAAAGATTCCGCATTTGCCGACCAGGTTAGCTGACCCGTCTGCCTCTCCCACTCCCAAACTCCCATACTGGCAGCATTCAGAGCAAGCCCCAGCCTGGTTTCGCTTTGTTGTAACGCCGCTTGTGACTGTTGTTCAGCGAGCTGGCGCTCGGTAATATCTGTATGAAAAACCAGAAACTGAGTCAGTTCACCAGTGGCGTCCCAGACAGGAGCAACAATTAGCTCATTCCAAAAAGGCGTGCCATCTTTGCGATAATTCTTTAACACTACCTGGCACTCTTGCCCTAACTGCAAGGCTTGGTGAATTTGCTCAATCGCATCCTGGTCAGTATCGATTCCTTGCAAAAAAAAGCAGTTGCGTCCGATGACTTCTGCTGAAGCATAGCCCGTTATCTTCTCAAAAGCCGGATTGCAATAGGCTATAGAAGGATTGGGGGTACGAGCATCCACAATCACAAGACCCACAGGCATGGTTGCGAGGATGCGATCGCATAACCCTCCTGCTTCCCCGTGCCGATCGAGAGTGTGAAACTTCTTGCCTACCTTGCCTTGCTGGCTTGCCATTGCAGTTGCAGCTCTCAGAAGTAATTAGTAGCGAATGTTAAGCCTCGATTTCTTACCGTACACGAATCTTAACTTCTCTCTAATATACCTAATGGCGTATTTCTCCGGTGTGATGCATTATACAAATTTCAGTGCTATATAGTCTGAGTTTCTACCTGAGGTGGTCGGAAGAGATTAATCTCTATGCGCCAGATAATCTTTAAAAAACATTGGTCTAGTTCCTAACGACGACCGTGGCGCTGTTCTAAAATCTTCTGTTTTACAAACTTCTCTCAAGTCCCGATCCAGATGACAGCGATTCCAGCCACCGCTTTATCACTGACTGAATCTACACTTTAAGCGGCATCCACATTGCCCCCAGTCAGTACCGGGTTAAGTCAGTACTGGGTTAGTTGGGTGATTTATTATGCCCGATCTCATTTTGCATTCGGCGATTGTCGCCGACATTGAATGCAGGTTCTAGGTGGACACTAGTGCCTGAAAATACGGTAATTTCCTACGGTAAATCTTTGTTCGCAGTCTATTGAGCTTGTGTATCGGGTTGCTCGGTCATAGGACTGTGCCTGATTCATACTGCCTTATCGGCGAAAGACCCAACTGATAAAATTATCTAAATTCTCAAACTCAAATAAGAATCTCAAATAAGAATAAAGGGGTGCGCTCATTTAAGCAAATAACGACTCGCTATTCGCAATTTAAAATTGTCCGCACCCCGCAAAAATTACGGTGATTAAATTTCAGCATAGCGATTTACTGGTAAGTAAACCTATGACTTTGGAGCGAATTAAAAACAAATAGATATATCACCTAGGAGCGAAGCAGACCGTTAGAGGGAATACATAGGCTTAAAGTCAAGACTTAGACTCTAGCGCTGAGTTGTTAGGGAAAGCAAAAGGAGGGGAAAATGACGCATCACGGCAATCATGACGATGAGATCATCACGGGAACCGCAGACGAACACTACAACCTGATCAGCGTGCTATACCATGCCCTAGAGGGTGCCAGTACCTACGAAATTTATATTCAGGATGCTGAGGAAGCTGGAGATGATGAACTCGTAGAGTTCTTCCAGCAACTAGAAGAAGAAGAATCTCAACGCGCCGAACGGGCGAAAGAATTGCTTGCTAAGCGGATTGCTCCGCAGGGGGCAGTTGCTAGATAGCGATCGCAAAAGCTAGCTCAGACTTATTTCCCCCTTTAAATTCTTGAGAGAATTCGTGGTTGAAGCAGCCACAAATTCCCTAGTTTGCACGAGTAAAAAACGTGCAAATTAAAATATCGTGCAATTACGGCGCGAACTTCATGAAGTAAGGAGCGTACTTTTTTTAGAAAGATTCAACGCTTTGGCAAGTCATTAAGAGAGCGAAGCGTGAAAGTTGGAAAGATTTAAGAGGTCAATAGTGAAATACGAGCAGTTCATTAAACAGGTTCAAAGCGTTGCCCAACTGAGCCACCGTCAGGAAGCAGAACGTGCCACTCGTGCCACGCTGGAAACACTGAAAGAACGCATCGTTGGAGACGAGGCAAAAGACCTAGCTTCACAACTGCCAGCAGAACTACAAGAGTGTCTGCGTGGGCGAGAGGGCGAAAACGGTCAATTTTTCTCGCTGCAAGAGTTTTACCAGCGCGTCAGCGAAAAAGAGGGAACCGATCCTAGCGATGCTGCAACTCATGTTCGAGCGGTGTTCGCAGTGCTGCAAAAAGCCGTAACGCCTGGTGAGTTTGCAGATGTCCGCGCTAATTTTTCAGACGATGACGCAGAGCTATTTCTTACTGGAACCTCATTGAGTGAAGTTCCCAGTTCGTAAGAATTTTAAAGGTAAAACTCCAAAGGAGTTTTACTTTTTCTCGCGATCGCTCAAAATTTTTTTCCTTGCAAAATTTTCATAAAAAAGGAGATTCCATGACACAGCAAAATAATAACGGCAGCAAGAAGCGAGTTGCCATCTTAATCGAAAATGGGGTTGAAGATTCTGAATTTCAAGTCCCTTATAAAGCCTTGCAAATGGCGGGAATGGAGGTCGTTGTCCTCGGTTCTCGGATGAACGAGAATTATGTCGGTAAACAAGGCAAATTGTCCCAGAAACCAGATGGCACCACGACAGAAGCCGTGGCTCTCGATTTCGATGCAGTCATTATCCCCGGCGGCATCGCTCCGGATATGATGCGGACGAACCCCAACACCGTCAACTTTGTAAAAGACGCATTCGAGCATGGGAAATTGGTGGCTGCCGTTTGCCACGGACCACAAGTTCTGATTGAAGCTGATTTGCTTAGAGGTAAGCAAGCGACGGGCTTCTTCTCTATCCGCACAGACATTATCAATGCCGGTGCCCATTACGTGGATGAGCCGGTCGTGGTTGACGGCAACCTGATCACCTCGCGTCAACCGGGTGATTTGGCAATTTTTACCACTGCAATTCTCAGCCGTCTCGGTTACGGTGGCAAAGAAGCTGCATTACCCCATGAAAGCGATATCACCGCTGAATGGTGGAAACTGGCTGATTCTTGGGGCGGTTCCACCAAGGGCGATATTGCCAAAGGTTTGAATACGGCGCTGGCTGGCGAACGTTATTCGCAAGAAGCGTTTGGGCAGTATGCCGAGAAAAGCACCGATGCAGAATTGACCTCGATGCTGCAAGACATGATCAAAAATAAGCAGCATCACATTCAAATGCTGGAAGAACGGCTGAATGCTCTGGGAGAAAGCCCCTCGATTCCGGCACAAGCTGCTGACAAATATGCCAAGTTCAAAGCTTCTCTGCAAGGCAGTGACGACACCGATCTTTTGCGTCGCAGCATGGGCGACTTGCAAACCGGCGTTGTCGATATTAACAACTTGCGGATGAAATTTACCGATCCGATTACTACCGCCATTCTCACCGAGATTGAAGTGGATTTGTCGAAGTACGAACAGTGTTTGGCGGCACTCTATAAATCTCGGATGGCAGGTCAGGAAGTCAAGCCTGCGAAGCCGACGACTGGTGTTTCCGTCAAGATGTAAGTTTTGAGTGCCAAGTAAGGTGGGCATTGCTCACCTTATTTAATTGCTAATCGCTTCAACACTCAAAACGTTTCTTAAGGAGATGTCCGGAATGAGCATGAGTAGAAAACTGGAAGGCAAAGTTGCCATTATCACGGGTGCAGGGACTGGAATCGGCGAAGCGATCGCGCACAAATTCGCCAAAGAAGGTGCCAAAGTCGTTGTCAATGGACTCCCTAGCGATCCGCTGGATGAAGTCGCACAAGCAATTCAGCACTATGGTGCAGAAGCGATCGCTTACGCGGGGGATATCTCGGAAGAATCCCACGCGAAAGCTTGTGTTCAAGCCGCTATTGACTATTACGGGCGTCTGGACATTTTGGTGAATAATGCGGGTGTCTTTTTAGTAACGGCGGAGACTCAAGACTACCCCATTGATGTTTTTGACCAGACGATCCGGATGAACATACGTTCCGCCTTCCTGATGACCAAGTACGCTCTACCGCACCTCCAAAAAACACGCGGAAACATTGTCTCTGCCGGGTCTGAGGCTGGTTTTAACGGACTGGCGCGAAACACCCCCTACGGGGGTACCAAAGGCTGGATGCATTCCTTTATGAAAGGTGTGGCGGTTGAGCAAGCGCAATATGGTGTTCGCGCGAACTGTGTCTGTCCCGGTGCCATTGATACCGCTTGGACGCACAAAGAAACCGGGCCGATGGATGCTCAGATGGAGAAAATGCTGATTAATGCAACTCCAATGGCTCGACGCGGCACGCCAGAGGAAATGGCAAACGTCTATGCCTTTATTGCTTCGGATGAAGCGAGTTACGTCACGGGGGCATTGTGGCTGGCAGATGGTGGCATCACAGTGGCGAAAGGAGCCATCGGCGAACAGACGCCAGAATCGTTGCGTGCTGAACCGCAAGGAGAACTGCGTCTAGATCATGCCAGAGAAGGGCTAGAACACAAACAAGTCCAAACGATTAGTTAAGCGCCTAAGAAATTAATATTACTCAGCAAATCATCAATTACCGTTTGAGGAAAACAGAACATGACATCCAAAGATATCGTCCCCAGCGGTCAGAATGAACCCAGCAATGTCGGCGATAAGGAGCGTTGGGGATCGTTACTCGGCGGCGGCGCACTTGTACTGATGGGTTTAAAGCAACGATCTCTTCGGGGAGCGTTAATGGCGATCGCGGGTGGTGGTCTAATTTATCACAGTGCGACCGCAGAAAAAGGTATCCAAGACACCATACAGGAAAAAGCAGGGATGAACCAAAGCATCAAAGTTGAAAAGACCGTCACGATCAATAAACCAGCAGATGAACTTTATCGCTTTTGGCATAATTTTGAAAACTTGCCTAATTTCATGAAGCATCTGAAATCGGTAACGGTCGTCAACGAGCGGCGATCGCACTGGGTTGCCAATGCGCCAATGGGTGCAAGTGTGGAATGGGATGCAGATATTATCAACGAGAAAGAAAACGAGTTAATCGCTTGGGCTTCAACAGAAGGAGCAGACGTTGAGAATGCAGGGTTTGTGCGCTTTTCACCTGCGCCTGCGAATCGGGGTACGGAAGTAAAAGTCGTCATTGAATATAACCCGCCGGGTGGTGCTGTCGGTGCTGCGATCGCTAAACTTTTCGGTGAAGAACCAGAACAGCAAGTTGGCGATGATTTGCGCCGTTTCAAAATGATTATGGAAGCGGGTGAAATTGCGACAACCGAAGGTCAACCTTCTGGAAGAAGTTAAGAATTTTATTTCGTGGGATTCTTAGTTAACAAGAGAGAAAACTGAAGAATAGGTTCTTCTCACAACAAAAATAAACAACGGAGATTGAAATGAATCAAGGAATTAATCGTTTGCGAAAAATTTGTTTGCGTTTGGCTAGTGTCGTTCTAGCAGCGATCGCATTTTTAGTAATTCCGACTTTTAGCTACAGCACATCGTTCCAAGCACAAGCTCAAACCCTGGTTGCTGACAACTTAGATTTTAATAAGACCAGCAACGCTCAGATCAAAAAAGCGATTGACATGGCTGAAGACCATGTTGGGGACAGAGATGGAATCGGCAATACTGGCTTGAAGAACCTCAAAAAGCTGGGAGAAAATATTCCCGAAACTGCCGATGTGATTGTCCGCCAAAGATTTGATAACGATCAACCTGGTGACGTGGGCGACCCAAGTATTGTTCAAGACAAAAATGAGCAGGGAGTCGCCAAGACTAAGAATCGGGCACCTAGATAATTCGGCTTTTCGCTCAATTCGGGTTGAGAAGTTAAGCGACTGACTGCATTACCTGAGACAGGGATGTGAGAAACCCCGTCCTGCGGATACACAAGGGCGGGGTAATTAATAAAAGGATAAACAACATCAATGAAAGCAGTATGTTGGTACGGTGCCACCGATGTGCGGGTTGAAACCGTACCCGATCCCAAAATTCTCAATCCGCGCGACGCCATTCTCAAAATTACTTCGACGGCAATTTGTGGCTCTGATTTGCATATTTATGACGGCTACATTCCGACGATGCAACCGGGTGACATTATTGGTCACGAATTCATGGGAGAAATCGTCGAAGTTGGTAGCAAAGTAACCAATTTGAAACCAGGCGATCGCGTTGTCGTTCCTTCCACTATCGGATGCGGTCACTGTCACTATTGCAACCATGATATGTGGTCGCTGTGCGACAACTCCAACCCGAACGCTTGGATGGAAGAAAAGCTCTTCGGTAACGTCACTTCGGCAATTTACGGTTACTCTCACTTATTCGGCGGCTATGCAGGCGCGCAAGCCGAATATATCCGCGTTCCCTTCGCGGACGTGGGTGTCGTCAAGGTTCCCGCAGAAATTCCCGACGAGAAATTATTGTTTATCTCCGATGCCATTCCCACCGGATTTATGGGCGCGGAGTTATGCGATATTCAGCCAGGAGATACTGTCGCTGTCTGGGGTTGCGGCGCTGTCGGACAATTCGCCATGATTAGCGCCTATATGCTGGGTGCCGAGAGAGTGATCGGCATCGACCGTTTTCCCGAACGTCTCCAAATGGCGAGGGAACACGCAAAAGCGGAAACGATTAACTACGAAGAAGTTGATGCTGGCGAAGCGCTGAAAGAAATGACTGGCGGACGGGGTCCAGACTGCTGTATTGACGCGGTGGGATTAGAAGCGCACGGCATGGGAGTTGAAGGAGTTTACGACAAAGCGAAGCAAGCAGTCCGGCTGGAAACAGACCGTCCCCACGTCCTGCGGCAAATGATGGTCGCTTGTCGTAAAGGCGGCACGCTCTCAATCATGGGTGTTTACGGTGGCTTTGTAGATAAACTGCCCTTTGGTGCTGCTTTCAACAAAGGCTTGACCTTCAGGATGGGGCAAATGCACGGGCAAAAGTATATGCAGATGTTGCTGGATAAAGTTTTGAAGGGAGAACTCGATCCATCCTTCGTCGTCACCCATCAGTTACCCCTAGAAGAAGCCAAGAATGGCTACGAAATGTTTAAGCACAAAGAAGATAAGTGTATCAAGGTTGTGCTGAAACCTTGAAGTCAGTAATTGGGAAGAAAAATTAACCGATTACGAATCATCAAATAATAAACTGGAGTGTTTTCATGAATCAAGTAATTTCTTTTCTACAAAGTATTCGTTTGCGCCAGATTGCTACTGCGTTTCTGGTAAGTGCTGCATTTTTGGTGATGCAAGCTTTTGGTTCCGGTACTCCTCTGCAAGCCCTTGCGAATAACACGACATTGACACCAGAAACCAATGCTTACCAAGTGCCAGGGTCTAATGGTTCGATCAATGCTAGGACTGAAACGCTAAAAGACCAGACTGAAGATACAGGCAGTAGTTTGTTGGATAAAATTGGAGATGCTGCTGAAAATGTCAAGGAAAAGCTGAATCTTGACGAGCCGACGCCTCCAAGTACCAAAAAGTTTTTCAATCAGATTCAAGATAAAGCTGATGATGTAGTTGGTAAGACAGTTCAAGGGACGCAGGAAGGTTTCAACGACGCGGCGAATAACCTGAGCAGCCCATCTTACTCAAAATAATCTGTAATCCAGCGTGCAAATTGTCCCCCCTTAACGAGGGGGGATAGTGGAACAACGGATAATATTTGCTTGACATTTCGCTCCTCCTAACCTCCTTAACCAGGAGAACTCGCAAAGAGAAAGATTTACCTAGGGTGTATGTGTAGTTATTAGTCATTAGTAAATTGTTCTTAGTAATTGATAATGACTAATAATGAATCGGAAATAACCCATAAATAATGACGAATGACTTAAGGAGAAAAATTTAATGAAAGCTGTTTGTTGGCATGGAAACAACGATGTGCGGGTAGATAATGTACCCGATCCAAAAATTCTTAACCCGCGCGATGCCATCGTCAAAATTACGTCAACAGCGATTTGCGGCTCCGATTTGCATATTTACGATGGTTTCATCCCGACCATGCAAGCGGGCGATATCCTCGGTCATGAATTTATGGGGGAAGTGGTTGAACTTGGCAGCGCCGTCAAGAATGTGAAAATAGGCGATCGCGTCGTTGTCCCTTTCACTATCGCCTGCGGTAACTGCCTATTCTGCAACCGCGATTTGTGGTCGCTGTGCGATAACTCCAACCCGAACGGCTGGATGGCTGAACAGATGTACGGTCATTCGCCATCAGGACTTTTCGGCTACTCCCACTTGTTCGGCGGCTATGCGGGAGGTCAAGCGGAGTATGCGCGGGTGCCTTTTGCCGATGTCGGTTTGTTCAAAATTCCCGATGGATTGACAGACGATCAGGTACTGTTCCTAACGGATATTTTCCCGACCGGCTACATGGCAGCGGAAAATTGCAACATTAAACCGGGTGATATTGTAGCTGTCTGGGGCTGCGGGCCAGTCGGACAGTTCGCAATCAAAAGTGCCTTCATGCTAGGTGCCCATCGCGTTATCGCTATCGACCGCATTCCCGAACGCTTACAAATGGCTAAAGAACAATGCGGGGCAGAAATTCTCAACTATGAAGAACTCGATGTCGGTGAAGCACTCAAAGAGATGACTGGCGGACGCGGACCAGATTCTTGTCTGGATGCCGTCGGCATGGAAGCACACGGTACCGGGCCGGATGCTTTCTACGATAAAGTCAAACAAGCCGTGCGAATGGAAACCGATCGCCCCACCGCCCTGAGGCAAGTCATTGTCGCTTGTAGCAAGGGCGGTCATGTATCGCTAGCGGGTGTTTACGGTGGATTCCTCGACAAGATTCCAATGGGCGCTGCTTTCAACAAAGGCTTGACGTTCAAGATGGGACAAACACACGTCCATAGATACTTGAAACCGTTGTTGGAACATATCCAAAATGGCGATATCGATCCCTCTTTCGTCATCACACACCGCTTGCCTTTAGAAGAGGCGAAACACGGTTACGAAATTTTCAAAAATAAAAAAGACAACTGCATCAAAGTTGTACTAAAACCATAAGGTCAAACTATGGAACTTGACCGCTCTGATCGGGGTGAAAACACCGTCAAGATTAATAATTTGCTTGCAGAAGTTTATCACTTGGTTGAAAAACTTGAACAAGAGGCAGAAGAAAATCGCCAGCGTTTCCAACAAGAGTTAGAAGCTGGCGAGATTCTTACTGCTGAAAGTCAATCTTTTGGACAGAAATAGGTGTTTTGTTAGTTCTGTGGTCGAGATGTCAATGGGTTGCGTCTCGTCAGTGAATTGAAACCATGAATGCCATCTAATATAAGAGGGGGTATCAGCAGTCTGCTAGGACGTCACGGCTGGACGTTGGCGTTGCAGGAGTGTTGACGAAGCATTCAGTCAGTAGTGCTGACACCGTGAAGTATCTGGAGAGAGACGTGGGAAAACTGGGTTGGCGATCGCTTCCAATTCTTTTAAGCCTTGTGGTGACAATTCCCTTTGCATCATCCGGTCGGGCGCTATCCGCACAAGAACCCACACAGAAACTTGTTGAGAAACCTGCTGAGAAAACGATTGGCAACATTGAATCAGTTGCCTCCTTTAATGGGCCGATGCTTACTGGCGTCACCGTGTCTCAGGACGGTCGAATTTTTGTGAACTTCCCTCGCTGGGGAGACAATGTAGAATTTACCGTTGCTGAGTTAAAAAACGGGACGGCGGTGCCTTATCCCAATGCCGAAATTAACCGCCCAAATCCCAGCAACCAAGCTGAATCGTTGATTTCGGTTCAAAGTGTCGTCGTCGATCCGCAAAACCGCCTGTGGATTTTAGATACCGGGAGTCCGCAATTTGCCCCCACTTCCTACGGGGGGCCAAAATTAATTGGGATTGACCTAAAGCAAAATCGGATTATCAAAACAATTCTATTTCCCCAGGATGTAGCGCTGCCAACGACTTACTTAAACGATGTCAGATTTGACTTGCGGCGCGGCAAAGCTGGAATGGCATTCATCACTGATTCTTCTAGTTCTGGGCCAAATGCAATTATTGTTGTAGACCTGGCTTCTGGCAAAAGCTGGCGACGGCTGAACAATCACCCCTCCACCAAAGCCGAACCAAATTTTTTGCCCAGCGTCGAAGGACAACCGTTGATGATGCGATCGCCTAATCAACCACCCAGCTATATCAAAGTAGGTGCAGACGGGATTGCGATTAGTGCTGATGGCGATCGCTTATTTTACTGCCCTCTGGCAGGTCGCCGTTTATACAGTGTCAGCGTTGATGCTTTAGCAAACGAGCAATTAACAGAGTCGCAAGTAGCAGCAACCGTGGTGGATCTCGGCGATAAAAGTGGTGCTTCAGATGGACTGGAATCAGATGCTGAAAACCGCGTTTACCTGACGAACTACGAACACAATTCCATTCTTCGCCGCCTACCGGATGGAATGTATGAAACGCTCGTTCACGATCCTCGCGTTTTGTGGCCCGATACGCTTTCTGTAGCATCAGACGGCTATCTCTATTTCACTGCCAATCAACTGCATCGCCAACCAAATTTTCATGGCGGCAGAGATTTAAGAGAAAAGCCCTACAGTCTATTCCGAGTCCGCATTGATGGGAATCCGATCTTGCTCCGCTAAGAGCATTTAAACAACATATCTCAACAAGGAAGCAGCAAATATGACAGATACAACTGTGATGAAAGTAGATTCTACCAATTCCCCCAAAGGGGAAATGGGTCAAAAGTATCTCGCATCAGGCAAAACCATCTCGATGCGCCTTTGGGAAAACGAGCAACCCAACGAACCAAAGGAACCAACTGCGCGAGAATATGAGACGGTTGGTTATGTCATCAACGGTCGCGCTGAATTGCACCTGGAAGGTCAAAGTATTTTGTTAGAACCCGGTAATTCTTGGACTGTACCAAAAGGTGCATCCCACACCTATAAAATTCTGGAGCCTTTCACGGCAGTTGAGGCAACTTCTCCACCCGCCCAAGTTCACGGGCGCGACGAAGCTTAATCCGACATGAATTAAGCAAAAATACTTAAATACTGCTAATAAAAAAACCGTCTTTTTGATGAAGACGGTTTTTTTATTAACACAAACTTTTAAGAATGAACTTGATACAAAATAATTGGTAATTCGTCATTAAATAGGCACATAAATCAAGAATAAATTTACCAAAATAAACTTAAAACTGTCCTTCTACAGGAAGAGGCAAGACCTTGATTTAAATAGTTTCCTATAGGAGTAGAGAGCATAAGTTTTGCAATTGAAATTTCGATATTTAGCAAATTGCTAAATATCAATTTGCACCATTTTTCTGTTGTTCTGATAGTAAAAAGAATTCGGAGTTTTTGAATGTTTTACCATAAAAAGCAACTTCAGTATTTCACTCCGCCACAAAACCCCGATCCGGTCTACGCCATGAAGATTCAGGAACTCATCGGCGGCACTTTTGGCGAGATGACCGTGATGATGCAGTACCTATTTCAGGGATGGAACTGTCGAGGGCCTGCTAAGTACCGCGATATGCTACTGGACATTGGTACCGAAGAAATCGGTCACGTTGAGATGCTTGCCACGATGATCGCCCATCTGCTGGACAAAGCGCCTCTAAAAGTCCAAGAGGAAGGTGCCGCAGATCGGCTAGTCGGCGCGGTTATGGGCGGTTCTAACGTGCGGAATGAGATTATGGCAGCAGCGATGAACCCGCAGCACGCTATTGTCTCCGGCTTGGGTGCGACGCCCTCTGACAGCGTTGGCTACCCTTGGAACGGTCGCTTTATCGTCGCCAGCGGTAATTTGTTAGCAGATTTCCGCTCTAATCTCCACGCCGAGTCGCAAGGTCGCTTGCAGGCAGTGCGAATGTATGAAATGTCAGACGACCCAGGCGTGAAAGATACCTTGAGTTTCATGATCGCCCGCGACACCATGCACCAAAACCAGTGGTTGGCAGCGATTGAGGATATCGTAGACTCCGGACTGGACGACACTCCGGTTCCGAGTTCCTTCCCACTGGAATTGGAGAAGCGGGAGTATGCCTATCAGTTCTGGAATCACTCTGACGGTACTGAAAGTGCTGAAGGACGTTGGGCGAAAGGCAAATCAATGGACGGCAAAGGCGAGTTTGAGTATGTAGAGAATCCACAACCGTTAGGACCAGAACCGACACCTCCGCCTGCTGAACCAAAGTTGCACGGTACCCCAGGTTTTGAAAAGGCACGACACACCTAATAAATAACTGCTGAGAATTAGTTCGCCTGCGTGTTGGCTAATTCTCAACCAAAACCTAATCGATGCTATTGCAGCAAGGTATCAACACACCTGTATTTTTGCAGGTGTGTAACGCGATCGCTCTCTACGCCACCCTACTTGATGGAGAGCGATCGCTTCCTACTTTTTTTCGCTCAAGCGATCGCTCTCTACCCCACCATATTTAAAAGCTGTACGCAGTGTTTGACAGGCTCACCTTCTGCTCTGGCAAAGTCGTCCGGGTTTTCACTCTTTCGCTGTCCTGGTGCCGGATTATCTTTTCCAGTTTCAGGTCGCCATATTTAGCATAGAGCTGTTTGATCTCTTCATTCATCTGGTCGCACTCGGTTTGTAGCCGCTGATTTTGATGGCGTAGCTGTTGAATCGCTTCCTTATGTTCTTGACAAGCTATTAGGTAAGTTTGGCGAGAGTTCGCCAGTTCATCCTGTAGCCGTTGATTTTCCTGTTTTAGCTGCTCTAATTCCTTGGATTCAACCAAGATTTTCAAATGAACTTCTTTGGGAGCGCTTTGTTGAGTGCAAATACTTTGATTCTTCTCAAGCTCTAGCCGAGAATTTGCCAGTTCATCTTGTAACTGCTGATTTTCCTGTCTCAGCTGCTCCAATTCTGTTAAATGAACCTCTTTGGCAGCACTTTGTTGAGTGCAAATACTTTGATTCTTCTCAAGCTCTAGGCGAGAGTTTGTTAGTTCGTCCTGTAACCGCTGAATTTCCTGTTTCAGATGGTGTACTTCCTGAGATTCACCAGGCAAATTTAAATGGACTTCTTGTATATAACTTTGCTGGCTGGAAGGACTATCATTTTTCGCAGTTTGTAGCAATTGCAACCCAATTTCTCTGAGTCGCACCAACGTTAAATCTTTACTAAGCCCGATGTAACAGTGATATAGTTCGCCATTTACTTTCTTGTAGGCGTACCAAAAATCTCCATCGGTTTTAGTTTCTTTGCTAGCGATGAAATCAGATGTACGTTGATCGACTGGCTCAAATTTAAATGACTTAGAACTTGGTAAATTTAGCCATTGGAACCATTGCTCAGAATCCAGATGAATGTCTTCAAGTCGTTCACCCCGTCGTGGATCTTCTACCCAAAATTCTAATGTTGCCCTCTCGGTGAATGACCAAACCTTTGGTGTTTTAGCCGCCATGATTAAGTTACACAGATAAATTATTCGCAAAAGTAACAAGTTTCAGCATTTTCCCTGGTATCCCATGTAACTTTTCTTCTATTAGAGGTTAAAATTTTACGGTATCGCTGTTCCGATAAACGTATTGTTACTGAACCTCTTCAATGCACCCTACTTGTTTTCTAAGTAAATATACAAGGAATTTTCACTGATGAAGATTTTTTAATATTAAGTTTATACAATCTTTAAAATAGTCAGGAGTATTCTTGACACAATCTTCATAATTAGGAGCAGCCTGTAAGTTACTAAGGACAAGCTGCTATGTCTAGACTTGCAGGTATGCAAGCCCAAAAAAGAATCCCTCTTTTGGAGGAGAGAGGTGAAACGGCTGACTAACAAATTCCCTATGGATTGGGTTGAGGTGCGTGTAACCCAAATGCAGCAAACGCTCGCTTTGTTTTTTCTCTCACACAGAGCCAACCTACGGCTGCTAGGTTGTCCCATAAGCGCTTGATACGAGTACAAGCGTGGGATGAAAGCTGGATTTTCTAAAAGAATTCCGTGGAATTCTTATTCGGAAAAGTTGCACATCGCGTTAGTTTAATTAAAAAAATCTAGCTGAATCTCTAGATTAGATGTTTTGGCATTTTCTGCTGGATTAAAAATTACCAAATCTCAGCTTTTTTTGCCTCGAAGGGGACTCTCTATCCCTAAAAATTAATTCAACTACTTAAATAATTTAAATTTCAGCCTAAAGATAGGTGAAGAAAAACCTTATGAGCTGCAACTGTGAGAAGAGTTCTAAAAAACCGACCGCGACTCGATCCCAGCTCCTTCTCTAGAGTGAGACTCGATGGTAATGCTCCCCCTATGAAAGAGGAAGATAAAACTAAAAGTGAACTCATCGCTGAATTAGTAGCGCTCCGCCAACGAGTTGCGGAGTTAGAGAAACGAGAGAATCAATATCAGCACTCAGAGAAGGCTTTGCGGTTAAACGAAGAGCGCTTCCTGATGTTGCTGGAAAATATGAAAGACTATGCAATTTTTTTCCTCGATCCCGACGGACGTGTTATCAAGTGGGGAGCAGGGGCAGAAAGCATTTTAGGCTATCAGGAAGCAGAGATTTTGGGCAAATCTGGCTCCATAATTTTTACACCTGAAGACTGCGATCGCGGCGAAGACAGGAAAGAACGGGTAAAGGCATTAACGGAAGGTCGGGCTGAGAACGAACGCTGGCACGTCCGGAAGGATGGCAGCCGTTTCTGGGGCAGTGGCATTGTCACGTCTTTACGCGATGAGAGCGGACAGGTGCAAGGGTTGGCTAAAATCATGCGCGACTTCACGGATCGCAAGCAAGCTGAAGAGGAACGTACTCGGTTACTTGCCCGCGCACAGGAGGCACGCACCCAGGCTGAATCAGCCAACCGGATGAAAGACGAGTTCCTGGCGACTCTTTCTCACGAACTGCGATCGCCCCTCAATGCGATGCTGGGGTGGACGACTCTTCTCCGTACCCGAAAATTTGACGCGGCGACGACCGCTCGTGCTATCGAAACGATTGAGCGAAATGCCAAGGCGCAAGCACGTTTGATTGAGGATCTGCTGGATGTTTCGCGGATTATTCGAGGTCAACTCCGCCTCACAGTTCGCTCAATGGAACTGATTCCAGTCATTGAGTCAGCCATCAATACGGTACGTCCAGCAGCAGATGCGAAGAACATTCAAGTTCATCTGTTGGTGGATACTTTTGTGGGTTTAATTTCAGGAGATCCAGACCGCTTGCAGCAAATAATCTGGAATCTGCTCACCAACGCGATTAAGTTCACGCCCGAAGGCGGACGAGTTGAAGTTTACCTTCAAGGCGATCGCTCCCACGCCGAGATTTCAGTTAGGGATACGGGTGAGGGCATCAGTCCTGACTTTCTGCCTTACGTGTTTGACCGCTTTCGCCAAGCTGATAACTCTATCACCAGGTCTTATACAGGATTAGGGCTGGGATTGGCAATTGTCCGCCACTTGGTGGAACTACACGGAGGAACCGTGCGTGCTGAGAGTCCCGGAGAGGGGCAAGGGTCAACATTTATCGTGAAGTTGCCGCTTCTCAACAGTGCTGGGGTGAAAAAGAGGACTGAGGAAGAGGAATCTTTATGCAGTTCTCAATCTTCAGCACTCAATCCTCAAGAAAGTCCTCCCACCCTTTGGGAAAGTCCTCTTGATGGCTTGCAGATCCTTGTTGTTGATGATGAAGCTGATGCCCGTGAGTTGCTCAAGAGCATCCTAGAACAGTATGGAGCAGAAGCGATCGCTGCCGCCTCAGCCGAGGAAGCGATCGCAACTATCCAACAGTCAAAGCCAGATTTACTCATCAGTGACATTGGGATGCCAAATGAGGACGGCTACAGTCTAATTCGCCGGGTGAGGGCGCTAGAGGCGGAAAAAGGACAAATTCCATCTGTGGCGTTGACGGCTTATGTTAGAGTAGACGACCAAAAAGCAGCCCTTTCGGCAGGTTTTCAATCTCATGTCGCTAAACCCATTGACCCTACTGAGTTAATTGCGGTCGTCGCCTCCCTTGTCGGACGGACTGGAAATGTCTAATTTCATCGCTAGCAACAAAATTTTTAAATACCCAAAATACCAAAACCGGGCGTAAGCGTATGGTATGGGATAGGAGCAAAGACGTTATACCATCACGGATGCGACTTCGGATATAAGCAAGGAGAGGGACGTAAATTCATCCTAAATTTTGCTTTCTTTAAAATGGTTCAGCCATTAGGAGAAACTTTTAAATGAAAGAAAATAGGATTACTCGAAAGCATCTGGTTTATAGTCTGCTAACGGGTCTGCTGATCGGCGCGATCGCTGGTACACCGATCGGCTGGTTTACTCACCGAGCCTATGCTGAGCAACGTTTGGCTAAGAATTTAATTTGCCGAGAGCAACATCGAAATGAGCCTGTAGCGGTTGTGGAATCTATCTGCGGCTCAAGATTCTAAGTTTTTTAATAATTGTCTTCGTGGGTGCGATCGCGCCCTTTTTTATTGCATCTAAAAGGATGCGATCGCATCCTGCCAATTTTGGCAGATTTAGATTTTTGCAGAGGATGCGATCGCCTACAATAATCAGTTAACAGATTTATAGCGGTTCTCGGTTATGTGAGGTACATTCTCAAAACTGGAAAGCTTGATAATAGTGAATTTTTGCGTACCTCACTCCTGTAAAAAACGCTATACCTAAAGTTAATTATTATTAACCCCCCTTTTTAAGGGGGGCAGGGGGGATCAAATCTATATGGCTAGCGAGCAAAACCTCAATAAAACAGATTTTCATCTACCCTACAATCCACAACTTGTACCACGAGCAAAAGAACTCCGCCAAAACATGACGCAAGCCGAGAAAAAACTTTGGTACGGCTACTTGAAAACTTTTAAGTTTCGGGTTTTGAGGCAGAGACCAATTGGTAACTTTATTGTTGATTTTTACTGTGCTGAGTTGAAGTTAGTTATAGAAGTTGATGGAAATAGTCATTTTACAGAGGAAGGGCAAAATTATGACATGGAAAGAACACAAGTATTAGAAGGCTATGGGCTGAAAGTGATGAGATTTAATAATAGTGAAGTGCTGAGTAATTTGGAAGGTGTCTGTGGGCAGATAGAGGGGTTGATCCCCCCAACCCCCCTTAATAAGGGGGCTTAAGAGTCTAAGGAGTTGAGAGATCGAGCAATATTTTAGTAATCATACTTATTAATGTTGACTTATAAGCAAGCGCCAAGGGAATCTCTCAAAATAGCGATTGCATCTGGGATTAGCCTATTTGAAGAGAATGCAATTGCTTGAAACAGCTAACCTATACCAGATTCTCTAGATTGTAGTTTTCAAGTTCTATTCATTGCCAATTGCCCGAAGTAATGAACGAAAGTGAAAGTCTCAATCAATGTGTAATATAGCAATTCGTGTCTAAGTTGTAAAATTCTCTTTTTTCTTTCTGGCTTGCCCTGGGACGTCTGGAGTGGTTCGTTTTTGAACGAATCAAATAGGATTGCTATAATTAAACTATTACAGCTATATTGTTTTTTGGAGAATATTTAATGCAAGGTAGTAATAAAAATCACCCCCTAAGCGAAACTTATTTGAGGCAAGAACGTGAAAGAACCAATGTAAGCATTGAGATTGACGGGTATCCTAAAGATTCATGGGAAGCTCTAAAGTCTGTAGTTCTTCAAAGCTCTCCTTCTAACAATACAATATTTGAAGTTTTAGATAATAATAAGCAAGTAATAAAAGAATTTCCAAGCGCTCAAGCAGCCAGAGAATGGTTAAGTCAAAATAGATACATCAAAATAGATACATTTTAAAGTAGTGTATTAAGGTAGGAGGATGTTTGAAAAGTGCTTTTTTAGCGTTATCAGGTTAAATATCCTCTAAATCCCCTTTTTAGGGGGTATTTTAAATGTTTTACCCCTTTTTAAGGGGACTAGGATAGATATTTTTTCAAACATACTCTAACAATGGATACTTGCGAGAAATTATTTTCAAGTATTGGGGCAATTTTTAGTTAAAGATTTAACATTTTTTACTAAGCTAAAACATCATAATTTACTGGCTTAAGCAAGTTGCCTAAGCAGTTTTTTATCGCCTCTTCCTCAAGCTTACCTTTTGCTCTAATTAATTGTTGCAAAGATGTCTACGATACTAACAAAGTGCGATCGCATTCTCCCCTTCACCACTGCAATGCGATCGCCTAATCTTCTTCTGAGTGCGATCGCTACCTTATCAACGAGTTAGGCAAATCGTCCAAACTCTTGTTAACTTTCGCCTTCTGGTTAAAACTAGCCCAGTATCGAAGAGCAACTGACCGCTTCAGTCTCCGATGTTTGGGTTCCAAGCTTCCGTACCAATCAGCAGCAAATCTTCCAGCGTCAGAGTACGATTCTCAGTTGGGTGTTCGGGTTTAAGAACGTCTAAGAGTATCCACAAAATATCAGGTGCTGGTTTATTCAGGTTTCCATTCTCGATTCTCGAAATGGCTGCAATGCTCACCCCAAGAACCTTAGGCAATGGCTCTCCCAACCCTTCATAGAAGCGAGCCTCATACTCCTTCGTCTGTTCGCTCAACTTGTGGACACTCAAGCCTTTCGCTTCCCGACAGGCTCGTAAGAAGTTGCCCATCTGCCGCAGCCCTTCATCCGTAAACCTTCGTCTCAACGACTCTCTCTTCCTTCTTACAGGTAAAACCGCTAGTAATCGTCTTTACTGCCTAAAACTAAGCTATCATGCCCTACTTTGCGACTATTCGTTTCAAGTTAGTAACTTGAATCATTTTATGTTACAATGTATAAAGAGGGTTCAATTTTTAACCTTCCAGTAATCCCCCAACAAAGTCATATTTCCAGCTCATAGCTGCCGGAAATAAAGCTGGATGAGTACTGTTTGTGCTAGCGACAAGGCTCGCACGCCTGTACCCATCTACCCAATCAAATATCTATGAACAAATCCAAAGCAACAGAAGCACTGCGAGTAGCACCGGGAATTGCTGCCATCAAAGCAGCACTGAACCAAAGGGGCGATCGCACCTGCTTTCCTCCATAAATAGCCCATCTGGACTGTCTGGGTTACAGATAAAACACCAATACTAGCTGGCATTTCAGCGCACTCCCATTCACAGATGGGGACTGCACTCGCAAAAGAACGATAGCGATCGCCACACCCTTATCGCCATCCTTCAAAGCACATTCATCAAAAAACCCTAGGTATCATCGGGAAAATTTTATGACCTACTTTAACCAGCTTCACCCTTGGTGCCTAATGCGTCGCGTACCCAAGTTGCAATCCTCGGTTGTTGCTCGTTTTCGCCGCCGCTGTGACGCAGAAGCCCATCAGCGAGTCCTCCAACGCTTGGGTTCAACCGAAAGCTACAACATCGTTTTCGACGTGGCAGCAAAAGCTGCCGAAGTTACGACCTAAATAAAATCACCTCAAAAAACTCTCATCATCACTTCAGTTGATGTATAGAGTTTTATTTTGCTAACAGGATAGAACGCTGGCGTTCTATCCTGTTTTTTCATTAGAGGATTAGCCAACCATCACCGAAGCAGAGTCGCGGCGGACAATTCACTTGATAATTCACTTGATAGAGTTCACGCAACACTCCTAGATACACTGGACGTTAATTGCGGCACTGGATGCTTGAACCCGACAGCCTGCTCAACAACATCAGCAGCTCGCTTCACGCCGCCTGATTGACGGATAGCCTGTTGGAGCCGAAATGCATTATTTGAGTAAGAATCCTCCGTAAGCACTCGTTGAATCGCGCCTCGCAACTTAGAAATGCTCAGACCGTCTGAAGGAACCACCTCACCCGTACCTGTCCATTGGATTCGCGCTCCAGTTCCTGGCTGTTCATAGGTGATGGGGATGGCAACCAGAGGAACCCCGTGGCTGAGCGAATCGAGTACTGTGTTCAGTCCCCCGTGCGTGATGGTTAACCTTGCTTTAGAAATCAATTCCATCTGAGGGGCATACTCTACAACCAGCGGCGAACCGGGCATCCTTTCAACCGCTTCTACATTCATCCCACCTCCATAAGAGAGAACCAGTTGAACATCCAGTCCAACGCAAGCTTCTGCAATGCAGGAGAAAATTTTCTGTTTGGTACTCTGCACAGTCCCCAGCGAAGCGTAAATTAGGGGCTGTCCGGTCAACCGTTCATAGGGAAAGGGAATTGTTCGCGGTGACGCATTACGGAATGGCCCAGTGTAATAGAAGTTTTCTGGCAGGTTGGCGCAGGGAAAATCAAAAGCAGCAGGCTGTTGACTGATGTGGGCAAGTCGAGAACAGGAGAGACTGAAGCCTTGTTTCAGGGGCAACTTCCACGCTGCGCGATACTCATTTAGAGCTTTCTGAATCGGCTCGCTATTGCGATCTAATAGGTAATAAGCAGCTAGATTGCGAAGACGCGCCCACCAGGTATTCTGGTAGCTCCAGCCCATAAAAAAGGGGGGAACATCTGCCTGTCGGCGGATAGCTTGGGCGCAGCACACAGTAATAAAAGGGATATTGAGGGATTCAGCTACAACTTCACCCGCTGGTTCAAGCTGATCCACCAGCAGTGCTTCAATCCCCGCCGCTTGAATGGCATCGGGGGCATCTTGGCAAAACATTTCACTCACCTGCTGGCACAAGGTGACTGAATAACGGAGTGACTCTAGACGGCTCAATTGAGCGAGTTGCGCGAAGGACTCCGCAAGAAATCCGGGTCGATAAATCCCCTGCCCAATCGGATAAAAGTTTAGCCCTTCTGAGCGTACAGATGCCTCTAGATCCGGTATTTGCAGGAAAGTGACGCGATGACCGCGTTGTTGCAATTCTCGTCCCAACGCTGCCAAGGGGTTCAAATGACCTGAAAAAGGCGGGCAAATTACACCAAAGTGAGTCATGGGTCGGCTTAGATAGAGTTTTAACAATGAAGCGGTCTATTTAAAGCTCCTGCAAGCACGCCACGCATAAGGCTCAGACCCTATCCTCATAAAGCGGAGGTAATCTTACTTATTAGCAAGCAATCCTGCTTCTTTTTAGGAAACCCACGGTATGAACGCACTTCTTTTAAGCCTTGTAAGCAAAGACAAGTTCCTGATATCTCTACTGAGGGTTTTGGTTTTAGGTCAGCGTTATCCAGTCAGGGAAAAATACAAAAAGTAATCAACATAAGTAAGCCTCAAGAGCAACCAGTCGGTTAACTGATGATGCTACTTAGGAGATTAAAATCATAAGACTGGGAGCTTCTAAACCAAAATCAATAACAGGAGCGCAGACCCGGATAAAATAGACCTATTGGCTTCGGGTATTAAAAAATTCAGAGAAATAATCCCTTGTTAGCCTGTTAGTAACTAAAGTACCTGCTACTAATTCACTTCTACTTCTAGCTAAAGAATGGTAGTCCTGTTAAGTTAAATTGTAACTTTAAACACTAAAATTATTTGTAAACAAAAATTTACTCAAACTTGTGTAATGTCAGCTTAAGAGGAAGGAATCTGCTCAATATTAATGGTGGCTTGCAAAGTTAACTTACCTGCCACTACATCAATCTGCTGAAATTGCCGTGACATCCCTTTTTTGTCAAAGTCACGCAGGCTTAAAACTTCGCTCACTTGTGCGACCAAAACATCTGTTAGTTGTGGTGGGAGTTCCTTCCCCTCTAAATAATTCACATCTTGGAGGACAATTTCTTGCCCATTAGCTCCGATACGAGGTGTAGCTGTGAAGGCAAGTTGCTGAACTTGTCCAGTTTTATCCAGAATTAGCTCGGACTTCAAAGCTATATTGCCGTCTGCTAGTAGAGAAAAGTTTACTTTTTGGATATGAATTGATAGTTTTCTATTCTCAATAAAAATTTTGCTTTGGTGCAGATGTTTCTGAAAAGATTCAGAATTGAAGGCATGGGTAAGATTCTCTTCACTGATAACAACGCGAAGTGTTCCTTGAGAAGGCTTGGTTAATTTGATTTTGCCGATTAGGGCAAGACGAGGTTTGACACTAATCCGATTAATTTCTATTTGTAATTCTTCCGAGGGCAAAAACTTTTGTATAATTAGACCATTGATATTAATAGCGATAAAATCAACTTCACCACGGGAAAGTTTGCTTAGATCCGTCTTGATCTGAACTTTTAATTCTTCTACTATTCCCAGTTGGCTTGCCAGCGCCATTTCTGCTAGCTTGTTAAGCGTTTGTTCTCCCAATCCAGCTTTATCTGGGGTCACGCTACTTCTCCTATTGCCCTATCACTGCTCAATCTAGGCAATTTGCTTAAAAGAGTGTATCTACCTGATGGCAGAAGCAATGCTAGGACTACAGTTTTAGATAGCGAATAAACCGCTAAAGTGGTGATTATTGGGTTATTGAGACTTTTTAGAAATTCAATTTAATCGTAGATTGCGGGAGCAGTAAAATTTTAGGAATCAGGTCTATTTGTAACCTTCCTGCCGCTGTCAAAAATTGTGACAGCAGCAGTGGAAAGCCCACGAACTGCGGCAAGGAGGGGCTTTCCACTGCTGACAAAATCATCCTGGGAATGTACTGTATCAACAACACGCGATCGCGATTGTGCTAATTGTGTTAAAAAACCTCTGCTTTCTTGAGTGTAAAAATATACACTCAGTCGGTTCAGCCTCCAGACAGACGAGAGACGGCGTTTGTCCCTTTAAAGTAGCGGAGGTAATTGATAGATTTGCGAGGCATCGTGCGTTCGATGAAGGTGTTGCCGAAGGTACCGCGCCCATTTTTCCTGCTAGCTTTAGTGGTTGTTGTCATCAGCTTTTTGGCTTTTCAAATTGAGCTAGCGATTCCCGCAACACCTAGCCGCTACAACACCTTGACACCCCTCACGAAGCTTGCACCGCAGGAGATCGGTTCCTATGATGTGTTGGGATATGCGATCGCCAAAGACGAAGCCCAAAGTCTGCTGCAAACGGAGGAAGGGCGCAAGCAACTTTCACTGGAGAATGGGGCAGTTGCGGTTACTGAGGACTTAGTTAACCTGGGACGCAAAGCTTTTTACTCAGAAACTTTTAAAGATCAGGTATTTCAGACCGATGTTGTCGGGGCGCTGAATGGGCCAATCAACCTGGTAACGATGACGAAAGCCATCGCGCGGCTGGGAGGGAAACATACCACCAACCTCCAGATTCCCATCGATAAAGATGTCACCATCGGCGGCAGAACTTTTACCGCCGGAACCTTGCTGAACACCGGAATGGACGTGCCTGCTGGTTCAATTCTGCCCTTGGGAATGCGTACCAGCATTGAGAAGGGTAAGGTTCGAGTCGGCATCACCTGCGCCTTGTGTCATGCAGCAATCGATAGCAGAAGTGGGCGCGTTATCGAAGGTGCGCCGAACAACGATGTCGATCCCGGCTTAGTTTTGGCGATGGCTACCAACTCCGCCGCCATGTTTCGTCAGACGGGCGTGAATCCCACGAAACTCCCCTTGGGCGATCGCACTTACATCAACGCTGATGGGGAAATCGCCCGTCTCCCAGATGCCAAAGCCGTAGAAGATGCCGTCGATGCCGATTTGCTCAGTTGGCCTCCGGGGAACTTTGATTCTACTGGCAACATGGTCAACAATCCCTCCCAAAATCCTTCCTCCTATACCCACAAAGCTTGGCCCTACGGCTGGAGTGGAAACGCTGCCATTGGCTGGTTTCACGGACTGACTACCCTCAACAGCAACGTTCACGGCACCAATTCCGACGCCACAACCGGGGCTGATTCCAGCCAAGCGTTACTAAATATTGACAAAGAAACTTATTTGGGAATTATTTTTCAAAATTCAGCCAATCAAGCTTTTCGGTTGCCAGAAGGGGCAAAACCATCAGAATTCTTTGAAAAAATCGATCCCACACCAGGGGAACCGGGAATGAACCAGGTAATTAAGATGCCTGGATACCCGAAAGGTTCGCCTTTTATTTTGGATGGGTTGATGGCAAACTCACCAGGATTCCCGGTCGGCGAACAACTTAATGGAATATCCGCATTTCAGAATAGCTTGGCACCGCCACCCGTTCAAACTGCAAGCACAGACACCCTGAAGCGGGGTGCAGCCATCTTCTCAAAAGCTGGTTGCGCTGAGTGTCATAGCGGACGCTACTTCACCAACCATGAAGTAATTGCAGCAAATGAGATTGGAACTCAGCCCTCACGAGGTCCGGCGCAGGCACCCTTTGCCCGCATCTTGATAGAACCCCAAACTTATCCTAGTAACGTCCTAGTCCCCCTGCCTCCCGATCCGCCGGTGCTATCAGTACCGACCGATATCACGCCACAGCGATCGCTAGAATTAGCCTTTGCCATCAGCAACCCAGCCGGTGGTTACAAGGTACCTAGCTTAATTGGACTTGCCGTAACTGCACCTTATCTCCATGATGGCGGTGTGGCAGCTAGTTCCGAAGCACTGAAGCGAGATAAAGACGGCTTTAGGGTTGCCGATCCCAATCAACTAGGCATGGCAGGTACGTTGCTTAACAATATCCAGCCCGATCCCAGCGCAAGTTTGCGAGTGCTGCTGGATCGCAACCTGCGCGAAACAACGGTAGCCGCTAACCGGGCGAATTCTGACTTACAACAGTCGAATGTAGACGGCAGCGGACACGCTTATTGGGTAGACACCGAGGCAGGTTTCACTTCCCAAGATCAGACCGATATCATTCAATTCCTCCTCTCGTTGGATGATGACCCGGAAGTGCTGCCAGCGGTAGCCTCAAATTAGCGATCGCGTTTTTTCTTCGCCCCGATGCAGGGGGTTGAAGGGATCGAAACAGGAATCAAAGCAGAGAAAATCCCGCTTTTAAAAAGGGGGACAAATACAACCAAAATCCAAAGGTAATACAACCATGACAGTGCAAGGCGTAATTTTAGATATCGATGGTACGCTGGTTCTGAGCAATGATGCTCATGCCCAAGCTTGGGTTGAGGGATTTGCAACGTATGGTTATGACGTACCCTTTGAGAAAGTTCGACCGCTGATTGGGATGGGTGGCGATCACGTCATCCCAGCAATGGTGCCGGAATTAAATGACGAAGACGGAGATGGGAAAGCCGTTTCTCAGAAGCGTCGAGAACTAATGGTCAACCGCTTTGCACCAACACTGTCTCCTACAGACGGCGCAAGAGACCTGATCTTGAAAATGCAGGAGGCTGGATTAAAGCTGATTATCGCTACCTCTGCATCAAGTCAAGAACTCTCCCCGTTGCTGAAAGCCGCACAAGTTGACGATCTACTGGATGAAGCGACAACTTCTAGCGATGCCGATGCCTCTAAACCAGCACCAGACATCGTGGAAGCAGCATTGAAGAAGATGCAAATGGAACCCAATCAAGTAGTGATGATTGCCGATACTCCCTACGATATTGAATCTGCAAATAAAGCTGGTGTGGGTGTAATTGCGGTGCGTTCTGGTGGCTTTGACGATAATCAACTCAAGGGTGCGATCGCTATCTACGATCACCCCGCCGATCTATTAGCCAATTATGACAATTCTCCCTTGATCTAAACACGGTAAGGTCTGTTTTTTTCCAACTCCCTACATTTAGTAAAAAGGCAGTAACGAATTCCGTTACTGCCTTTTTACTTGCTTTTTTACGATTGTGTACAACTTCTAGTTGCTAACAGCTTTAGCTTACCAGCCGCTACTTTCCTGGTCTGCCGGATCGCCGTAAGGATCTTCGCTTGCAGGACGAACATCTCCGAACTGCCCTTGGTAATCTGCTGGATCGCCGTAGGGATCTTCGCTTGCAGGACGGACATCTCCAAACTGCCCTTGTCCGAACTGCCCTTGGTAGTCTGCCGGATCGCCGTAGGGATCTTCGCTGGCGGGACGAACATCGCCATACTGCCCATAATTTCCTGGATCGCCAAAGGGGTCTTCGCTAGCGGGACGGACATCACCAAACTGCCCTTGGTAGCCAGGATCGCCGTAGGGATCTTCGCTTGCAGGGCGGACATCGCCATACTGCCCATAATTTCCTGGATCGCCAAAGGGGTCTTCACTCGCGGGGCGGACTTCCCGATCGTCGTAGTTGGTCGCGTCTTGGTCGTTACCAAGCAAGGCATCCTGCATCTTTCTGATAAACCCATCTACCATGATTTGTCTCCTTTTTCAATTGCTATGTGAAACGGCTATGTAGAGGGTACAGATTGATTCCTCATTGCCGTTGTGGATCTTGGCGTTTTTATGGCTGGTCGGGCGATCGCATATCTTCAACCCAGAGATAGCAGCGCTTACTGTGCGCTTACTGTGCAGGAATCGGGGCATTCGCTTCAGCCAATCCTCTCAGGTCGCGCCCTGTGGGTCTGTTGTTATAGCCCTGGAAGTCACGATACTGCCGTGCCTCCTCTTCCGAAACTTGAATTCCTCCGGGTGGCGGCGTTACCCAGTGAGGCCGATTTTGGGCATCCCGGTAGTAGACACGACCGTTCTTAGAAAGGTAGTATTTCCCCTGCGCCCCCTGCTGTTGCTTGTTCTTATTCTTGTTGTAAAGATAGTAAAGTGCCGCCGCTCCCGCCAAAGTGATTGCCACTTTCTGACCCGTTGATAATCCTTTCTTGGCTTGGGGTTGGTTGGTGGGGGGAGGATTTGTCACTGTTCCACCCCGCGTATCGTCAACAGGTGGCGGTGGAGTGTTAGTCTGCGACTCACCGCAAGCATTTAAAAACGGAACCATTAGTAACGCTGAAAGCAGCAGCGCCATTGGGCGTAAAAATCTTTGACGCTGTGGGGCTATTGTATTCATCAATTTCCTGTTCTCCCTCCGTTACAGGATGTCTTGTTATGACGCACTCATGAGGAAAACTTGCACTATTCCAAAAACACTTTTTTCTTCAATAAATTTCCAACAACAAGTTTAGAAATTGAGTATTTACCGCTGACCGACAACAGCACAAGTCAGTGTTTTTGTTTCCACCCAATCATGAGGCAAGTTAAGAATAATTCCCTACAGCTCTGGATAGAATTTTGAGTAAAGGCTTCATCCAAGAGGAATAGACCCGACAGCCATTTACCAACTCGGTCAGCTTCGGAAGAAAGGAGAAATACACAAAAATCAACCCCACGTATTGCTTATAAGCATTGCTTATAAAGATAGGGTTTGCCTGTTTTTATGGGCTTTCTGAAAGTATTCTTTCTTAAGGTGATAATCGCTCAATTACCCAGTTGCCATCATCACCTCGTCGATAGTGCAAGCGATCGTGCAGCCGACTCGGACGCCCCTGCCAAAACTCAATTGTTGTAGGAATGACTCGAAAGCCTCCCCAATGGGGCGGTCGAGGAATTTCCCGATTTTCATATTGCTCTTTGAGTTCCTGCAAGCGTTGCTCAAGTACCTCGCGGTTTTCAATGACTTGGCTTTGCTGCGAAGCCCAAGCCCCCAATTGGCTTAAGAGCGGACGGCTGTGAAAATAAGCTTCTGATTCAGCATCTGAAACCTTCTCCACTTGCCCCTCAATCCGCACTTGGCGTTCCAGTTCCGCCCACCAGAAGACTAAGGACGCCCACGGATTGACGAGAAGTTGTTGTGCTTTTTGACTCTCGTAGTTCGTGTAGAACACAAAGCCTTGTTCGTCGAAGTCCTTGAGCAACACCATTCTAGCGCTAGGCTTGCCATCAGCCCCAACGGTCGCAACAGTCATCGCATTGGGTTCGAGAAGTTCCGCTGCCCGTGCTTGGTCAAACCAAGTTTTAAATTGTTGAAAGGGATTGGGGTCGCTATCCGCTTTGCTCAGTCCAAATCGGGTGTAATTTTTACGCAGATCGGCTACGCTTGTATCCATCTTTATATTTTTTCAATCCCTAATTTAAGTATTTTAAAGTCTTGCTTGACCCCAGTTTTCATACATCCTACAAAAAAATTTATCGCTTGCGGCTATATTCATAGACTTTAGACTTTAGACTGGCTATGGGTTAGAGTGTAAAGTCTAGCCAGTCGTTCTACGAGTACCCAGGGAGCCACTGCTACAGGTTGTGAGTGCGATGCGCCGTTCAGCCAATCTTCAACGCCTGCTGATTCTCGGTTTGACCGGCCCGATTGTGGCTTTAAATATCTGGGTTCTGTCCCAGATATTTCGCTATTTTGAGCATTTAATTACCATCCTCACCATTTCGGCAATTCTGGCTTTTTTACTCAATTACCCGGTGCGGGTGTTAGAGCGGATTCGCTTCAAGCGGACACAGGCGGTAATTCTCGTTTTGGTGGTAACTTTAGCGGTGCTTGTCATTTTGGGCGTGACTCTTGTCCCGATATTGGTAGATCAAACGACTCAACTGTTCAAAAATATTCCAGATTGGTTAGAGGCAAGCAATCAAAATTTAGATCAGTTGGACGCCTGGACAAAAACTCGTCGTTTGCCTTTGGATCTCAAAGGGTTTAGCCGTCGCGTCAGTTTTCGGATCGAAAACCAAGCGCAGGCTCTAGCAAGTCAGGCGTTTGGCGTGGCGCTAGGGACGTTGACCGGATTAATCGATGTCGTGTTTGTGGTGGTGCTGGCGTTTTATATGTTGCTGTATGGCGATCGCTTGTGGAAGGGTTTGTTTAATCTCCTTCCGTCTCAGATCGGTCTGCCGTTGAGCGAATCCCTGCGGCTAAACTTTCAGAATTTTTTCATTACGCAAGTCCTCCTAGGACTGTTTATGATGGCAACGCTGACGCCAATCTTTTTGACTCTGAACCTGCCGTTTGCCCTGTTGTTTGGTTTGTTAATTGGGGTTGCCGAACTCATTCCCTTTATCGGTGCCACCTTGGGGATTGGGATGGTGACGCTTTTGGTGATGCTGCAAGATTTTTGGTTAGCCGTTTGGGTCGCGATCGCATCGATTTTCATGCAGCAGATCAAAGATAACGTCCTTGCTCCTAAGTTAATGGGCGATTTCACCGGACTTAATCCAATCTGGATCTTTATCGCTTTATTGATCGGAGGTCAGATAGCTGGACTGTTGGGAGTTCTCGTGTCCGTGCCCCTCGCGGGTACGATTAAGGACACTATCGATACCCTCCGCCTTTTGCGTCAGCCTTCAGTTGTGACGACAGAGACGGTTTCCCGAAACCCTAATGGCAGCTGAAGGATTATCAGAATAAATACCGCCCTAAAAGCTATACCTACTACAAACCAAGCGAGGATGCGCTGGCACACTCAAAAAAGATTCTGCACGATCCCCAATATTGGTTTGTCTGTGTCATTTCAAGACTTTTATTTCTGTTCTCTGAAGAGAAATCGGCTTCTACTTATCATACGAAATAAGCGCGATCGCTCTTGCACTCAGACAACATTAACAGGTACCCCTTTTGGGTTCAAGATTTTCTCAAAACTGGCGAGTGTATGCACTTGGCGTAGACGTAGAGTAGGATAGGTGAGACTCAAATCCTTCTCATCCTTAAATAGCGAATTCATCTCTTTCTTCCTTGTAAAATTGGCAAGGGATCTGCATTGTTTAGGAGTTAATTGATGCGACAGATTAATTTTTTGCTGATCTTCGCGGTGTTACTAGCGCTAGTTTTATTCAGCTTAGAAAATACCGAACCTGCCGCCATTCAAATTGTTCAAGGTGTCGAAGTGCAAGCGCCCTTGTGTATTGAACTGATTCTGGCGATGGGTCTTGGAGCTGTCTTGGCGTGGATTTTTAGTATCTGGGCGCGGTTGCTGCGAAGTCTAGAATCTGGAAAACAATTGCGTCAGATGCGTGCCAAAGACGAGCGCATCCAAGAATTAGAGGAAAATATTGAACACTACAAGGCAGAAATTGAAGAGAGACAAAGTCTGCCCTTAAACGCGACCCTCCAGACTGAAAACACAGAGGTAGTTGGAGGGAAGCTAGCAAGTCTCGCGGCAGCAAAAGAACAGGAATCCCTTGCCTAATCAATTTAGCTTCATTTGAGCTTGAGTTTATGCCGATGACCATTGGCCCAGCCCAGGAAGCGATCGCCCTTTTAATCGATTTGGCTCAGCGGGGAGAAATCGACCCTTGGGATGTCCAAGTGATTGAGGCGATCGATCGATGTTTATTGGAATTGGAGAAAGCTGGGGAGAAGCTCTCTGGCACATTTGAAGTAGAGCTGTCCCAATCCGGGCAGGCGTTTCTGTATGCGTCCATGCTGGTATTGCTCAAGGCGGATACCCTGTTTTCGCAATCGCTCCCAGACAATCTCGAACCCACTGAGGACGAGCTGGACGACACCGCCGCCGATCCCAGACAATTGCCAACGCGGTTGGAGCGCCATTTGCGACGCCGAGGGACAGCAATGCCTCCCCAAACTCGTCGTGTAACCCTACACGAATTAATCGAACAGCTACAGCAAATAGCCACGGTACTGGAAGAAAAACCTGCTGGCCCAAACGCGATTAAAGACCCAAGTTATCGTTCCCAGTCTCGTTCCCAAACCGCCCGCGCGATCGCTGCCCTCGCTCACCAAGAAAATCTGACCGAAACCGCAGCTCACCTAGATCGGTTTTTGAGCAGTCATTGGCCCCAAATGTCCCCCGGTCAGGATTGGCTGGAATTAGACCAGCTGTTAGAGTTATGGGCAGGGGTAAAACAACGGTCAGCACCGTTAAACGCGCATCAATTGCCTGAAGAGGTGGAGACTGCGCCGAAACACAATGACCGAGTGGGAGTTTTTTGGGCGCTGTTACTCCTGTCTGCTCAGTCTAAGGTAGAGTTAGCCCAAGAGGAGTTCTACCAAGACCTAAAAATCCGAACGCTGTAGCGATGATTCTGTACTGTAACAGGGGCGCATTCAGTTCCTGCCGGTATGTTGATTCAACGCTAGGGTGAGAAACATCTAGAATATCGACAAGGTCAATCGACTAAAATATTTGACCAGCCATCCCTTGCCTCCAGTGAAGGGATGGGATACAGCTAAATTGCACGAAAACAAAGTGGCCTAGGTTGAGGAAAAAATATTCATGAAAGCCATGATTCTGGCGGCTGGTAAAGGTACCCGCGTTCGTCCGATTACCTACACCATTCCCAAACCTTTAATTCCCATTCTGCAAAAACCAGTGATGGAGTTCTTGGTGGAACTACTCAGGCAGCATGGGTTTGACCAGATCATGGTCAATGTCAGCCACCTGGCTAACGAAATTGAAAGCTATTTCCGGGATGGTCAGCGTTTTGGGGTGCAAATTGGCTATTCCTTTGAAGGACGGATTGAAGAAAATGGCGACTTGATCGGCGAAGCGGTCGGTTCTGCTGGCGGGATGCGACGCATCCAAGATTTTTCTCCGTTTTTTGATGACACCTTTGTGGTGCTGTGCGGAGATGCGTTGATCGATTTGGATCTGACCGCAGCGGTGAAGTGGCACAAAGAAAAAGGCTCGATCGCGACGATTGTGATGAAATCAGTGCCACAGAATGAGGTTTCCAGTTATGGAGTCGTTGTCACCGATGAAGAGGGACGAATCAAAGCCTTCCAAGAAAAACCATCAGTGGAGGAAGCGCTCAGTACCAATATCAATACCGGGATTTATATTTTCGAGCCAGAAATTTTAAATTACATCCCCTCTGGCGAGGAGTATGATATCGGGGGTCAGTTATTCCCCAAACTGGTAGAAATGGGTGCGCCTTTCTACGGAATCCCGATGGACTTCCAGTGGGTGGATATTGGCAAAGTGCCAGACTACTGGCAGGCAATTCGCAGCGTGTTACTGGGAGAAGTCAAAAATGTGGCAATTCCCGGACAGAAAGTGGCTCCCGGTATTTATACCGGATTAAATGTAGCGGTGAACTGGGACAAGGTTGACATCACAGGCCCAGTCTACATTGGTGCCATGACACGCATTGAAGATGGAGCCAAGATTGTCGGTCCCACCTACATCGGACCCAATTGCTGGGTGTGCAGCGGTGCCAAGGTGGAAAATAGCGTGATTTTTGAATACTCCCGCCTAGGCCCAGGAGTGCGCTTAGTCGATAAGCTGGTGTTCGGACGTTACTGCGTGGATAAGACAGGTGCCACGATTGATGTCCAAGCCGCAGCCCTCGATTGGCTGATTAACGATGCTCGTCAAGTTCTGCCCTCTAATCCGCCAGCAGAACGGCAAGCGATCGCCGATCTGCTGGGGATGGAAGCGATTTAAATCATCGGTCAGCGATCATTGGGAAATGGGTAGTGGGTCACAAGTGGATTCTCTACCCATTTCTCATTACTCATCAGGACGACAGATAAGTGTACCGACTGAGACTCTGCTCGTAGTTTTGCAGCAATCGCTGGGATTCCTGAATGGTAATGCGCTTATCCATAAGCGCTTGTTCGCATAGCCGACGAATCTGCTCAATCAGATCCTCAGAATCGTACTGTACGTAACCCAAGACTTCCTTCATGGTGTCACCTTTGACGACATGTTCAATCCTGTAAGCCTTGGGCGTCAAATGAATGTGAATCGTGTTGGTATCGCCAAACAAGTTGTGCAGATTGCCCATAATTTCCTGGTAAGCTCCATTCAAGAACATCCCCAGGTAGTAGGGTTCGTCAGGCTTCAGCGTATGCAGTTCTAAAACCGACTTGACATCTCTGAGGTCGATAAACCGATCGATTTTGCCATCGCTGTCGCAGGTGAGGTCTGCCAAAATTCCCCGCCGTGTTGGTTCCTCATCCAGCCGATGAATCGGCATGATGGGAAACAGCTGGTCAATTGCCCAACAATCCGGCGCTGATTGGAAGACAGACAGGTTGATATAGTAGATGGAAGCCATAATTTTTTCTAGGTCTTCCAGTTCGTCGGGAACGTATTCCTGCTTCCTGGTAATCGCTAGAATTTTTTCACAACAAGCCCAGTAAAGACGCTCGGCTCTGGCTCGTTCGGTGAGGCGCAAAATCCCCAAATTAAATCGGCTGATGGCTTCTTCTTTGAATTGAGCGGCGTCGTGGTATAGCTCTTGGAAATTCTCTTCGTTTATAGATTGGTAGGTTTCCCAGAGGTAATTAATAATCGGAGATTCACCCTCTTTTGGGGGTTCGGGTGCCCCAGATGGGACATCGCTGGTGCCGAGAACATCAAAAATCAGCACCGACTGATGGGAAGCGATCGCTCTCCCACTCTCGCTAATCAGTGTGGGAACGGGTAACTGGTGTTCGGCACAAGCTTCCTTCAACTCTGCCACGATATCGTTGGCATAGTTCTGCATATTGTAATTTTTGGAAGCGTAGAAATTGGTTTGAGAGCCGTCGTAATCCACGCCCAAACCGCCGCCGACATCGAGATATTTCATGTCAGCCCCCAGCTTGGCTAACTCGACGTAAATCCGGCTAGCTTCTTGGATGGCATCTTTGATGACGTTGATCGCAGAAATCTGAGAGCCAATGTGGAAGTGCAACAATTGCAGCGAATCCAGCAAGTCAGCGTCTCGTAATTCGTTGACCGCGTGAATGATTTCGGGAATGGTCAAACCAAATTTAGCGCGATCGCCCGTAGATCCTCCCCAGCGTCCCACGCCTTGGGTACTCAGCTTTGCCCGGATGCCCAAAATTGGCTTAATGCCCAACTGACGGCTGGCTTCAATACACAGCTGTACTTCTTCAACCTGCTCTAAAACGATCAGCGGCGTTTGCCCCAGTCGAGACGCTAACATCGCCGTTTCGATGTATTCTCGGTCTTTATAGCCATTGCAGATGAGTAATGCCCCAGGCGTATCCAACATTGCCAAAGCAATCATCATCTCTGGCTTCGAGCCAGCTTCCAAGCCAAACTGATGGGGTTTACCAAACCGCACCAAATCTTCAACCAAGTGTCGCTGCTGGTTGCACTTGACCGGAAAGACACCTTTGTAAGTACCGGAATAGTTGTAACGCGCGATCGCTTTCGCAAAACAAGCATTCAATCGCTCGATCCGGTCTTCTAAAATATCTGAAAAGCGAATCAGCAGTGGTAGCCCCAGATTGCGCTGCTTCAGGGCGTTGACCAGTTCAAATAAATCTAGAGACCCACCGCGCTCTCCCTTGGGAGAAACTGTAACGTGACCGGCTGCATTAATCGAAAAGTACGGTTGACCCCAACCTTCAATCCGATAAAGGTTCTCACTGTTTTCTATTGACCAGGATTGGGGCAAGCTTTCACGGCTTAGCCGAGTCAAAGCCATATCATGTTTTTCCCGTCCTGCATTTCTCCGGGCAAGGGCACCGGAGGTGCCACGGCGATTCGATGAACTTTGTGCCACAATTTCTTCTTCTGATGGCTCTTCTTCAATTGCAGGCGTAAACTGCTCGCCCATTTTTTTATCTATCCTCCCTGTGCCCTGTCGAGTAGCTAGTCTATCGCATTCATTTATCATAGGCAGGTGTCTTCTCTTGAATCAGTACCTGCGGTTGGATGTCTGCTTAATTCCCATTGTTACCAAAATTTGTATTTGGGGATTGGGGATAAGTAATTCTCTGCTTTGAGAACTCTGAAATCTCCAAAATCTCTGGTTCTTGGCTGCCACAATCATCTCTTTGTCCGGGTTACTATATTTTCTTTTTTGGAAGATCGCAGGCAATTTTTGCTAAAATCTGCCTCTAGTGAGTTATACCGAGTTTTTCAAAATTTGATAAAACTTTGATATAAATTACCCCATATCAATCAGCCGTGCTAGTTGAGGGCGTTCAATGCTCAATCAGCCCGATAAGCCTCCTATACAGCGCTTTAGCCTTGTTTTCCTGTACCAGATGGTTCAGAAGTACCCACTCGCCTTTTGGGGCGGTTTGTGGGCGTCCATGATTACCATCGCAGCAGTAGCAGCGCTAGGTCTATTTAGTACAGGCCCCATCGAGCAGGAGGAATCTAAATCTGTTGAACCGATGCCTGCCGAAACGACGGTTCCAGAACCAGAGACATCACTACTGCCAAGCTTCACAACCAGTCAGCCATCTGGAACCCCGTTGCCCGGTTTTACAGCGGTGCCGGAAGTTCCGGAAGCTCGAAAGCAACAGGAAGTGCCACGGTGGTTGTATGGTGCGATCGCCTTGGGCTTTGTCACTGGAACGCTGTTGATAGCGCTAAACCTGAGTCGTTCACCGCAGCGTAAATCTCTCAAACGGTCAAAGCCGACTGCAAGCGTCCGCAAAAAACAACGCCGCCCGACTCAAAAGCAAAAGCGTCGTCCCATGCCGCCACAACCGGCAGAAGGCTTCTCTAAACCTCAAGAAGTGCCCCTAATGATGACAAATTATGGGATGACTGAGGTAACGGTGGTGCCTCCAGAAGAAAATCATCCTCTGGATTGGGGCGAGGATAGTCTGGCAGAAATCATGGATCTGCGAAAGCGACAGTCTCTCTCTGCGTTGCTCAAAAAGTAATTACTATAAAACTTTTGAGTTTTGAGTTAGAAAAAAATTCTTAATTCAAAACTCAAATTTTTTTACTAATTACTAAAATTCAACGTGCAAGTAAATGTTTTTTCGGGAATTACTTTTGACTTGTCGAAAGTAGCGATCGCCAATCTTTAATTGCTTTTTCTGTCCAGAGCCAGTTTTTACTCAGGGCTTCCGGTTGGAAGTTAACCGGGTCTTCTGAGATCGCCTTTTGTCGGAGCTTCCGGGCTTCATCCAAAAGTTTTGCTTGCTTATCAGCAGGTTGAGATGCAGCTAATTTGGTCAGCCCAATTGCTAATCCTGCATAAGTAGTCAAAGCTTCTTGTTGGGCAACCGATCCGGCAACAGTAGCCTGCTTTTCTTCTATCAAGTAAAAAGCATCAAACCAAATTTGGTTAGCACGATCGAGATTCCCTTCTAAATAGTAGGCAAACCCTAGGGCATTCAGATATTTAGCAGATTTGGGTTGCTTTTTGACCGCTTGCTCCCAAAATCGACGGGCATCATCCAAACTGTAATCCTTACTGCCAGTTTGAACAGACTGCCACGCCAGACGCCCTCTCAGGAAGCTGATGGCTGGGTCGTCGATTTTCTGTTTGTTAACGTTGTCAAGCGCCCCTTGGGCCTGCTGTAACGCTCCTCGGTTCAACAATTCTTCTACAGCCACCCCGGCGGCGGATAAGTTATTTTGACTGAATTGTTCAATAGCGATCGCCGTGACAGTCGGGGTATTGGCTTTCTGGAGATTGACATTTTTGAGATTGGGGCTAGGGAGCGCCGGAAGTGAGGTTGAGGTATTCTCCTGAGAGAACAACAAGTCTGAAGGTTGCGGACGACGTTGCAACAACCAGAAACCCAAAAGCGCGATCGCCATCGTCGAGCCTAACGCCAGCAAAATCAGTGGGGCACGCTTGACTCGTCGCTGTCCCTTCTTCCCTTCATCACGCTGCCAAAATCGCAGCCGGGGGTTCCCGGCGGCATATCCCAGTAGCGATTCTCCCGAACCCGCGTTTTTCGGTGCTGACTCAGCAGCGATCGCTGCGGCGACAGGTTGGGGGGGTGTTTTCGACTCGCTGAGCGGGTGAGCGGCGATCGTTGTCTGATTTTCTCTTTCTACATGTCTGTCCCTTGTCTGATCTCCCTCTGTTTCCCTCTGTGTCTCTGCTGCTACTTCAGGCTTTAGCTGGCGAAACAGATCCGCAACCAAAGCCGAGTCGTCTTCGTAGCCAATATCGTCATACTCTAAATCATCAACCGGATCGGTCCAGTCGGGATCGTCATCCCCGTAGAAGTCATCCTCTAAGGAGTCTAAAGCCTCGTCGGTGGTTAAGAAACCGGATCGAGATCCAGTCGGCGGTGCCGTGAATACCGCTTCTTCCTCCCTAGAGAGAGGATTCAGCATTCCTCCCCAAGCAATGTCTGCCCCAGAAGCGTCAGGCAACTGAAGTCGCTCTGCTTTGGCATTGATGGCATGATGACCTGGTGTCAAGTAACCGTCAAATTCCGGGTGAAGATAGAGGATCGGTAAAGCCCAGTAAAGCTGGCGAGAACCGTAAGTAGAAATTAAACTTTGCCGCGCTCGGCTCAGGCTGAGGTCAATCGGATAACCTTGATTCAGATTGCCGTAAAACCGCCGTGCCAAGGTCAAAGCGACTTGATCCGGAATGCGTTCTGCCATCGCCAGCACGCTCTTGATGCCGCGTTTGACCAGCGCTTCTGCCAAATTTCCCTCTGCGGCACCGTCGCTGGGAGCTGAAGCGGCGGTATGAGCGCCCCGACAGGAGTTAAACACTGCGAGCTGGATGCCGTTATTGACGAGCAACCCCGCTAAGTCATCTCCGCTTAACATCTCCGTCAGCCCGGTTTGGCGGCTTACGAGGTAGAGATTGCCGCCGTAGGCTCCTTGGTCGCTATGACCTGCGTAGTGGAAAACTTGATATTGACCTTGTTCCAGCTCGTGCGTCAGCTGCTCCGTACCGGGTTGCTCCAGAACAGTGAGTTGAATTTCGGGTAAGCCATTCCGGGAACGGTGACTCAGTTCTGCTTGCAGGTGGCTGACTTCTTGTTTGAGCGCCAAACTTTCCTGGTCGTTGGGGGCAGCGATCGCCATCAAGATTCGCACCGCCGGTTGATTTGACCCAGAACCTAACGAAACGGTGGGACTTCTCAACCTTGTACTCATCTGGTAGCGGGAGAAGGCAACATCGGTTCCAGTTGCCAACGGGCGATCGCCATCGTGCAATACTTCCCAAGGTAAGCTCAGTAAGCGACTATCTTTTAATCCCAAGCGCAGCCGCAATACTTCTTGCCGATCTTGAGCGATCGCTTGCGCGATCATCCAACTATCTCGCAGCGTTCCTTGGAACAAAGCATCGTACATCTGCTGCCCCAGCGCCACCAAGTTAAGGGAAGATTGGGTGGCTTCTCGGTTCGGGGAACCCGAGCGAGAAATATCGCTGGGAGACAAAGCCATCAGCAAAGGGTCATTCATCAGGTGCCTCGCCTGAGCTAACCAATCCTCTACTTGCCACGTTACCTGCTCTTCGGCAAATGGGACGGCACCCGGTGCGGCAACCCATTCTGTCCGCACCCAATATTTACTTTCCCCTAAGGGATTTACAGAGATATGAAATTCCTGAGCCACTGCTACTATGCACTCCTGCTTCAGTTAGAACCTTCTAGCTGCTTTTCTGACCTGGAGGAGGAACTGTTTCCCTTTCTTCCTAGATAGATTCAAGTTACTTAAAGTTTCCATGAAGGGCAGTTTCGTTTTCTTGAACGCTGATGCCGTTGATGGATTCCGGGAAAGGGAGAGAAAATTTCTATTTATTCTAATTTAATCGTTAAATTTACCCCAACTTAATCCGGATAGTTGAGGAATCCTTCAGAAGAGTAGATTGGTAGATGCACCCTGATTGACATCCCCTGGCTCACCGGTTTGAGCCGGGGATTTTTTTTTCGGTTCGTTAGGCGCTGTAGGACTTTCTGGATTTCTCCCGGCTTCAAAGGCGGGTTAGGGGGGAACTGACACAAGTTGCTTGGCATTTCCATCCCTCAACCCCGCGATGGGAGAGCCACTGTGCTAGAAATAACGAGAAGCAGAAGGCAGATTAGCGATCGCTCATTCGCTGTTAACGAATAACCAACCGCTAATCGCTTATGGCTAATCCGAACTGACTTCCTCAAAAGATTTAACTTCTAGAACCGGGCCAATCATCGCGAAGGTCATCACGTCCTTTCGCACCTCACCTTTGACTTTCACTTTGAGTCCCGATTTGCGTAAATCTTCTGGAGCTTTGTGGAGTTCATAGGTTTCACCCTCTTGTGTGACTAGCGCCCAGGTGCCTGGACCGAGTCCCTTGCGTTCGATAGTGCCTTCTACGCTGATGCTCATGCTGTTTGCCCTTCTCCTTTGCTGGATAAATAGGCGAGTCCGATACACAGGAGGGCATTAGTAATTAGGAATAGCCTAGCGATCGCGCCATGACCTAACCACAACATCGCCGGATCTGCTACGGCACTCACTAATAAACAGGATGCCACGCCCAAGGTCGAGCCGATCGCAAACCACTTCCAACTGCGGTGTCCCAGTAGCAAGGCGATTAATGCAAAAGGAATCAACACGCTGGCGAAGATGGGATTCAATAAACCACTGCCTTGAATCGTATTGCCCAGTTCGGGAATCGAACTGCCCATCATCCGGAAAGGCCACTGAGGAAGATCGAAGATATAGAAGCCGCGCAGGAAGAATAATCCAGAACTCCCGGCAACCAAACCGCTCGTTAGCGACCAACTCCAGCCAAAGGGGAAATAATTCCGCAAGAACCAGGCAAGGACATAAGAACCCAATACCATCGCAATCTTAGGTAACAGTGCCACCGCACCGCCATCAATCCAGAAGCGAGGATTGAGATAGCCATTATCGCGCAACCAGCGGAAGAAGTCGCGGAAGGTAATTTGCCCGCGTACCGCCAGTTTTACAGCCGCAGAAGCATCGAGATGACCGGCACCAAAGTAGTTGAGAGCGTCATCTGAAATTACCCGTGCCGACTTTTTGAGGACACCCAATACTTCCTCCGGTTCGTTTACGCCAGAGGCTTTCACTAAAGCGGCGACACCGGCAACGTGGGGAGACGCCATACTGGTGCCTTGGAAGGCAGCAAAAGTGGGGATGAGCTTCCCGTTTTCGTCATAACTAATGGTCTCTTGCAGAATCCCACCCGATGGATTTTCTTCGGTGATTGCACCACCAGGGGCTGAGATATCCACACCAGCACCATAGCTGGAGTAAAAGGCTTTTTCACCGGCAGAATCAATTGCTGAAACACCGATAACGTGGGGATATCGAGCTGGGTAGGAGGCAGAATTCTCATTAGAGTTTCCTGCTGCGGCTACGATGACGACGCCTTTGTTGTAGGCATAATCAATCGCTTCTTGCATTACCTGACTTTCGCCACCACCGCCCAAGCTCATGTTAATGACATCAGCACCGTTATCGGCAGCAAATTTGATGGCTTCAGCAATATCGGCAACGGTGCCGCCGCCTTCTGCACTCAACACTTTCAAAGGCATAAGGCTGGCTTCGTAAGCAATACCCGCGACGCCATAGCCATTATTGGTGGCTTGGGCAACAGTACCGCCAACGTGGGTGCCGTGCCCGTTGTCGTCGTCTGCTTGGTCTCGGTTGTTAACAAAGTCGTAGCCTTGGACAAACTTGGTATCTTTCAGGTCAGGAACGCGACTGATGCCGGTGTCAATGACGGCAACTGTCATCCCTGCGCCTTTGGTTTCGTCCCAAGCCGATTCTACGTTGATACTCCGTAGGTTCCACTGTTTGCTGTACTCTGGGTCGTTGGGGACTTCCAGAGCTTTGTAGACATAATTCGGTTCAATATATTCGGTTTTTTTGGCTAAAGGCGATTTTTTTAGAGTTTTCAGCAGGTTGCGATCGCCTTTAATGATATACAACTGATCTGACTCGGAAAATTCGCTGTTATACTGAGCGCCAAGCGATCGCACCTGTTCTTGCACCACTTCTGCTGGTACGTCTTCGCGGAAATCTAGCACAATCGAGTCAAACTCACCTTGTGCTGCCAGTCCTTTGAAGTTAAACAGGGCAGAACCTACCCCCAATAAAAACAAGCACGCTATCAAAAGCTTTCTCATATTCACCCGTCTTGTGAGCGCCAGTTTCTCCCCACGATAACTCATGCATCTGCCCCGTGGTGTATTTAGTTTTTAGTTATTAATTTTTGTTTGTTGGAGTAATACCGCTCGTTTGCAGTAATAAGCGATACGAATCAGGCTGCTTGTGGCAAAAGTTCTCTTGAAGCGAAAGAACCCTATTTTTACTCTTACTGAAGGACTTGTGGGTTTTCAGCCGATGAGCGTCTATTTAATACTCAGTTTGAGGTGAGGGAGGCATTCTCTTGTCGTTAGCGGGTTCCTGCGCCTTGACTATTATCGTCCGAGAATCCTAGATTTGGGGGTTCGTAGGTTTGATTTTGTGTAGTATTATCGGGAGTTCTGATGCTAAAGTTCAATTGAATATTGAGCAGTTGTAACCCAAACATAAAGATGAATATTCCTGTAGCTTTTAGTAGTAGATGACTCATAAAATTTTTATCGTTTTGAAATAATTATGATGAAATCATTTTTTTTAATCAGATCTATTGTTCAGTGCTGTAAACTGAATAACATCAAATAATTTTCCATTAAAATCTTATATTAATTAAATATTTAGAGGATAACGTTAACATCAACTTTGGTTGAGCCATACGAAAAATTCGACTAATAGTAAATATTTGATGAATTACTTGTTCGATAATGACTTGAGGTAGATAAATGTGAGATTGCATCTTAGTTTGTTGAATTCGATGTTTTTAATTATGAAGGTTTTATTAAGATTCTCTAGTGATAAAAACCTATAGTGAAATGTGACATTATTGCTGCAAATATTTGCTTGAAATCCCCAAGTTTGAGTGATGGGATTGGCTCACAAAATGTGACTGGCTGTTTCCAGCTTTGTGATCTCGATCGCAGCTAGAAACTGGGTGCAGCGTAATGAGCGCCAAAATACCTACCGATACTGGTAGTTTCGGCTACACCAACCCTTTTACCCCTCTTCAGAAGAACGATGCATTACCCGCCTCTGTTGAAATCATGTAGGGGTAAAGCATTGGCGCAGAAAGATTTGGGTTGAAGTGACTTGTACAAGGCACGAATACTTCACCCTCAAACTGAGAACCCAAGGGCGCATCTGTACGGGAGAAGCATCAGGAAGACAACAAGCTGGGACTTATGCGTAATGCCTCGTTCAGGACAAAGGGGCGGAAGTTGTGAGAGCTTTTATCGAAACAAAGCCAGTGAGGCAGGCTAAATTGAGTTTCCGAAGCGCGAAGCGCCTCTCAAAGAGCTGGGCGGACTTTGTTGGTATTGGTAAGTATTGGTAAAGCCTTATTCAAGCCTTTGGGCAATTTATTCTCATCGGGAAGCTTCTGGAGAAACCTTTCGACGGTTTTAGGCAAATCTAGATCCAGTATTTATACTTAGCAGATAGCCGAAGGGGAGCTAACCAAGGATAGATGCAATCGTCTGTTAGGCTGCAAGATATCAGAATAGTTAAAGAGCGAAAATCCGACAATGGAAAGAGGTCTGTTGTGGCTGCCCCTACTGGCAGCGTTTATCTGGCTGGCTTGGCAAGGCTGGAATGAGTATCAAAAAGTTGAAGCTTATCGCGTCTGGGCACAGCAGTTTGAGCGATCTAAGTACGATATCTATGCAGTGTTGGCTCAAAATGACAGCACTTTAACCTGGGGAAAACCGACGCGAAAAGGTCCAGTGGAGGTGCAAACGTTTTCCTTAAAGGATGTTAAAGCGATTCGGCTGCTAGTAGATGACAAGCCCGTTGATTTAGAAGCACTGCCCAGTAAAGGTCGTGTCGCTTCGCTGGAATTTGTCTTTGCACCAGCCGCTTCGGTGAAAATCCCCTTTACTGAAATTCCCCTTGCAGCAGAATGGGGAAATTTTCTACAGCAGGAATTACAAAACTTGGCAGAGGGGAAAGTGTAACGATTTTCAGACAAAGAGGCAAGGCGGGTTTTGGACTTGTATCGAAAAGCGATCGCTCATTTATCCGATGTACGGAATAATACCCAAAAAAACCCGTATTAACGGGTTAATCAGCGATCGCACTATTTAAAAGGGAAAAACTAAACGATTGAAGAACTCCTTTCATGGGCTTGCCATTATAGACGGGTTGCAATGCATAGATTCTTATTGAGAAAATTGCTTTTTCAGTTTCCGGCAACCCGTCAAACAGAAGCGTGCTATTAAAGGAGAAATAAAAAAAATTGGCTTTCTAACTTTCAGACTGTTTCAGATTCCTCTTTTCTGTTGTATTTTAAATTACAATTGCTTCAACTCGTTTCTGCGAATCTTCTTGGGAACATTCGTAGGGAATTTTAAACCGAGGAATTCCCAGTTGACAACCTTGCCATCCACTTTGAACGGTTACGCCAAGAGTTTGACAACAGCCGCCACGTCGTCCCATCGGATTATAAAATTGACAATAGCGACAGGCTGAAACTGGTGAATTTAAGGGTTGCATAAAGTATTTCCTTTGAGGAACCATTTCAAAAGCAAAATTTCTCTGTCTTTATAAAGTATGCGATCTGATTTTTACAATGAGCTATAACTTGTACGATATCCACTTAAAACATTGCATTTCATCATAAAAAGTTATGAAGCTGCTTAACATAAATACGAGCGTCAACTATCCATAGATTAAGCAATTGCAACATTGCTCAAAACAATCTGCTGTCAAGCGTTATAGGCACTGGATAAAATCCTTCCCTTCCCAAACAAACGGTTATTGATGGGTGAGAGGACATTTATAAAGAAAATCTGAATCTCGTTAACCTACATTTTTGGTAGAGACAGCCAGATTTCAGGTTCCGTTTTTAAGAGAGGCTAGGGCGAAAATGCGTCTAGAGTAACGATTTTCACAATTAATATTTATTTAATAAATTATCTGTTATAGCAATCCTAAATTGTTCCTGAAGGCCAGATCCCCGCTAAGAAGTCGGCGATCTGAACCGTTAGCATCATCACAACTCAAATACGACTGCTATAGGAGTCGCTTTATATAGCGGTGCTTACTCTCGCGTGCAATATCCTTGTAACTGATTCAAGCATCTGAGGCAGGCAATTCTGAGGGCATGATTGCTTTTCTCAAGTATCTCCTAGACAAATGTCCCAACAGTCCCATTGCCCTGATTTGAGATGGAGCCACCTATCTATCATGGCTCACAAGCGCTGAGAGAGTCCTTGGAGTCGGTTAATCAAGGCTTCGAGGAGTTTAACTGGAAAATCACTTGCATTCGCTTTGCTCCCAAAGAATCCCAAGCCGAACCCAATTGAAGATATTTGGTTGCAGCGAAGTAAAGCTAAAAAATCTGCTCTAAACGGCGAAAATCTCGTTCTACTTCTGCCCAGAGAGAGCGATTGTGGGGGTCGGTTTTCAGAGCTTTTTTTAGATAAATTCTTGCCTTTTCGAGTTGCTTTTCAGCGATCAGCTGACGCCCCCAACGTTGATAAGCGATCGCTTGCCACTGACGCACTTCTGGATCTTCTGGCAGACGTTGGGCGAGTCCTTCGATGAGGGTGATCGCGCGGGGAAATCGGCGATTTTTCAGCAACTGCTGCAACTGCTGATAAGAACTCCACTTCAGCTGTTGCTCAGTTATCGACAAGTCTGGGAGTTTTTGAACGGGCGTTTCTTTGGGCGTCTCTTTGCGAGTCACCTTCGTGACGGAAGGTTGAGGAGGCGGTGCAGCAGTCTGTTCTGGATTGGATACTTTCTCAACCGTCTCAGACTTATCTACTACACTGAGGAGGAACTTGTAAGCCTCCGTCAACTCTATAAATTTATCTTGCATTTGGCGATCGCCAGGATTTGCGTCGGGATGATACTGCCGTGCCAAACGTCGGTAAGACGCTTTAATTTCTGCAAAAGATGCCCCTGATCTTAACCCCAACACCCGGTAACAATCTGCGAGGTTCATCAGAGGAATCATCTATCGATTAGGCTTTAATCTTTGTTGATAGTCGGGAGTTTATTTCTAGCCCTTCGCTTTTAGCGGTTAGCTATTAGCTTCTGAGAATCTTGTTGGAAGCCCAAGTTTACAATTGCGACTACCCACCCGTCAAGCAGCTAACAGCTAACAGCTAATCACTCATTACTTCGGACGTTCTTCGATAACGCGGTCAATTAGACCGTATTCCTTCGCTTCTTGAGCAGACATGAAAAAGTCACGATCCATGTCCTTCTCAATTTTCTCAATAGGCTGACCCGTCCGGTGAGAATAAATCTCATTCAGCTGGCGACGAATCCGTAGAATCTCTCTCGCTTCAATCTCAATGTCTGTGGCTTGTCCCCGCGTACCACCAGAAGGTTGGTGAATCATAATCCGCGAGTGAGGCAAAGCGAGACGCTTACCTTTTGTCCCAGCGGTCAGCAGGAACGAACCCATTGATGCCGCTAAGCCTACACAAATTGTCACCACATCTGATTTGATGTGCTGCATGGTGTCATAAATCGCCATGCCAGAAGTGACTACGCCACCCGGAGAGTTGATATAGAGATAGATGTCCTTGCCCGGATCTTCCGAATCCAGATAAAGCATCACGGCAATTATCTGGTTAGCCATTTCATCATCAACATCTTCGCCCATGAAAATAATCCGTTCCCGGTAAAGGCGATCGTAGATGTTAATCCACTCGGTATATTGTCCCCCTGGCATCCGGTAGGGAACTCTAGGGTAGCCAATAGGCATAATGTAGAACTCCGTTCGTAAAAAGTGAAAATTCGTATCCAAAGAATTAAAAATGCAAAATTAAAAATTAAAAATTTGAATAGTCTTCATTTTTAATTTTTAATTTTTAATTCTTCAGATGACACCAGCGGGAAGTGGTGTTGGTAAATCTGATTTGGACTCTAGAACCCGATCGATCAAGCCATATTCCACAGCTTGCTCCGGAGTCATATAGAAGAGTCGATCCATATCCTTGGCAATTTTTTCAGGGGTCTGACCTGTATTGCGCGATAGGATATCCAGCATTGTTGTCTTATTAGCCAGCACTTCTTTGGCTCGGATTTGAATATCCGTCGCCTGACCGCGAGCGTAGCTCTTAGTCTGGTTCAGGATAATCGTGGCATGGCGCAGACTAGCGCGATAGCCTTTAGTCCCAGCAGAGAGTAGCATTGCCGCCATTCCCATTGCCGAACCGATACAGATGGTATGAATGGGCGGCTTGATGTAGTTCATCGTGTCGCAGATGGCGAAGGCTTCGGTTTCAAAGCCAACAGGTTCGCCGTCGTAACGCGAGGTGCCGGTGGAATTGATGTAGATTTTGATCGGTTTTTCTGGATCTTCGTACTGCAAAAACAGCAGTTGGGCGATGATTAGTTTCGTTACCTCTGGCACCAAGGGCGTTCCCAGATAGACAATCCGCTCCTTTAAGATCAGGGAGGGTAAGTCTGGTGGCGGTGTTCGGTAGAAGCTATCGCCGCCGTAGGGAGCTTGAACAGCCTGGATGGGTGAGTTCATGGCGTATCGGAAAGCTGCAATAGTGGTGCTATCTTTAATTTGACATTAATTCCGGTGTGCCCCACCGTACTGACTGGATTCTAGCAGTTTTACTCCCCTTACCGCTTTTAGTCAGGTTGAGGGTGGCTTGATGCCGCTTTAGCGCCTGTCAGTGGGCTTTTTGGGAGGGGACGCCGGAAAATGGGTCTTAAACGCTTCTAATTTTTGGGTTTTTAAACAGAGAAACCTGAGTTTAAGTATCGGTTTTTGCGAAAGGTGATGGGTGAAATCCACCCCAGCGATCGCGTTTTCCTCTGCAAAGAATTGCGATCTTTTGGCTGGCTGCTTCCGCCGTGTTGGGCTGCAAGCTATTGTAGAAAATAAGCCCGGTCGCGGTTGGGGTAATTTTATGGTTCCCTTTCCGGAGCGTCAGCGTTTAGTCTTGTGGTTACTCCGATCCCTTCTTGTTCTGCCAGGAATGAGCGTGCTATGAGAGTTGGTTTACAGCCTGCTTTGAATGATATGAATATTGACGCGACTCAAACGAGTAGCCAGCGTCAACTAGAAATTTCTATTTCTGCGATCGCTGGGGATCTTGAAGATCGTGCCCCGCTCAATTTATGCATAATTCTCGACCACAGTGGCTCGATGAATGGACGCCCCCTGGAAACGGTGAAACAGGCAGCGATCGGTCTGGTGGATCGTCTTACACCGGGCGATCGCATCTCGGTTGTCGCCTTCGATCACAAAGCCAAAGTGCTTGTCCCCAACCAAGTCATTGACAACCCAGAAAATATTAAGAAACAGATTAATCGGCTCAGTGCAGATGGGGGTACGGCGATTGATGAGGGTTTAAAACTAGGAATTGAAGAACTGGCGAAGGGCAAAAAGGAAACGGTTTCTCAAGCTTTTCTGTTAACAGATGGCGAAAATGAGCATGGCGACAACAACCGCTGTCTGAAATTTGCCCAAGTGGCGACTGGCTACAACCTGACGTTGAATACATTGGGATTTGGCGCTCATTGGAACCAGGATGTTTTGGAAAAAATTGCTGATGCGGGTGGCGGTACGCTGTCCTATATTGAGCGTCCCGAACAGGCAGTCAATGAGTTTGGACGCTTGTTTAATCGAATCTCTGCGGTGGGGTTGACAAATGCCTACTTATCACTTTCGTTAATGCCGAAGGTACGGTTAGCGGAACTCAAACCCATCGCCCAAGTTGCTCCAGATACCATTGAACTGCCGGTGCAACAAGAAGGCGATCGCTATACGGTACGTCTGGGAGACTTGATGAAAGATGTGCCGCGAATCATTTTGGCGAATCTTTACGTCAGCCAGCTAGCGGAAGGGCGTCAAGCGATCGCCCAGGTGCAAGTCCGTTACGACGATCCCGCCCAGGATAAAATGGGGCTAATTTCTCAACAAGTCTTAGTTGAGGCGAATGTTGTCCGGAGTTACCAACCCGCACCCAATCCTCAGGTGCAACAGTCTATTTTGGCGTTGGCGAAATACCGACAAACTCAGTTAGCAGAGGCGAAATTGCAGCAAGGCGATCGCGTGGGTGCAGCGACGATGTTACAAACTGCCGCCAAAACCGCCCTGCAAATGGGAGACAAGGGAGGCGCGACGGTTCTCCAAACCAGTGCTACTCGCTTGCAATCAGGTGAAGAACTTTCGGAAGCAGATAGGAAGAAGACACGGATCGTCTCTAAAACTATTTTGCAGGAGTAGGCTTTTTTAACGCAAAGGTACGCCAAGGTTAACGCAAAGGTACGCCAAGGTACGCAGAGGAAGCAATTTACCTCTGCGTACTTTCTTGGCGGTGAGATTTTAAGAGTGGTGCTTGTGGGCTTTCTAGGTGCCACCAGTGGCGATCGCCACTTCAAGCTACTCAAGCCACAACAGACGCTTGAGGGCGAGCAAAAATCATTCGCCCCGCCGAAGTCTGCAAGGCACTGGTTACAACCACTCGGATTTCACCACCCATGTAGTCGCGCCCGTCTTCCACAACCACCATTGTGCCATCATCCAGGTAGCCGACGCCCTGAGCTGGTTCCTTGCCACCCTTGATAATTTTGATATCCAAGCTATCACCAGGCAGATAAATTGCCCGAATTGCCTGAGCCAAATCGTTAATATTCAGCACCGGCACTTTCTGCAAAGTAGCAACCTTACTCAAGTTGTAGTCGTTGGTGAGCAAAGTGCCGTTGATTTCTTGCGTCAACCGGACTAACTTCGCATCCACCTTGGGAATTTCATCGTAATCGGCGGAGTGGATTACAATCCGTTCTGAGTAAGCATCCTTCATCTGGTTCAGGATATCTAGCCCTCGCCGTCCCCGAACTCGCTTCAGATCGTTGGAACCATCTGCCAGTTGTTGCAGTTCCTGCAAGACAAACTGGGGTACGAGGATTTGACCTTCGATAAAGCCAGTGTTCAGCAGTTCTTCAATGCGACCATCGATGATGCAGCTGGTGTCTAAAACCTTGGTCGAGGCAGGTTTGAGGGTTCCTTCTGCCACCAACATCGTTTCCACGCTGTGAGGGCTAATCAGCCTCAAGAAGGAACGACCGTGGGTATCCGCTAAAGTGACCCCCAAATAGGAAAACATGACACTGCCTAAAATGGCAACAAGAGGCTTAATAAAAGCAAAATCGAAGGGCATTGGTAGTAAGAAAACGGGTGCCAGCATCAAGTTGGCAACTAATAAGCCAATCACCAAACCGACAGCTCTGGTCAAAATGACCTCGATCGGCATTTCCCGGACTCTCTTTTCCAAGCGTCGATAGGTCGTCTGCACGAGCAAACCGGCAGCGCCCCCAACCAGGGCGGCAAACCCGGCGAAGACCCAGCGTAAAGCGTCCTGATTGCTGACTTGATATAGGGCACCGCTAGGCAGTAATTCAATCGCGTCGAACCCGATTCCCGCCGCTGCTAGGATGAATAAAATAATAATGATTGCGTCAAGCATGGTTTCCAGTTATTTGGGATGATTGCTTCAATTCCTGAAAGCGGCTCTCAAGAACTGATACAAATTTACATTTGTTTTATTATATCTTTTGTGTTATTGACTTCACTCTTGCGGATGACCATTGATTTAGCACCAGCATTTAATCCAATTTGAGCTATTTTTATGAAGCCACCTCTTTATTTATTAAAAGAACAATTCTGAAAAATTAGCCAATCATGTCGCTTCTAAAAGGCAGGAAACAAGAGGGCGTATAGGCTTGACGTATTCTTGCTAAGAGAAGAAAAGACCTGACAACAATTCAGTAAAGTAACAACTGTTAATCAAACATTTAAAGATTTCATCGCTATATTGAGTATTGATACAAATATGGTCTTAAATTATTTAATCCCGGACGCAAAAAATATTAATTTGGGTATCCCCAGCTCTGCTTATCTCCACATTCCATTTTGTAGACGCCGGTGCTTTTACTGTGATTTTCCAGTGTCTGTGGTAGGGGATCGCAAGACTGGTAAGAACTCTGGCACAATTGAGCAGTATGTTGAGGTATTGTGCCAAGAAATTGAAGTTACACCAGTACAAGGAAATTCCCTAAAAACAGTTTTTTTTGGAGGTGGTACTCCTTCGTTGTTATCGGTGCAACAACTCAAGCAAATTTTGACTCAACTTGATGCTGGTTTTGGTATTGCCACCGATGCTGAAATTTCGATGGAGATGGACCCTGGCACCTTTGACTCGCAACAACTTCAAGGCTACCGCTCAGTTGGAGTGAATCGAATCAGTCTGGGGGTACAGGCGTTTCAGCCAGAACTATTGGAAGTGTGCGGGCGATCGCATGGTGTCTCTGATATCTTTGCAGCTGTGGAGCTAGTCCGCAAAGTGGGGGTTCCCGAATTCAGCTTGGATTTGATTTCTGGGTTGCCGCATCAGACGTTGGAACAGTGGCAGGAGTCTTTAGAAACCGCAGTAGCGATCGCGCCCACTCATATTTCAATCTACGATCTCCAAGTCGAACCCGTTACTGCCTTTGGGCGTCAATATCAACCCGGTGCCAAACCGCTTCCCACCGATGAAATGGCTGCCGAGATGTACCGACTAGCGCAGCAAGTTCTCACCAGTGCCGGTTATGAGCATTATGAGATTTCTAATTATGCCAAACCCGGTCATCAATGCCGCCACAATCGAGTTTACTGGGAAAATCGCCCCTACTATGCCTTTGGCATGGGTGCCGCCAGTCATTTGCAAGGGTGCCGGTTCACCCGTCCCCGCAAAACACGGGAATATTACGAATGGGTGCAACAGATAGTCACAGCAGGTGGCGTGTGGGATTGTCCTCAAACATTGACATCTGAAGTATTGTTGGAAACCTTGATGCTGGGGCTGCGTCTAGCAGAGGGTCTCAGTTTATCAACCTTAGCTGAACAGTTTGGCAAACAGACGCTGCAACAAATTTGGACGTGTTTGCAACCCTACTACCAGCAAGGTTGGGTAGAAATTGTCGGCGAAAGCGGGAAAGCGATCGCACTTGACGCCCAGAAACTCCCACCAAAGGGACGATTGAGATTAACCGATCCGGAAGGTTTTTTATTTTCTAATGTAATTTTGGCGGATTTGTTTAGCGAACTAGGATAAGTTTGAGGGCATAGCGTGTGGATTGATGATTCGTCCAAAATCTAAAATCTAAAACCTTCATGATTCCTATTGCTGATAACATCCCCAGTCGCAGCAAACCGATTGTTAATTACGCCCTGATCGGAATCAATGTTGCTTTGTTTCTGTGGGAGCTAAAACTAGAGCTTGCAGGTAAGCTGAGCGCCTTTATCCAACACTGGGGGATCGTTCCGGCCCGAATTAGTGCGGTGATTTCAGATGCTCTCAGTGGAGAAAATCCAGCCGCGTGGGTTGCCTTGCTGATGTTTTCTGCTTCCCTGTTTTGGGCGATGTTTCTTCACAGCAGCTTTGGTCAAATTTTAGGGAATCTCCTATTCTTATTTGTTTTTGGCAAGAGTGTGGAGAATCTTCTCGGACATCGGTGGTTTCTGCTACTTTACTTGCTGGGCGGCATTTTGACGGGCATCGTACAAGTTTGGTTGGACTCTACTTTGACGATGCCCTTAATTGGAGCAAATGGCGCGATCGCATCTGTCCTCGGAGCCTATTTTCTGATTTTTCCCCAGGCAAAAATTGATACCATTTTGCCACTGGTAATTGTGTTTATCCCTATTGAACTGCCAGCTTTGTTTTATCTATTCTGGTGGTTTATTCAGCAAATGTTTTATGGAATCGGTAGCTTAAATATTTCCGGTGGCGTCAATCCCGTGGGCGTTGGGTATTGGGCACATGGTGTAGGGTTAGCAATTGGTGCCATTCTCGTGTTGCTGTTGAAAAAAAGAACCGATAAAAAACGAACCCCTGAGGCGAAGAGAACTCATAAGAATTAGAGGAGAGAAGCTGTTAGAGCTGATTTATATAGCGAGCCTAATTCAGTTGAAAAAAACAACCATAGTTAAAAAACTTGAAAAGTTAAAGATTTGACGATAAATGGCAAACTCAAATAGAGGCTTAATGACATTAAACGATCTACGCAAGTGGTAATCCTATCGAATGGTCAATATCCTCTAACTCGCCGATTATCAGTAATTGTTAAACAAAACGAACAAATTGAACAACGATCTGGGGAAGCTTACGCCAAGTTACTGCTAACAGATCGGGGTCAAAAACTGGTTGAAAAAGCTGGATTTGTCAGAATCCGCTAGAGCATTCGGATAAGTACGTTTAGTTTTTGCAACCGCGCTCTATTTCCTTAAGTTTATCTGGGGGATAGTCTACAGGTACAAACTTAAAACCATAAAGCGAGCAGTTAGACGGCACGACTTTGACCAATGTAAAGATCGGCTCATTGGGATCTCCACCGCGAAAACTAATTATCCCCATTGCACCATTGGCTCGAAAGTCGGGAGCCGATAAAGCCAGCCGCACGTCAGAACGATTCGGTTGAGGTTTTTTTGCTAAAGCCGTTATTAACGCACGAGCAGCATCATAAGTCGTAGCGGTCAGCCCACTCACTTCCGCTTTCCATAACTGCTTAGATTCTTTGGGAAACGTTGGATTGGGGCTGCTCAAGGAATGCCAAGGGACTGTTACTACTAGGCGACCGACTACATATTTAGGGTCGATTTGTAGAATCTCAGAACTGTAAACAGCCCATGCTCCCACCATCGGATAACGACCCTGATTTGCCTTAATCACCGCTAAGACATTCTGAAAGGAAAAAGGACAGGTCTGACCATCCGGAAGGAAGACCAGCGTAGTCGCTCCTTTTGCTTGTGCTTGGTTAATCGCCTCAACAGCATTGAAGTCCTTTTTGCACAGTTCAAAATCTGCTCTTACCCGTCCTCTACTTGCGGGGAAGCTAACGTGAAATTGATCTCGGATAGATTTGCTGTAATTACTTGTGCCAGAGTAAAAGACTGCGGCTGTTCGCTGATTGGCTTGGATCATGTAGCTAGCCAAAGCCTGGGCATTCACGCGATTACTGGGTACAGTGCGAAAGAAAACGTGTTCGCTCTTTTGGCTCCACTCTGAGAGGTCTTCCGAGGTGCTACCTGGAGAAATTAATACCAACCCGTGCTGTTGATAAATTGCGATCGCTCCCAGTGTCACTTCGCTGGCATAGTGACCTATGACAGCTAAAATGTCCTTTTTCAACACGAATGACTCGGCAATTTGTTTAGCTTTGACAGGATTATTAGCATCATCTGCGATGACTACTTTCAGCCCTTTACCACTCATCCTTTGACCCTGATTGATTTCATTTTGGGCTTGGGCAGCTCCTCGTAGAATTTCCAGCGCTCTGTTTGGATTGTTGGTTATCGGAGCGGCAACAGCAATCGTGTATGCCTTTTCCTTTTTATCCATCAATCGGGCATTATTCAGATAAATCAAAATTTCTGGGTCGCTTGGCTGTTCGCTCCGTGCCTTCTCTAATAAACCAACAGCCTCAGCATATTGACCGCTGGCAAATTTTTGCACGCCTTTTTGCTTGAGAGCGCCTTTCAAGCTGGGAACTAAAACTTCTTCTCCACAACTGACATTGTCTGCAAGACTGGAATCACAAGCCTTCGGCGGTTTCACGAGCGCATAAATAATTATTCCGAGTCCTGTCAAGAGAATTGCACTCACGACCCAAATGAGTACAAGCCTTAAATTGCCTGAGTTGATAATCCTAGTAATTTCCGCGTCCGAACAATTGCCTCCAGGAAGCAAAGTAAGCGTGTCGTCGGGAGATCGTGTCCGCCGATGATTGTTGATTTGCGTCTCAATTTCTTCTAAACGTTGCACAATTTCTTGGGCATTTTCAGGTCGATTCCCTGCGAAAGGAGCCATCAGGTCATTAATTAAAGTTGCCAACTCTAGTGAAATCTGTGGGGCACTGTTTCGCCAATTCAACTGACCTGTTTGGGGGTTTTCAGGAAGGTCATGGGGATGTATGCCTGTCAGCAAATGAACGAAGGTGCGTCCCAAAGCATAGAAATCAGATTTGGAAACAGCTCTACCATCGGCTTGTTCTGGGGGTGTATAGCCGTGGGAAATTATTGCTGTGCCATCTCTTCCGGCTAACTTGTGTAAGTAGGTTTCCGTGGCTTCGCGGACTGCGCCAAAATCAATCAACACCAGTTGATTATCAGGTCGCAGCATAATGTTAGACGGCTTAATATCCCGGTGAAAATAGTTGCTTTGATGCACTTGCTGTAAGATTTCTGCCAGTTGTTTCAACCAGGCGATCGCTTGCTTTTGGCTGATGGGTTGATGGTTCCGGCTGCTCAACCATTCTTTTAAGTTGATCCCCTCAATTTTCTCCATCACCAAGCAGTGCAAGGGCTTTTCGCTCTTTAGATGACATAACTGGAAGTATCCATCTGCCTCTACTTTGGGAATCCCTTGATGATTCAACTTCTTTAGAACTTCGGCTTCCCGCTGGAATAGGCAGATTGCCTTCTCATAATCAGTAAGCAAAATTTTTAGGACTTTTTTTATACCTTCCCGACGCACGTCCTCCACCTCAAAGGTTTGACCAAAGCCTCCTTTGCCCAAACGTTGGATGACCCGATAGCGCCCTTCTACTAAACTTTCAGAGCCACAGTCAGGACAAGTGCTTTGATTACCAGGTTCGTTGAAATTGCGGCAGTTAGGATTGATGCAATAACTCACGGCAAACACACTATCCCGATTTGAGTGGGAATGTTATAGAATTATAACTTCCTCTCGGAAAATAACTTTATTGTTCAACCGTTCGCTTAGCAATTTTTCTTTTAACATACCTTCTCACAACTGGCTGAAGCGTATAAATAACTTCATTCCCTTCGATTTGCTTTTCTATCAGCGAACGACGTTCTAATGCTTGAATCGCTTCCATAATTTCAGAAGTTGAAACCGTTAGATTGATTTCTTCTTTTAATTTAAAGATAGAGCTGGGGTTGAGATTAGCCGCTAACTTAAACATAATTTCTTTTTGAAAATTTGATAGCCGTTGCCAGGAAGTATCTAAAATTAGATGAATATCGCCTAAAAATATTGTTTCTAGCTTTAAGAAATCAGAAACTTTACCAGCAAATGAGTCTTTTATATAACTGGCAATAATATTTAAGATTAAGGGATTCCCTCGATAGATTTGAAAAAGGCTTTTCCAGTGGTTCTCGTCTGACAAACCTTTGGCTCTAAATATTTGCCAAGCGTCTGTATCATTGAGATCGGACAGCAGTAATGAACGAACGCTTGGAGTTTCTCCCTGGATTAATGCAATTTCATTCGGTTGCTCTCGACCGATTAGCATTAAGCAGCTGTTGTGGCGCTCTCTTCCCACTCGTCTGAATAGTTCGCCATAGCCTTCATACCCTTCTCGATAATACCCAGTTGCTTGACCAGCACCTAGAATCGTTTCGACTTCATCCAAAATCAGCAGACATCGATGGGAACCTGTGGAAGGGTTTGTTCCTTTGGGAGATCGCAAAGACTCAATTAGCTGAGAGATTCGGCGACCAATATCTTTTGGTAAATTGGTTGATTGCTCGTTGGAGAGGCATCGGAGCAAGTCTGCGATCAGGTCTTCGACTGATGGGGCAGAACGGAGCGATCGCCAGATGAAATAATCAAATTCATTCTGAATTTGCTCGGCTAGCATCACGGATAGCGCTGTTTTACCAATTCCCCCCATGCCGAACAACGTTACTAGGTGGCAACTATCAGCGACAATCCATTTCTCAAGCACAGCCAGTTCTTCTGTGCGCCCATAGAAACCAGAGACATCAGGCGCTTCACCCCAATCGAGTATGGGCATTTCACGCGCTTCTGCTTCTTCAACGGCACCTGAATCAACAATTTCCTTCCAGTTGCCGATCCCGACAGCTTGGCAAATATTAATAAAGGTCTCTTGGTGAATGGGTTTTTTCTGCCAAAACCGTTTCAAGGTTGCCTGGGTCGTTAGGGCACCCTGCCACCAAGAAACGGTCATTGTTTTTGTCCAACCTTTCCTTTTTCGGGCTTTATCAACGCTTTCTAGTCCCCGTGCAGATGCTCTGAGAGACCCCGCCATAGTTAAGCTCTTTACCACAATTCTCGCTTATTCTGGCTCACCTTTCGGTGTAGCGATCGCAGCCGTACGCTGAAAACTGAGCCAAAGAGTCAGCAAAAAAGTGAGCTGTCAAGCGAAAGCGTCTTTGGCAATCTAAGAGGATAACGCGCGAGATCGCCTTCTACAACGTCTGTCCTTCTTTACAGAGATCGCCAGCTCAGTCTTTAAGAAGATTATGCAACCGAATCAAGTTCTAACCTACTGCAATGTCATGGAACTGTTAGTTGCTCAGGAAGTACACCGACAACTTCAGCAGTTACCGCCAAAGTTGGTCAACTATATCAATCCAGCCCATGCGATCGCTTACGCCCTGAATCGTCTGCCAGCCCTGTATGCGACCAGTCCCAGAGGATGGTATCTACAACAGCAACGGGCTAAAGCTAAGTTAGCACCTCAGATTATCGTGGCGGTGGGTCAAGCATTGGCGGCGGTGCAACAAGATTCCTTGAACATGGTAAATTCTCTCCCTTCCGCAGAAAACGCCGAAAACCTCGAAGAGAGTGCATCTGATGTAGATGTTGAACAAGCCAAAAGCTCCGATTTCTCCCTTTCTTGGGTGCGATCGCTTTTTGGATTAGGGGGCATTCATAAAGCAGATGGTCGGCGATCGCGCTAATCTAATGCCAGCCACCTCTAGCATCAGTTCCTATGTCCACTGAAGCGATCGCGATTACCGTCAAATTATTCGCTGCCTATCAAGAAGCCTATGGCGTTTCGGAACTGGTGCTGAAAATCCCTCCAAATACAGATGTTTCAGCGATATTAGATAAATTTGCTTCCGAACATCCAGAACTTGACAAATGGCGTCAAGTTACTCGCTTTGGCGTTAATTTTCAATTCGTCGAGCCAGACACGATTCTGCATGATGGGGATGAAGTCGTGCTGATTCCCCCTGTTAGCGGTGGCTAGGAAAGACAAAAGTTAAACGCCAGAAATTCGGTTTTTTCATCCCAAATCCGCTTCAATTCCCTCTTTTTCCTAAATTCGCGACCGCAAGCTTGGAATGCGATCGCCCCGGTCTTCAGACTGAGGGCTAAATTTTGTATCATAAATAACATTTAAACCCGACTAAAAGAGTCGGATATATTTGACGGGTATTTTTGCCTGTGTTAGTATCAACCGAGCGATGACGGACGATTAGAGTGTAAATACCCATGACCCAGGCAACCCAGTCAACAACGGCAACCTTTACGGCACTGAAGTGTAAAGAATGCGGCACCGAATACGAACTCAAGGCAACTCATGTCTGTGAGTTTTGTTTTGGCCCTCTGGAAGTAACCTACGATTACGATGTTCTGCGCCGCACCGTCACTCGTGAAAGCATTCAGGCAGGGCCTAACTCAATTTGGCGCTATCGTTCCTTCTTGCCCGTCGCCACAGAAAAGCCGATTGACGTGGGAACTGGCATGACACCACTGGTAAAAGCCAATCGCTTAGCTCGCCGTCTGGGTATTAAAAATCTTTATATTAAAAACGATGCCGTCAATATGCCCACCCTGAGCTTTAAAGATCGGGTGGTGTCGGTCGCTTTAACAAGAGCGCAGGAATTAGGATTTACGACGGTATCCTGCGCCAGTACGGGTAATTTAGCGAATTCTACGGCAGCGATCGCTGCCTACGCCGGTTTAGACTGCTGCGTTTTCATCCCCGCCGACCTGGAAGCCGGTAAAGTTCTAGGTACACTCATCTACGGTCCCACCGTCATGGCAGTTCAGGGTAACTACGACCAGGTGAACCGCCTCTGCTGCGAAGTTGCTAATACCCAAGGCTGGGGATTTGTCAACATTAACCTCCGTCCCTACTACTCGGAAGGCTCAAAAACCCTCGGCTACGAAGTAGCAGAACAGCTAGGTTGGAAACTGCCGGATCATATCGTCGCTCCTTTGGCATCTGGCTCTCTGTTCACCAAAATCTACAAAGGATTCCAAGAATTTATCAACGTTGGACTAGTAGCTGATAAGAGCGTCCGTTTCAGCGGTGCCCAAGCTGAAGGTTGTTCCCCCATTGCCCAAGCTCATCGGGAAGGGCGCGACTTCGTAACCCCCGTGAAGCCGAACACCATTGCCAAATCAATCGCGATTGGCAACCCAGCAGACGGAGTTTATGCGCTGGAAGTCGCCAAGAAAACCGGCGGTAACATTGAATCAGTCAACGATACTGAAATTGTTGACGGCATCAAGCTATTAGCTGAAACCGAAGGCATCTTTACCGAAACCGCTGGTGGCACCACCATCGCCGTGCTGAAAAAATTGGTAGAAGCGGGTAAAATTGATCCCGAAGAAACGACCGTCGTTTACATTACCGGCAACGGACTGAAAACCCAAGAAGCGGTGCAAGGATACATCGGGGAACCCCTGACAATTGAGGCGAAGCTGGATAGTTTCGAGCGGGCATTAGAGCGCTCTCGGACACTCGAACGCCTCGACTGGCAGCAAGTTCTGGTTTAATAACCGCTACCAGCTTTTTGTGATGAGTCATTAGTCCCTCCGGGGTTGCTAATGACTCATCGCTCGTGACTACGCATGAATGACTACTGAATAATCTTTAAGTATGACAGTCAAAGTTCTCGTTCCGACTCCTCTCCAGAAGCTTACAAACAATCAAGCCACCATTGAAGGCAGCGGCAGTACGATTGGTGAACTGCTCGAATCCTTAGAGCAAAGCTATCCTGGCATCAAAGTGCGTTTGTGCGATGAAAAGGGCGAACCCCGCAGATTTGTGAATTTCTATGTCAACAGCGAAGACATCCGCTTTTTGGATGGAACTCAGACACCTCTGAATGAGGGTGATGAGGTGAGCATTGTGGCAGCGCAGGCGGGAGGCTGATTCCAAGTTAGGATGAGCAGTAAAGGATTTCAATCTCGAATCGAGATTGTTAATCCTACCTTCATCCATGCTGCATACATTCAAAAAAAATCACCAACTTGCGGATAAGTCCAATGGCAGAAGAAACGAATCACAATGACGCCGGAGAGGTGGCTCCTAGCACTGTTGACAAGCAGGCTCCTAGTGTTTCTGAAGAAAATGCTCCCAGTACGGATTCTGACGTAGCAACCGACATTCCTACAGCAAACGCACCCGCTCCAGAAGCTGTGAATCCGGAGGTGAATCCGAATGCGACTGGAGAAAAATCTTCGACAGAGGCATCAACCCCAGATGACTCGGCTCAGGTTCAAACAGATGTTAAAAAAACAGCTCAAGCATCTAAAGAGGATAAGCCAACGGGTGCCAAAGCTGCTAAAGCAGATAAGCCAGAAGCTGCCAAAGCTGCTAAAAAGGACGAGTCGCCAGAAGGGGATAAGCCAGCTGCTAAAGCGGCTAAAAAAGAGAAGGCACCTGCGGTAGAAGACAAGCCTTTTGTTGAGTTTATTCAACAAGACTATTTACCAGCTTTGAAAACAGCACTTGAAAAAAAGGGCGTCCAAAATTTAGAGCTGAAATTTGACAAGAAACCGCTTCAAGAAATCTCAGAATGCTGGCAAGTCAACGGGAGCTGGCAAGGGGGAAAGCGGAACTTTAACCTTTATTTTCCCGAAGAAGACATCCAAAAACAAAGAGCTTTTTCCTGTTTTGAAGGCTCTAAACCTAGTATCATTGAGCCTTTTTTGTGCGATGAGCGCAAGATCACGCTGGATTTAATGGTGTTTGGCGTGACGCAGCGGTTGAATGCTCAAAAGTGGCTGGAAAGAAATTAGTCGGGAAAGGTGAATTTCATTAGTCATTAGATAATTACTAATGACTAATGAGCCATTACAACTCGATAAATTCATAAATGACAATGCCAGTTTCTGGGTGATTATCAACCATGACGTAGCCACTTTTGAGCATTTCTTTCAAAGTGGCTTCTGCCTTGGCAAAGCTTACACCTGTATCCATCACCGCTTGGGTAACGGAAAGTTTGCCACCTCTAGCAGCAGCGGCTTTTACAAGTTTAACCATTAGTTGATCGCGGGTAAGCTCCTGCTTGGTAAGTGCGATCGCAGGTGGCGATAGAGGCACGCCCGTGGAGGATACCCCCAAGCGGTCTTGAAGCTTGGCATTATGTTCCTCCACCATGCCGGGAATCAGAAATAAATCCACGAACTGTCCGACCCCAAACAAACCCCACGTAAACAGCCACAGCAGCCCCGTGCCAATCTTGCCATTGTAGAGGCGATGCATCCCCGCTATCGGTGGGGACAAAAAACAGGCTAGCCAAAGAACATAGGCAGTCGAGACGTTCTTCATAAGATTCCTAGCGCTTCAGATGTCCTAACTTCAATCATAGGATTTTGTTCTTAACTCTTGCACCTAGGAATTGAGCAACAAGAACTCTGAAGATGTCACAAAACTTGACAGCGTGTAGTAAGTCTTAACGTAGCAAGTGCGATCGCTCTCGTGTAGATTGGTAGACTGGAACGCAAGCCTTTGAGTGAAAGCGACGGAATCATAATAATAAGAGAAACAAGAGAGACAAAGAATATGGTGGATTCCCTCAAAAAACCCAGCTTTGAAGAATTAAGACCTGGGGTGAAAGTACCTGCGAAAGAAACCCTACTGACGCCCCGGTTCTACACCACCGACTTTGATGAAATGGCGAAGATGGATCTGTCGCCAAATGAAGATGAACTCAAGGCGCTGATGGAAGAATTCCGCGCTGACTACAACCGTCACCACTTCGTGCGGGATGCCGAGTTTGACCAATCCTGGGATCATATTGATGGGGAGACGCGCCAGTTATTCATCGAATTTCTAGAGCGTTCCTGCACAGCAGAATTCTCCGGATTCTTACTCTACAAAGAACTCGGACGCCGATTGAAGGACAAAAACCCGCTTCTGGCAGAAGGCTTTAACTTGATGTCGCGGGATGAAGCTCGTCATGCTGGCTTCCTGAATAAGGCAATGTCAGACTTCAATATGTCACTAGATTTGGGATTTCTGACCAAGAATCACAAATACACCTTCTTTAAGCCGAAATTCATCTTCTACGCGACCTATCTGTCCGAGAAGATTGGTTACTGGCGGTATATCACCATTTACCGGCACCTAGAAGCCCATCCCGAAAACCGCGTTTATCCCATCTTCCGGTTCTTTGAAAACTGGTGCCAGGATGAAAACCGGCACGGAGACTTCTTCGATGCCGTAATGAGAGCGCAACCCCAATTCTTGAATGATTGGAAAGCAAAGCTGTGGTGTCGCTTCTTCCTGCTGTCAGTGTTTGCGACGATGTATCTCAACGACATCCAGCGTTCCAAATTCTATGCCACACTCGGTCTGGATGCACGGGAATATGACATTCACGTGATTCAGAAGACCAACGAAACCGCAGGACGGGTGTTCCCAGTGATTCTGGATGTAGAGAAGCCAGAATTTTACGAGCGCCTAGAAGTGTGCATCAAAAATAATGAGAAGCTGGGTGCGATCGCAACCTCCAAAACCCCCAAATTCCTGCAATTGTTCCAGAAGCTACCCCTTTATGCTTCTAATGCTTGGCAGCTGCTGCGCTTGTACCTAATCAAGCCGATTGACATGACAGCCGTGCAAGGTAAAGCCCGCTAATTTTGAGCATCTTCCCTCAACTAAAGTGGTTCTGTACTAAGCAGAGCCACTTTTTTTATCCTTATCAAAATTCTTCATAAATATAAAACTGACGCAACCTCAATGACGAAGACCTTTGGCATCTCGCGCCTCAGCCCGGTAGATGCACAGACGCTCACTTGCCTTTCTTTGCGCCTTTGCGCCTTTGCGCGAAACTCTATACTGTTCGCAATCAGCACTTCCTTGATTTTGGGGATATCGTCTGCCCAAACTCAAACCCAGGCTCAAACCCAGCCACAAGAAACGCCCAAGCCAGAGGCTAGCGAGTTGGATTTAAGCCCAGAAATTATTGAAAATAGCCCGGTTTTGCAGCGTTGGCGGCGAGACGTGCCGAATGTGCTAGAAGAAATTCGCAATGACCCCAGCTTTCGGACTAGGGTGCGCCTCGGCTACTCCCAGTTTCCTTCATCTGGGCAAGCCGGGGGAGTCAATATTGGCGTGGAGGACGTGTTTATTGGTCGCACCGGCTTAACCGTCAGTGGGGATTATCACACTGAGTTCAAGGGTCAGCGCGAGGCTTATGGAGCAGATTTACGGTACTACGTACTTCCTTTGGGTGGCTACGTTAATATCGCGCCCCTGGTGGGCTATCGACATTTGGAAACTGACCGATACTCAACAGATGGCTTACATGTGGGTGCGAAGCTGATATTCGTTTTATCTCGCACTGGTGCAGCCGATATCTCCTTAACTCAGAGTTGGGTTGCTCCAGCAACGAATGAAGAAGTCGGAATTACAAAGCTTTCCGTCGGCTATGCCTTTACCCGCAACCTGCGCTTATCGACAGACATTGAGAAGCAAAATGCAAGACAACGCAAAGATAGTCGGGTTGGCGTCGTACTAGAGTGGATGCCTTAAATTAAATGTTTAGATAATTGAATATTGGAATGTTTAGGGCATTTCACCCTGAAAACCTCTAAATTGAATGCCATTACAAAAAGAGCCTTTGCCGACCTATGAACGCCTCAGACAATTTAGAGCTGTTTGGGCTATTTTTGCAACATACACCCGCTGCCGTAGCGATGTGCGATCGCCAGATGCGTTACTTGCTCGCTTCTCGTCGGTGGCTAATCGATTACGGGCTAGATGAGCAAAATCTGATTGGGCGATCGCATTACGAAGTTTTTCCTCACCTTCCCGACCAATGGCGGCACAAGGCTGAGCTAGTTTTATCTGGGGCGAGTTCAGGGGAGTTTCAGGAAAGTAGCTTTGTTTGCCCTGACGGTTCCTCGGTGCCGATAAAGTGGAGCCTGCATCCTTGGAAGCACCCAAGCGGGGAAAGGGGTGGATTGATCCTGTCGGCAGAGATGATCCAGAGTGAGGACTTTTTCCATTCCATCTACGAGGGCGTGGAAAACGCCATCTTTGTTTTAGATGTGGACGCACAAGGGGTTTTTCGCTACCTTAGCTGGAATCGACCGATAGCGATGGTTACTGGCATCAGTAGTGCCCAAGCGATGGGCAAAACTCCCCATGAACTATTTGGTTTAGAGTTAGGTAATTCCTTGCATGAGAGATATACAAAATGTCTCGTCGCAGGGGAATGTACTTTTTACGAGGATTGCATTCCCTTGCAGGGTGTAGACACTTATTGGCTAACGACTTTAACTCCACTGCGGGATGCTGCGGGTCGCATCTATCGAATTATCGGCACCGGAAGTAATATCAGCGCTCTCAAGCAGGTGGAAGAAGCGTTGCGGCAATCAGAAGCTCGGTTCCGAGAACTCGCGCAGCGAGAAGAACTACTCAATCGTCTTGCTAGTCAAATTCGCAGTTCGCTGGATCTCAATACCATCTTGGAAACAGCCGTGCAGGAAATCCGCAGGCTGCTGCAAATTGAGCAGTGCCTTTTCATGTGGTATCGTCCCAATGGTGAATCGGCAAGTTGGGAGATATTGCATGAAGCGAAGGTAGACAATTTGCCTAGCTTTCTGGGTTGCTATCCAGAGGAACCGACCAGTTTTCAAGTAAGACAACTCTTAAACCGAGAAATCATCCATTTGGATAATATTGAAGCGTTAACCGACCCCAATTCACGGCAGTTCTTCCAATCGCTGGGGTACGTTTCTATACTAAATTTTCCGATAATGACTCGCACGGGCGAACTTGGTGTAGTTGCCTGCGGTCAATTTAGCAGTCCTCGAACTTGGCATGACGATGAAGTGGAACTGCTTTCGGCGGTTTGCGACCAAATCGCGATCGCGATTAACCAAGCAGAACTTTATACTCAAACTCGTGAAGCCGCAGCGATCGCTCAAGCACACGCCACCCGGCTCGAAACCACGCTTCAGGAACTCCAACGTACTCAGTCTCAACTGGTTCAAAGTGAAAAAATGTCCAGTTTGGGTCAGCTAGTGGCTGGAGTCGCGCATGAAATCAATAATTCCGTTAACTTCATCTACGGGAATTTAGCCCCGGCGAGCGAATACACGCGAGACATTCTTGGGTTGCTGCAACTATATCAACAGCAATATCCCCATCCAACGCCAGAAATTCAAGACGAAATTGCCGCGATTGACCTAGATTTTCTCATCAAGGACTTGCCTAAATTACTTTCTTCTATGAATGTGGGGGCAGAGCGCATTTGTGAGATTGTGCGTAGCTTACGCAATTTCTCCCGCCTTGACGAAGCCGAGATGAAACTGGTAGATATTCATGAAGGCGTCGAAAGTACGCTCCTAATTCTGCAAAACCGCTTCAAATCCAAACCAGATCATCCCCCTATCCAGCTAATCAAAGAATATGGCAACCTACCTAAAGTAGAGTGCTATCCAGGGCAGCTCAACCAAGTATTTATGAATCTTCTCACCAATGCAATTGATGCTTTGGATGAGTCTAACAAAAAGCGATCGCTTGAACAAATCAAAGCCGACGCCAGTATCATTCGGATTCGTACCGACGTGTTGACAAATAACCGAGTCGTAATCAAGATTTCCGACAATGGGCCAGGAATGGCAGAGGAAGTCAGAAAGCGACTTTTCGATCCTTTCTTCACAACCAAACCAGTCGGTATTGGCACAGGGCTTGGGTTGTCGATTAGCTATCAAATTGTGGTCGAAAAACACGGCGGTCAACTCAAATGTATTTCAGCGCCCGGTCAGGGGGCGCAATTTCTGATAGAAATTCCCCTGCATCCGCCATCACACATTTGATACTATTGCCGATGAATTCGTAATTTTTAACAAAAAGGGCGGATATTTAATTCCGCCCTGAAAGGGATTATTGATTATGAAAATTTAGCAAGCTGAAAATTCAAACATCAAGAAAATCTTTGCAATTTTTCACCTTTGAATTGTCTGGCGATTGCCGATTTCTGGTGCCCGCAACGACAACAGGGGAATATCCGCCTGTGCTTGGGTCGGAACCTGTCGCCCACTCGCCAGCGTCGGAACTGAACCTCGCAGTCGCTCCGTCAGCTGCAAAGTGGTTGCGTCGTAAATTTGAGTCAGGATTTTGGGGTACAAGCCAATGCCAATAATCGGCACCAACAGACAGGCGATGATGAACACCTCTCGTGGTTCCGCATCGATCAAGGCTTCGTGTTCCACTAATTCCTTATTCTCCGGCCCGTAGCAAATTTCCCGCAGCATCGAGAGTAGGTAGATGGGGGTCAGAATCACGCCAACGGCGGCTAGAAAGACCACCACGACCTTGAAAGTGGGGTTATAAGCATCGCTGGTCGCAAAGCCAACAAACACCATGATTTCTGCCACAAATCCGCTCATCCCTGGCAATGCTAATGACGCGAGCGCACAAGTCGTCCACATGGCAAACATCTTTTTCATCCTCAACCCGACGCCGCCCATTTCATCCAGCATCAGGGTGTGGGTGCGGTCGTAAGTGGCTCCCACTAGGAAGAACAAGCTTGCCCCAATCAAACCGTGGGAAACCATTTGCAGCACCGCGCCGCTTAAACCCAAGTCAGTAAATGTGGCAATCCCAATCAGCACAAATCCCATGTGGGAAATCGAGGAATAAGCGATTTTCCGTTTCAGGTTCCGTTGAGCAAAAGAGGTGAGGGCTGCGTAGATGATGTTGGTAACGCCCAAAATCACCAAAACGGGCGCGAACACGGCATGAGCATCGGGTAGCATCTGGGCATTCATCCGAATCAGAGCATAACCGCCCATCTTCAGAAGAATTCCTGCTAGCAACATATGCACTGGTGCAGTTGCTTCGCCGTGAGCATCTGGTAGCCAAGTATGCAGGGGAATAATCGGCAACTTGACGCCGTAGGCAATCAGAAACCCTGCATAGATCCAGAGTTGGAAAGTTAGGGGGTAATCCTTGGCAGCGATCGCCCTCATATCAAACGTCACGGTATCGCCGTAGAACGCCATCGCCAAGGCGGCTACTAAAATGAACAGCGACCCGCCAGCCGTATAAAGAATGAACTTGGTAGCCGCGTACAAACGCTTCTTACCGCCCCAAATTGCCAGCAGCAGGTACACCGGAATCAGTTCCAGTTCCCACACCAGGAAAAACAACAGCATATCCTGGACCGCAAACACTGCAATCTGACCGCCGTACATCGCCAGGAGCAAAAAGTAAAACAGCTTCGGCTTAAACGTCACGGGCCACGCTGCCAAAGTCGCCAGGGTGGTGATAAAGCCGGTGAGCAAGACTAGCGGCATTGATAAGCCATCTACGCCCACCGACCACCTTAGGTCGATTTGGGGTACCCAGGAGTAACTTTCCACCAGTTGCAGACCGGGATTAGAAAAGTCGTACTGAGTATAGAAGGCATAAACCATCACCACGAAATCAATCAGCCCAATAATGAGGGCGTACCAGCGTACCGTCTTACCATCTTTATCTGGTATCAACGGAAGCAACAGGGATGCCGCGATGGGGAACAGGATGATAAAAGTCAGCCAAGGAAAATTAGCTGTATTCATGAGATATCAAATCGTGAGCAATAAGGTTTAGCTGTCAGCTATGAGTAAGTGTACTTAAAAAGGAAAAAGGAAAAAGTTTTCAGCTTTTTCCTTTTATCTTTTGTTGACAGCGGGTAGAAACACACAGCGAGCGGTTTCTAAATTTAAGTCACACCAAAGACAATCACGCCCACTAGCACCGCCCCAAACACAATCAGGGCATAGAATTGGACGCGACCAGTTTCAAAGTATTTCAGACTTTCACCACTCAACAGCGTCGCTAAGCCGGTGAAGTTGACTGCGCCATCAACCACGCGGAAATCCACTTCCATGACTTGTCGCGCTAAGCGACGGCACCCTTGAACGAAGAGGGTGTCATAGATTTCGTCGAAATACCACTTGTTGAGCGACAGCTTGTAAAAGAAGGGGATTTTAGCAGCGATCGCAGCGGGATCGATCTTGCCTCTCAAGTACATCAGAGAAGCCAGCGTAATTCCAATCAAGGCAATTCCGACCGAATTACCCCCCATGATCAGAAATTCTGTCAAATCAAACTCAGTGGCTTTTTCCAGCACCTCAGTCAGCGGTTCGCCGGGGGCGTGAATGAATTCCTCAAAATAATTGTGGAAAGGCGTCCCAACCAAACCAATCAGCATCGACGGCACCGCCAGAACGATCAGGGGCAGCGTCATCGTCAAGGGCGACTCGTGGGGATACTGGCTATGACCGTGGTCATCGTGGCTGTCATGGGCTTTGGAGGATAACTCTCTGGTATCCATCGCCCCAGGACCAAAAGCAAATTCAACCTGGGGAGATTTCGTCGCCCCTAGTAGTTCCTGCTTGATGCCTGATTCATGCCCTCGGAATTTGCCCTCAAACGTCCGGAAATACATCCGGAACATATAGAAAGCAGTCATTCCAGCCGTCAGCCAGCCGACGAACCACAGCGCCGGATTTGCCCCAAAAGCGCTGCCTAGAATTTCGTCTTTCGACCAGAACCCAGCGAAAGGTGGAATCCCGCTGATCGCGAGCGTTCCAACCAAAAAGGTGAGGGAGGTAATCGGCATATACTTCCGCAGTCCGCCCATCATCCGCATATCCTGAGCCAAGGCGGGATCGTGACCTACGACTGATTCCATGCCGTGAATCACAGAACCAGAACCCAAAAATAGCATCGCCTTGAAGTAGGCGTGTGTCATTAGGTGAAATAGACCGGCAGTATAGGCACCGACGCCCATTGCCATTACCATGTAGCCCAGTTGGGACATGGTGGAATAAGCGAGACCCTTCTTGATGTCGTTTTGGGTAATGGCAATAGTTGCCCCCAAAAATGCAGTAAAGGCACCCGTCCAGGCAATCACGTTCATTGCGACTGGGATGCCTTCAAACACGGGATACATCCGCGCAATTAGGAAGACGCCCGCAGCCACCATCGTTGCCGCGTGAATCAGGGCGCTGATGGGGGTAGGGCCTTCCATCGCATCTGGTAGCCAGACGTGCAACGGGAACTGAGCAGATTTTGCCACTGGTCCCATAAACACTAAGATGGCAAACAGAGCCGCAAGGCCGGTACTTAGGTAGCCTGATGCGACAAATGCTTGCAAGCGATCGCCGATTACGTCAAATTCAAAGCTGCCCGTCGCCCAGTACAGCCCCAGCATCCCTAACAACAGCCCGAAGTCGCCGACGCGGTTGACGACAAAAGCCTTTTGGCAAGCATCGGCTGCTGCCTTGCGGTCATACCAGAATCCGATCAGTAGGTAAGAACACATACCGACCAGTTCCCAGAAAATATAAACCTGTACCAAGTTGGGGCTGACCACCAAACCCAACATGGAGGAACTAAACAGGCTCAGATAGGCATAGAAGCGCACATACCCCGGATCGTGAGCCATGTAGCCATCGGTGTAAATCATCACCAGGAAGGCAACTGTCGTCACGATGACCAGCATCAGGGCCGTCAAGTGGTCAATCGTGTAGCCCATATTCAGGTGAAAATTCCCCGCGGCTGCCCACTCCAGGGTACGGGTGTAGGTAGCATGACCTTGAATTTGACTCCAGAGCAGCGCCAAGGAGAAACCCATCGCCATCCCTAGCAGGGAGACTATAACCACGGCATTTAACTGCCGCAGACTGTTGGTAAATCGATTAATCGAGATTAGTCCCAGACCGACCAGCATCGCCCCAGCTAGCGGCAGGACTGGGATGATCCAGGCATACTGATAGAGCAGTTCCATCACTGACGCCTACTTTATATTTCTTAACTAACTTGGTAAGACCGTTTACATTGTGACACAGACGGTCTCTAAAGTATTTATAACTAACAGTTTAGACAGCCAGAAACTTGTCAGCCAAAAATTAAACCCACCGATAGAGAGAATCGGTGAGTTTAAGAACGGGTAAAACGTTGCATTCAGGTTGAACAGTTACAAGCAGCGAAAAAATTGATCGGGATTTACGCACTGAAAGCTTGAAACCGAGATCCCCCAAACCCCCCTTGAAAACGGGGAACCGGACAATTCCCTACTTTATCGGCGGATGTAAAGGGGATCTCTGCGTCAGTCCTATTTGTCTTGGATAGGAGCAGCTATCTCCAACTTCAGGCAGAATTTGGCAAATAACTTACCATAATTTTTTCTAATGCCATGCGTAAATCATCCCGCCCTTGAAAGCTATCAATGCGGTGAACTACCTTGCCGTTTTCAATCAGAACGATCGTGGGTAGAGTCTGGAGGCGATAAGTATTCGCCAGTTTTAAATTTTGATCGGCATTAATTCCAACTAATTTGACTTGTTCGCCCCATTCGGATTGAACTCTAGTCAGGAGGGGGTTAATTAGCCGACATAATCCACACCAGGGTGCCCAAAAATGAACTAGGACTGGGGTGGAAGATTCTAAAACTTCTTGTGTAAACGTCCGTTCGTTAACAGAAAGCACCATGATCCCTCTAGTTTTATTCGCTTTTACTATTGAAAGTCAGCCAAAAGGAGGAAGTGGAACAATAAACAATGAAGTAAAATCCTTCAGCTTACTCTAGCGCAACTGGTATGCCAGTGCGTATCTACTACGTCTAGGCATCTATGGGGAAGCTAAGGCGGTAGAACCAGAGCGTAATTAAGCTGAAAGTTATTTGGAATCATGCTACATCCATTTGGGATCGCGTGGCTCAGCATAATTGCGGAACTCACACTACCATCTGACAACACCTGTCGCCTGGATCAACCAGGGATGCGCCCACCACAACAGCAGAATGAAAGCAGTGACCCCCAGATACGCAGGGCGGAGAAACTCTTGCCATTTCAGGGTTTGATGCCCTTCCAGGAGTGCCTGGAAGGGGACAACAGAGGTGCGAGCTTTCACAGCCTCGAAAGCTTCCCCATAGCGAGCCAAGAGACGGCGATCGCCATGCCAAACTGCGAATAAATGATGCAGCACTAGCCCTACTGAAGTTAAGAGGGTAAAAGTCGTGCCGACCCAAAGCGTATGGGCAATACACCAAATCACCTGTCCAACCATTTGGGGATGCCTAGTGATACGGATAATGCCGGTTTCGTAAAGATGCACTTGAGGCTTTTCGATGGCGGCAATTTCTAGCAAGTTGAAAGTTGCTGGATAAAGAAACAGAAATGAGATAGCCGAAAGCACCCACACCACCGACTGAACGCCGGGGACGCCCTGAACTTGCCACAGTTGCAGCCCATCATAACGATGATTAATGAAGTAAACGATCAACACCACTGCTAGAGGAAGACTGACGAGGGCAAATAAGATGCGGTAGAGGCGGGGGCCGATTTTTTTTTCGCCCCAAGGACGCAGTGCAGCCAGACCACTGTGAGCGATCGCAAACCCAAAAAGCAGTCCCAGCATTATGTAGTGGCTAGGAGTCAGAACGCGAAAGAAATTCATAAACTTTTACGTAATTTCCAGTAGAAAATAGACCCCCCAAGTATTCCCTGAGAGACTTGATCTCGTGTTGTGTTACTGTCGATGACTGAGAGGCTTTACAACGAAGTGGGCTATCAATCGCTTGAGTCCAGCCCCATCTCTCGCAAGAGAGCGCTTAGCGATCCTTCGGTCATTGGTGATGGGTCATCGGTCAAATGTCAGCAGTAACCAACAACTGACAACTGACAACCGACAAAAAGCTAACAGATCGCCGAGCTTTATGCCTCAGTCGCTCCTTTCCCTTTTCAGGTAAAGCCTGTATGTCTGACCTTCCTTTCACTTTAGACCAACTCCGCATTCTTAAAGCGATCGCCGCCGAGGGAAGCTTCAAGCGTGCCGCCGATAGCCTGTACGTCTCGCAACCCGCTGTCAGCCTCCAAGTCCAAAACTTAGAGCGGCAGTTGGATGTGCCGTTGTTTGACCGGGGAGGACGCAGGGCACAACTGACGGAAGCAGGGCACCTACTTCTCAGCTACGGCGAAAAAATCTTGACGCTTTGTCAAGAAACCTGCCGCGCCATTGAAGACTTGCAAAATCTCCAGGGTGGCACCCTGATTATAGGAGCTTCGCAGACGACAGGAACCTACTTACTGCCCCGAATGATTGGGATGTTCCGCCAGCAGTATCCAGATGTAGCAGTACAATTACACGTTCACTCGACGCGCCGCACGGCGTGGAGTGTCGCCAACGGGCAAGTTGACCTGGCAATCATTGGGGGAGAGGTTCCGTCCGAACTACAAGAAGCACTAAAAATTATTCCTTATGCTGAAGATGAACTAGCGCTGATCTTGCCAGCCTTACATCCCCTCGCCAAAATTGGGACTATCCAAAAAGACGATCTTTACAAATTGCAGTTCATTGCCTTAGACTCCCAATCCACCATCCGCAAGGTGATTGACCAAGTGCTAACTCGCTGCGGTATCGATACCCGACGGCTCAAAATAGAGATGGAACTTAACTCGATTGAGGCAATTAAAAATGCCGTGCAGGCAGGACTTGGGGCGTCGTTTGTCTCCCTATCGGCGATCGAAAAAGAGTTGCAAATGGGCATCCTCCACTACGCAAAAATTGAAGAGGTAGTGGTCAAGCGGATGCTATGGGTGATTGTGAACCCAAATCGCTACCGCTCCAAAGCAGCAGAAGCGTTTAGCCAAGAAATTTTACCTGCCTTTGCCTCCCCCGGATGGGGGAGAGAAATGGAAGCATCCACTCCAATCGAAGCCGATGGGTTCAAGGCAGCTGCTCCTAACTCCGCAGGCAGTTAATTCCAGTATTAGCCATCTGTTAGTTGCTAATCGCGAATGGAAGTATGGCTACTAGCTCTTAAACAATTAGCAATTAGCAACCATCGATTAGGATTTGACCAGTAACTCCTCATGGAAATTTACTGTACCCGTCCCGGCTGCCCTCGTCCCCTGAACTTTTTTGCCGATCTTGATGACAACAACCTTGTCAAAACGGTGCAACAGAAGTATTGCACCGCCTGTGGAATGCAGCTGATTTTAGATGGTCGGTATCTATCGGCAAAGCTGTTAGGACGAGGGGGATTTGGTGCAGCGTTTTTGGCACGCGATCGCCGCACGCCTGGAATGCGCCGATGCGTCGTCAAACAGTTTCAGCCGGTGGGGGATTTAACGCCGGATCAGCTACAAATTGCCCAAAATCTATTTGCACGGGAAGGAGAAGTTTTAGAAGAACTCGGCAGCCATCCTCAAATTCCCGACTTGTTTGCTTTCTTTGATATCACAGTTCCCAGCATTCAACCGGGAAAACAGGACAAGTTTTTTTATCTGGTCCAAGAATTCATCGATGGACATAATTTGGAAGAGGAACTGGCGCAGAAGGGGAAGTTCTCCCCAGACGAGGTGTTATTCGTGCTGCAAGAAATCCTCCCGGTGCTAAAGTTTGTTCATGATAGCGGCTCCATCCACCGAGATATCAAGCTTTCCAACATTATGCGCCATCGCAACGGTCGGCTTTATCTCTTAGATTTTGGTGCTGTTAAGCAGGTGACGAAGGCAACGCCTGGTGGATCGTCAACCGGAATTTATTCAATGGGTTTTGCACCGCCAGAGCAAATGGCTGGGGGTCAAGTCTATCCTTCAACGGATTTGTATGCCTTGGCGGTGACTTGCATTATCCTACTCACGGGCAAGCAGGCAACTGAGTTATTTGATGTCTATACAAACCAGTGGAATTGGAGACCTCATGCGGGTGCGATCGCTACCGCAGCGGTAGCCAGTGAGTGGAATCGCTTCGCCGATATTTTAGACCAGATGCTCTTGAGTGCGCCGAATCAACGGTTTCAGTCTGCGGATGAAGTGCTGCACGCCCTGACTTCATCACCGCCCCCTGCGCCTCCGGCACCACCGACTCAGATGCCTACCCGCGTCGCCGCTCCAGCCGCCCCTGCCGCGCCTCCTACTCCAGCCCCGACTCCTCAGCCACCCGCCCCCATTTCTCAACCCGCCTCTCGACCGAGATTTTCTCTACTGGAGGTTTTAGGTGGGGCAGCTTTTACGGGGTTTGAAGGCGGATTGTTATTTATTGCTTTGGGTAGTTTGCTGCCATCCCCAGGGCTGAGCGTTGGATTGTTGGGGATGATGATTGGGGGTCTATTGTTTGCTCAATACCGCCGCTTCATTGAAAAATTGGATTTATTCATTATTGCAGGAATAACTCTGGCGATTATGCTGTTTTTTCCCGTTTTGCGAGACGGGTTTCCCCTTGAGATAGTCGTCTTTGTGGCTATGTTGGCTGGAGCAGGCGCGATCGCAGTGACGGCTCTATTTCGCCTAATTTATAAATTACTGGCTAATTTTCTCTAAGCTAATCGTGAGCTTCCTGAGTAACCATCATGTCCCAAAAAAACGAAACCACGGTTCTCGTCTTAGCCCTCCTGCTCACTGCTGCTTTATTAGGCGCTGGCTTTTGGTGGTTTACCAAGCGGTCTGGTGTTGACCTCGGTCGTTTAAACCAAACCACCAATCCTAGCGATTCTGCTGCCAACGATCGGGAAAATCAGCCCAATCGCTCAACACCCTCCACGGGTGAAAGCTTTCCCCAAGTGCAGAACGTTCCTACTGGGCTGTTTAGCTACGGTGGCAGCACCTCTTGGGCACCGATTCGACTCGCAGTAGACTCGCGGATGCAAGCGGCGCGACCTGAGTTTCGGCTGCGCTATGTTGAGCCAAATACCGGCCCTGCTAGCTCTGGCGCTGGCATCAGAATGTTACTAGACGGGAAAATAGACTTCGCCCAATCTTCGCGACCGATTCTGACGAGCGAGTATAACCAGGCACAGCAGCGAGGGTTCGGGCTTAAAGAGATTGCGATCGCAATTGACGGATTGGCAGTCGCGGTTAACCCAAACCTGAATATTCAAGGTTTGACCTTAGAGCAGTTGAAATCTATCTATACGGGCAAGATTACTAATTGGCAAGAATTAGGCGGCCCAGATATCCCAATTAAACCCTATTCTCGTTCCCCAAATGCTGGAGGAACGGTGGAACTATTTGTGGAAGAAGTTTTGAACGGTCAACCTTTTAGTGCCAATGTTGAATTTGTCTCTACCACGACTCAAGCACTGCAAAAACTTGGTGGTAGCCCTGGAGGAATTTACTTTGCTTCTGCGCCTGAAGTGGTTCCACAATGTAGTATCAAGCCTTTGCCAGTTGGGCGGAGAGCGGGTGAATTTGTAACGCCTTACCAAGAGCCTTTTGTGCCGCTGCAAACGTGCCCTAGTCAACGCAATCAGCTGAATATTCAGGCTTTTCAAACGGGTCAATATCCCCTGACTCGGAAGCTATTTGTGATTGTTAAACAGAATGGTCAGAGAGAACAGCAAGCGGGTGAAGCTTATGCAAATTTGTTGCAGATAGAACAAGGACAGCAACTGATTTCTGAGGCTGGATTTGTTAGGCTCCGCTAATTACTCTCGTTTAAAACGTGATTTAAACTAAATATTTCAACGAGAAAAAGAATTTAATTAGACTTATCAATAAGACCTATTTCTTCCTGCTTAACCATCCATGTCCCATAAAAATGAAACAACGGTTCTTGTTCTGTCCCTATTGATTACAGCAGGTCTGTTGGGGGCTGGTTATTGGTGGTTTAAGAGCAATTCCAGTCCCCCAATTGCTCCGGGAAACCCTGATTCGGTGCAATCAAGTCCAGTTCCTATCGCACCAGGTTCTATCAGCACTCGAATTAGTATAGGGGAAAAATCTTTAGCAACGGCGAATGCTAACTCCGAGAAACAAGCAGGAGTGCAAGCATTTGCAAGCGGGGATTTTGCTAGCGCGATCGCTAACTTCCAATCATCCCTCCAAGGGAATCGCAACGATCCAGAAACTTTAATTTATCTCAATAATGCCCGGGTCGGCAAGCAAATCAGCTACACCATTGCTGTCTCTGTGCCAATTGGCACGGATGTAAATGGAGCTTTAGAAATGTTGCGGGGCGTCGCTCAAGCTCAAACTGAAATTAATCAAGCTGGGGGAATTAAAGGAATTCCGGTAAAAGTAGCGATCGCGAATGACGATAATAATCCAGAAATTGCCAAACAAATTGCTACCGCCTTGGTCAATAATCCAGAAGTGTTAGGTGTTATCGGCCCTTATTCGAGCGATGTCACTTTGGCGGCAGGAACTACTTATAACGATGGCAAATTAGTCATCATTTCCCCGACCAGCACCTCAATTAAACTTTCCGGTTTTAGCCGCTACGTTTTTCGGACAGTTCCCAGTGACTACGTAGCAGCCAGGGCATTATCTGACTATATGCTCAACAAATTGCAACGGAAAAATGCAGCCGTTTTCTTTAATTCCCGGAGTGCTTATAGCCAATCGCTGAAATCGGAATTTGTCGCTGCCGTATCTTTAGGAGGCGGGCAAGTATCGAATGAGTTTGACTTATCCGAACCGGGTTTTAGTGCTGCTAGGAGTATTGAGCTAGCGATCGCTCAAGGTGCCCAGGTGCTAATGTTAGCAGCGAATACCGACACTTTAGACAAAGCCCTGCAAGTCGTGCAGCTAAATCGCAAACGATTAAAGCTCTTGGGGGGAGATGATGTTTACACACCCAAGACTTTGGAAGTGGGCGGTGAGGCAGCAGTTGAGATGGTGCTGGCAGTGCCTTGGCATATCAATGGCGATCCGACTTCTAACTTTCCCCGCCAATCCCGACAACTCTGGGGTGGCGATGTCAGTTGGCGTACCGCTTTGTCTTATGACGCTACCCAGGCTTTGATTGCAGCCTTGCAGCGCAATCCTACCCGAATCGGAGTCCAAAAATCCCTAATTGCATCGGATTTTTCGTCTACTGGGGCATCGGGCATCGTCCGGTTTTTACCGTCAGGCGATCGCAATGCTGCCGTCATTCTCGTCCGCATTCAACCGGGTACCACCTCCGGTACCGGCTACGATTTTGCACCCCTTCGTCCTTAATAGGTTGGTAGCCATGAAAGGGCAATCATCAGGACAACAAACTGATGGCAATCGGCTCAAAAAGCTAATTATTGTTAACACTCAAAGCAGACGCAGGTAAACAGAGCAAATTATCCCCTTGAGTTCTGATTAATCCTTTTTGACGTAACTTACCCATTAAGCGAGTCACAGTGACACGGGTAGAACCGATGGCACTGCCAATTTGGGCATGAGTCAGGGGAAATGGCAGACAGTAACCGCTATCTTGGGGTTCGCCAAATTCTTCGATTAACAGTGTCAGAAATCCCAACAGCCGATCGATTGTCCGTCGCTGTCCTAGGGTACTCAGCCACAGTAGCTTGCGCTGGTGCTGATACCGGAACGCATCAAATACTTCGCGACGGAAGTGAGGCCAGTTGTCCAGGTCATGCCAGTACATCCAAACTACAGAAGTTTGATCGACGTGGGCATAAGCCTGAAGAGTAAACGGTGACTGGGCAACAATTTCAAACGGTTGTCCTGCACCCACAAAGCCTAAAAAAGCTTCTTCTGGACTCAAACGCAGAACTTTAGCCGCGGAAGAACTGGTGTTAGCGCTAACTTGAGCCGTACCGACTAAGCGGACGGCACCCCGTTGGACTAAATACAAAAGTCCTGGTCTAGCTGGAATTCGCTCATCTTTACTGAAAGTCCGATAACGGTAGTGTTCCTGCGCCCAGTCTAGAATCCGTTGCCAGGTTAAAAACGGTCGTGATACCTCTGATGTGGAGGATGGTGATTGCATAAGTGGCAAGCGATGATCTTTTATAAATTTTACCAAGCTTACAAGGTAGCAAAAAATACTTCCTCACGCGTCTGCTTGAGTTAGATATTATTCTGGGAAAGTTCTAACCTTAGGTAGAGGTCATAAAACTAGACTAGATAAGCGAAATACGCCTTTCAAAGGGAGTGAGTGTGAAGGTGAATTTACCGGCTGTTCATTACCCATCGCTGAAGCAACAGATGCTTATTCAGCTACAAGCAGCTATCGGTTTGTACAGAGAAAGATACCTTCTCGACAAGGACGCGATCGCTTCACATCCGCCAGAGGAAAATACGCCGTTGGCTGAGTTGATGAGCGGCGCTGAAATCCCTCTCCAGCGATTTCAGGAGGGTAAAGGCATCCGATACAGGTCGAGTGTCGCCCTCAAATTTGCAGCTCTCTGGCACCTGCCAGCATTGGAAATTGCAACTGAGCTAGCTGCCTATCTCTGTACTAGCGTCGATGACGCTCAGGGAAAGGTGGGTTTACAAAATTTGACAATTCAAGTGATTCCTCCCGGTTTCATTGATTTCCAACTCACCGATACGGAAATAGCCCGTTGGTTGCAGCTTTTGGTAGTAGGGGTGAGTCAAAGCCAGGGAGTTCCCAATTACCTATTACCAATTCCCGATTACCGGGTACCGATGACTTACCCCCAACCCCTATCAAGTCTTTCAAAAGTACAGTACATCCATGCCCGTTGCTGCTCTTTGCTGCGCTTAGGGCACCGGGAGAAGATAATCCAGCTCAATGACTCGCCTGCACTGATGCTAGTCTACCCACAGCCAATTCCTTGGCTGACTGCGGACGGGCAACTCCAGTTGATTCATCCAGCAGAACGCCACTTGATCGCCCAGTTGTTCGGGTTGCTAGATGAACTGGGGGGCATGAATCAACTGAAGTGGGGAAAACGGGCGTTTGATGCGACTCAGGCTTTTGAAACCTTTGAGCGTGAATGTCGCATTTTTGGCGAAGTCAAGACTCAGATGCCTCATCTGGCGCAGGCAAGATTGGGGTTAGTGGGAGTAACTCGCGCAATTTTGAAATCCCTGTTGCAAGACAGGCTGGGCATCTTGGCACCCATCGAACTTTAGTCGTACCACCGCCTACCCCTAGTTAGAAAATTTTGGAAAAAGCACTAGACAAATGGAATGATATGCAATACTATTGCTCTTGTGTGAGGAGCGAACCAGTGAGGGGACCGAGACGAAACACGGCCAGTCGTCGGTCCTCTTTCTGATCTAAAGGGTTTTAAAGTAGAAACATTTCAATGGCAGCGGCGGCACCATCTTTCTCTACACTAGGAGCCACCCACTGAGCGATCGCTTGAACCTCTGCGGGTGCATCCCCCATCGCAACACCAATCCCAGCGTATTCAAGCATCTCCAAATCATTAAAGTTATCGCCAATCGCCATGACATTAGCGGCGTCTAGCCCTAATATCTCTTCGGCTAAGTAACGCACTGCTGTTCCTTTATTCACACTAGGGTGAGTCGCTTCAAAGAAAGTCGCAACAGAGGTGGTCAAGTAAAGTTCGGCTGGGGTGTAACGCTTTCGTAACGTTCCGAGCAAATTTTCAATCACGGTTGCATCGTCACAGAGCGCCAAAACTTTCGTCGGTTCAGCAATCGAGAGGGTATTCCGCAGGTCGCCAACAACGATAGGCTGGATGCCGGAGCGTTCTGAGTAAGCTTTGGTTGCCGATGTCAGTTCTCTGACATACAACTGGTCGTTGATGTAGAAGTGGACGGAAAGTAGCGATCGCAATTCCGGTTCCTCAAAGTGTTCCAACAGTTGCAATACCATTGGCTCAGAAACAGGCGAGTGACGCAGAACTTTCTGGCTGATGGGGTCTTGAATCCAAGCACCTTGATAAGCCATCACAGGCAATGTGGAGCCAACATGTTGATGGAAGCGCAAAGCAGAACGATACATCCGACCTGTCGCGATCGCAACGTGAATACCCTTTGCTTGAACGGCACGAATTGCCCGAAGTACAGGTTCTCTGATAGTGTTGGATACACCGGCAATCGTGCCATCAATGTCTAAAACTAATAATCGAATCGCCTTGGCATCTAAACCGGGAGAGTTGACCTCAACTACCTGGTTAGAAAAAGAAGGGTTTGACATGAGTTGTTCGTTGTTCGTTGTTCGTTGCTAGAGTAACCAAACTTCTAAACACTAACAACCAAAAACTAATAACTCCTTAAAAGGCTATGACCGAGGCAAAGAATCGCTATCGCGCCAGTCGTCGGGTTTTATTTGCGACGCTTTGGCTCACCTTGTTCGTTTTATCCATTAAAGTTTCAGCAGGTTGGACAACGCGATCGCTCAGCCTGCTAGCGGAGTCGCTGCACACCCTGATTACCAGCTTCAGTATCCTGTTGAGTTTGCTCGTCACTGCCGCACCCGACCGTCTAGCAGGGCGCGAAGTGCATGGTCATAGCAAACTGGAAAGCGTGGCAACGCTTCTGCTCGTGGCTTTTTTGGGCTTTGCTTGCTTAAATTTACTGGGAATGTCCGCCCAGCAGCTAGTCGCTGCGACCAGGGTTGTCGATCTCCCGTATCCCACCTCCGTGAGTCTACCCCTAATTCAATTGCTAGGAGTGGTTGTCTCCACAACCCTAGTCCTCGCCCTCATCGGCGTGTACCAAGCCAGAGTTTTAAATAGCCCTGCTGTGCGGTTTAATTCCATTCAGTTGTTTAAGGATGTGGGGCTAACCCTCTTGGTAGTAGCAGGCTTGGTAGGCGTGATGTGGGGAATTTTCTGGCTCGACGTAATGCTGGCAGTTTTTTTGGTTCTTCTAGCCGTGAGAAGTTGTTGGTACGTGGTGAATTGGCAGTTACCGTTGATGGTGCAGCAGACTGCGATCGCTCCCGAAGTTTTGGCGCAAATTGCCCGTCAGGTTGGGGGCGTCACCCACTGTTACCAGATTGAGTCGCGAGGAATTGTCGGGCGTTTGGTGTTGGTGCAGATGCATCTAATTCTGCATCCAGAATTTATGGGGATTGCTTCTCTGATTGCCGAGCGCATCGAGTTGGCGATTCGAGAGCGCTATGGTCCCATTCAAGCCATTTTCTATATTGATGACGATGTTCGAGAGCTGGAAAACTACAGCTCCGCCAATCCAACTTTAGAAGTGAATGGAATTCGTTATCGACGAGATGAGACACACAGCCAAAATTAACTTTGAGCGACGCTTCTGGCGAGCGGAGTAGAACTTCATCCCAATTCCGGCTTGTTGACGCTTCACTTTCAATTTGTCTTTTGTCCCCCAATTGAGCGGGGGGCTATCGACGCCGCAGAACTTTTCTTGCCTGAGTATCTTTCCTGAGTATCAGATAAGCAGATGCGAATCCAGCACTTTCAACCTAGCTGTCTTTGTCTGTTTCTAATTCCAAACTCACGTCAATTCCCAATTTCCCGATTTCATTAGTAATTTTTCATCGCCCGTTCCATATCGCGCTTATCATCGCGCCGCTTGACGTCTTCGCGCTTGTCGTGCAGCTTTTTACCTTTGCCAAGACCCAAACTAATTTTAATCCAACCCCCCTTCAAATACATTTTCAGAGGGATTAACGTTAAACCTTGCTGTTCCACCTTGCCAATCAGCTTGCGGATTTCCTGGCGGTGCAGCAGCAATTTGCGAGTGCGACGAGGGTCGTGGTTGAAAAATGCGCCGATGCCCTTGTAGGGCGAAATGTGGACGTTCAGCAGCCATATCTCACCATTGCGAATCAGGGCATAGCCATCTCGTAGATTGGCCTGACCCAGACGAATCGATTTAACCTCGGTGCCAGTTAACTCTATTCCCGCCTCATAGGTTTCCAAAATTTCATAGAGGAAACGGGCTTGCCGGTTATCGCTAAGAATTTTTATCCCTTCGTTCTTTTGACTCATTGCAGCCCATCAGTGGAAAACCTTCCCTTAACGTAGCCTTAAAACAGAACCTGTTGCAATAGACTCTGGAGGGAGCTAGGGAATGAGTCTTAGCGTAACTTCTTGGAGGCGGCTACCAGGGTTCATATCTCGATACGTTGCACCGACTTTCCGACTTCTAGCATCTTGGCGTTCTGCTGAAATCTGGGAAGCAGATTGAGCTGCTGCTTTTTGAGCTTCCGCCTTTTTTTCGGCTTCAGCTTGGAGGTGCTGCTTTTCGGTATATTCTGCACTCTTGGCTAAAGCTCTGGCGTAGGTAGGGGTGTCTTGGGGAATCTGTTGCAGATAATTTAACGCACCCGCAAAGTCTGTTCTGAATGCTCGTTCGTAGGCTTGTTGTAACAGATAATCAGCTTTGATATGTTGCTTTTGGGTATATTCAGCAATCTTTGTCTGAACTTTTGCCCCAGCAGGCGTTTGTTGGGGAATGAGTTTGAGATAGTTTAGGGCGCTGGTAAAGTCTTTTTCTGCCGCTCGCTCGTAGGCTTTTTTTAATAATTGTTGAGATTCTGCTTCAATTTTGGGTTGAGTTTTCTGAACAAGTGGCGCTATTTTTTCTTGCCAGTAGGAAATTTTAGGAATCTTACGAGCTGCTTCTAGCACATCTAACCACCGGCTTTCTTTAAATGCTTGTTCGGCGGATTGAAATTGAGCAGCAGCGGTATGCCACTCTTGGCTCCACTCGCGTGCGGTGGCTTGAGCTTCTGGATAGATAGAACTTTCTGAGGGAATAGATTGTGCTAGCGCGATCGCGCCTTGAACATCTCCTGTCTGATATTTGTCCTTCGCTGTAACTAAAATGTTTGATGAAGACTCTGACGGAAAAGCATTCAGCAGAGAATAAAGTCCGCCTGTTATTACTAAACTATTCGCTGCAATCCCGATTCCAAGCCCAGTCAGTATTGGAGAATGTTGAGGTTTGTAAGAGCGAGTATTTCTCTCGCCTTTCCTTGATTTTTGAGTTGGAAATTCTTTAATTGTGGCTTTGTGAGTTTCTTTTTTTTGACGATTAAAAACTGCCTTCTGTACGGGTGGCTGGTTGGTTGTCTCTACTGCTGGCTTCTGGCTTCCGTCTAACGACTGGAGAGCTTGCAGTACCTCCGAAGCTGACTGGTAGCGGCTTTTGAAGTGGTAGCGTACCATCTTGTTCAGGACAGAAACTAAGCGATCGCTCAAGACACTCATCGAGAGACTGCTGATAAAAAGGTGCTGCCAGATCAGCTCACCCGTCTCAGGATCTTCTTTTAATTGTGCCGGTTCCACACCAGTTAAGGCTTGGATGGCAATTACTCCCAAAGCATAGATATCGCTATTGCGGCGGGGATGTCCGATGAGTTGCTCTGAGGGAATGTAGCCTAAGCTACCAACCGCTAAAGTCGTTTTACTCTGTGCTAAATCGGAACCTGAATGCTGTGGCTGCGCTACACCAAAATCTACTAGAAATAACTTGCCATCCTCGGCGCGTCTGACTAAATTGTTCGGTTTCAGGTCGCCATGAATAATGCCGTGGCTGTGAACAAATGCCAGAATACGCAGGGCTTCTTGCAGCATTTCAATCACTTGGGTTTCCGTCCAGCGTTTGACGCAGCCTTTGCTTATTGGCAGTTCCGCACTCAGCTGATGTCCCTGAATAAATTCTTGTACCAAATAGAATTCCTGGTTTTCTTCAAAGGAGTCTAACAACTGAGGAATTCGATTATGGGTGCCAAGTTTTGTCAATATTTCTGTTTCGTTGACGAACCGACGCCTTGCACTTTCCAAACTGTTGGGGTCTGAACTTGCAAGACTAAAGTGCTTGACAACGTATTTTGGCTTGCCTACTTGGTGAATGTCTTCGGCAATATAGGTCTGTCCAAAAACTCCAGATACCAGGAGTTGGACAATTTGGTAACGCCCTTTTAGTAGTTTCCCGATCATGGAGTAAATTGCCAGCTTTTTATCTAGTGAATTTTAAAAACACATCTAGATAATTTTTTCAGCAACTCACATCTATTTCCGGAAGCCAGTGACACGTACTGTACAGCTAAGCGCAAATCAATGTAAAATCGCGCCCGGATACCAGAAACTCAGTTTCTCAACCACAGAGCTATTTACACTTTTGTTGTGCCTATACGCTCATGCTGAGCGTCGCTACACCGTTTAGAAGCCTACAGTAAAGGAGCGCATTTCTCAACTTGCGCCCCTGTTGTGGGTCAAAAAAATCAAGTCTATTGCTGTGTCAAAAATGTTTTGACAGTCTGTAGAGGCTTTCGGGTCGGAAAGCCCCTACTTTTCAGATAAGCATTGACAGACTAATCTCCAGACACCGATTTACCGTTCGCTCACTGTAATGGTGGCGTGGGTGGTGTGACTGGTGTAATCGACGGGATTGCCGGTGTGACGCCTGGTGTGACCGGCGGTATTACGGGTATCACGGGTGGAAACCCTGGTAGAGCAGGCGGTGTTATGCCTGGTGTGGTTGGTGTGGCTACGCCTGGTGTGGTTGGTGTGGCTACACCTGGTATAGTCGGCGTGGTTACGCCTGGTGCGGTCGGCGGTGTCGGTGTGGTGACGCCTGGTGTGGTTGGTGTGGTGACGCCTGGTGTGGCTGGTGTGGTTACACCTGGTGTGATTGGTGTGGTTACACCTGGTGTGGTTGGCGTAGTTACGCCTGGTGTAGTCGGTGTGGTAACACCTGGTGTAGTTGGCGTAGTTACGCCTGGTGTAGTCGGTGTGGTGACGCCTGGTGTAGTCGGTGTGGTGACGCCTGGTGTGGTCGATGTGCCTGGGGCGTTAGATTGGGCAAGACCTGAGGTGGAGATAGCGACGGGCGCTGAAAAGGCTAGAAGAGTAGCAAAGACAAACTTTCTTATCATTTGGGTAGATGCCTATGGTTAAGTTTTATCAAAAGAGCCTGGTTGCATATTGACAAAAGTATGTTTCAGCTCACTAGCAATCCCCTTGCTATGGGTAGAGTCAATCGCCTACCCTAAGAAAGACGTTTGAGCTGAGAGCGATCGCACTTTGGGGGGGTTGACTGGAAGCTGCGGTGTTTCCAGCGAAGCGATCGCATCAAATCACCTGATGGATTGTTTTCACCTATGTAGGTGGAGTTAGGCAAGTTTTTCTGTGCCAAAATCGATTTCAACGATTGCGCGATTTTTCTGCAAAGACGCTTTCCTAACGCTAACTGCCACGAAACTACATGAACTTAGTTATCGGACAAACACTGGGAGGACACTACCAAATCATTAACTCCTTGGGAGGAGGAGGGTTTGGTCAAACTTATCTTGCCCAAGATATGTATCTTCCTGGCACCCCTCGATGCGTTGTTAAGCTACTCAAGCCTCAAGCAACCGATCCCCAAACTTTGCAAACCGCAAGACGCCTCTTCGAGACGGAAGCAAAAGTTCTGCACCAGTTAGGGAATCACGATCGGATTCCGCGACTTTTTGCTTACTTCGAGGAAAATCAAGAGTTTTATCTAGTTCAAGAATTCATTGAAGGTAGCGATCTTAGCCAGGAACTCCCCACAGGCGGTAGCAGTGGAGTCACCCCGCCGCTATCTGAAGATGAAGTAATTTCTCTGTTACAAGAGATTCTGGAAATATTAGAATTTGTCCATCAACAAAATGTTATCCACCGCGATATCAACCCTCGAAATTTAATCAGACGTAAGCCAGATAACAAGTTAGTTTTAATTGATTTTGGTGCAGTTAAACGAATTAGCACTCAAATAATTAAGGGAGCGAAAACTAGCTTTACGGTTGCCATTGGTACTCCAGGCTACTTACCGAGCGAACAAGCGAACGGAAACCCCAAATTAAGCAGTGATATCTATGCGGTAGGCATGATAGGAATTCAGGCTCTCACCGGCTTATTTCCTAACGAATTACCAGAAGATTCTAATACGGGTGAAATCATTTGGCGCAACCATTCATCAGTCAGCACCGCTCTCGCAAATGTTCTAGATAAAATGGTGCGTTATGATTTTCGGCAGCGTTACCAATCTGCTGCTGAAGCGTTGCAAGCTCTCAAAGCTTTGAAGATCCCGACAGGTGTCACAATGATGGTTGCACCCTCTGTAAAATCACCCGTTCGTCCGACAAGCCAGAAAAAAAGCAAAAAATCGCGTTCCCTTCCTTGGAAAATTTTAATCTCAACGATTGTCCTAGGATTGGGAACGGGCGCAACTATTTTTACGGTTAATATTATTAACTCTTCTAATGCAACTGACTTGTATAACCGAGGCAAAACCTTTTCAGAGTTAAATCGCAATGAGGAAGCGCTGAATGCTTATGACAAAGCTCTTAAAATTAGACCGGAATACCTAGAAGCGTGGAATGGTCGCGGTCAAATTCTATTCAGTCTGAATAAATATAAAGAGGCGATTGAAGCTTACGACAAAGCCATTCAGATTAGCCCAGAATCCTTTGAAGCTTGGGCGGGTCGCGGCTATGTGCTGGATAAATTGGAGCAATACAAAGAGGCAATTGATTCTTTCGAGAAAGCTTTAACTATTAATCCCAATTCGCCAGAAGTTTGGAATGGTCGCGGCGAAACAATGACGAATTTACAGCAATATCAAGAAGCAATTGAATCTTTTGATAAGGCGGTGCAATTTAAGCCAGACTACTATCAAGCTTGGTACAGTAGGGGCTGGACGTTGCATAATTTGCAAAAATATGAGGAAGCGATCGCGTCTTACGACAAAGCTGTAGAATCTAAATCCGACTACTCCCAAGCTTGGTACAATCGGGGCAACTCGCTAATGAGCTTGCAACGTTATCAAGACGCGATTGAATCTTATGACAAGGCGGTAAGATTTCAACCGAATCACTTCAAAGCTTGGTATAGCCGAGGGAATGCATTAGTAAATTTACAGCAATATAAAGATGCAATTGACTCGTATACCCAAGTCACTAAAATTCAGCCAAATTACTCTAAAGGCTGGTACGGGATTGGTTGGTCGCTGCATCAATTACAACGATATGAAGAAGCGATCGCTTCCTATAACCAAGCCTTAAAATTTAATCGAGGCGATTACCTCATTTGGTACAATCGAGGCAATTTACTTTATAACTTGAAACAATATCAAGAAGCGATCGCGTCTTATAATCGAGCCGTTGCTATCAAGCCAGATCACTACGAAAGCTGGTTCAGTCGGGGAAATGCGCTGTTGAACGTAAAGCGGTATGAAGAAGCGATCGCCTCTTATGACAAGGCGATTCGATACAAGCCAGATTACCAGCAAGCCATAGAAGGCAAACAGCGATCGCAGGATCAATTGAAGCAGGAAAAAGAAAAGCTAGCTCAAAAATCAGGTGCTGAGTCCGTTAAACCAGAAAAGCCGAAGCGTGAGAAAAAGAAATAAGCTGCTATGCGTTCTAAATAGATAGCGATCGCGTCGGTTTGTTGGTGGATAAATTGAAATGCTTGTCTGCCTACTTTACTGATTGCGATCGCTGTAATTTTAAAACGCAATGCCAGATGGCAAAAGTTTCAACTCTACAACATCCTTAATTCCGGTGATTGTTACTGTACCGGATTCTGGCTCCTGCCCATTGCAACTTTTCGCGGAGTGTCTGGTAATAGGAATAGTTTTCCCGCAAAATAATGAACTTAGCGAGACAATTTGCCATGCGAATGTCTACGCGCTGTCCGGGCCAAATGGCAGTTGCCAAGACACCATCCATCCATAGTTTAGTGTTTAACTCGTAGTCAGCCAAAGGCCAAACGCTGACGACAGAACCAGAAGGGATGACAATTGGGCGACTCGCCAGACTTAGCGGGCAGATGGGCGTAACGGTAATCGCTTCCATGCCAGAGTGGACAATCGGGCCATTGGCAGAAATCGTGTAGCAAGTAGAGCCAGTGGGAGTAGAAACAATCAGTCCATCTCCCTGATATTGATCGACCACCTCTCCATCAATTTCCATTTCTAATATCGAGGTAATCATGCGGTCGGCGGAGGCAGGTTTGATGCACATTTCATTGAGTGCCAGAAAGCGATCGCTCACGGGTTCCAAATTCGTGCGGTTCCCCTCAAATAACGCCGCCTGCAACATCATCCGCCGTTCCAGGGCATAGCGATCCTCGCTTAACCTGTCCCAAACCCGCTCAGTATCTTCAAATTCCTCAAACGGCTGGGTTAAAAATCCTAAATGTCCTCCCACATTCACCGCCAAAATCGGAATTTTTTCGGGTGCGAGATGCCGTACTGCTGCCAAAGCGGTGCCATCGCCGCCCAATACTATCGCCAGGTCGATTGGATGCATTGCAGAAGCCAAAAACACTGGGTAGGGGTTATCCTTTGCCCCACTTGGCCCCATCAGTACATGGCAATTGCGTTTTTCCAGTTGTTTGGCGCACTTTTCTGCCCAGCTACGGCTGAGGGGGTCTCCTGCCTTGTGTGCAATGATGACGTTTTTTAGCTCCAATTTGCCTTTACTCAATCGAAGTTAGCTATTTTTCAAGATACCTATCGCTCTGCATTTGGGCTACCTTTCCGTTTTTTAACCCGGTTCCTGCCCTTCCTCGTTCGCAGGGAAGGGTTCCATATTCCCCTCTCCGTGAACGGAGAGGGGTTAGGGGTGAAGGTTCCACTGTTTAGGCATCGCTATTCTGGCAAAGATAAGCAAGATGTCTGCACGGGCATTGAAGGTAGAAAATCGGCTAAGCCCAAGAAGCGAATTCCTTCTGGGGTAACTTCAAAGCGGCAAGGTAATACTTCCACCCCTTGGGCGATCGCATCGCGCAACAACTTCCCATACAGCGGATCGGTAGTGTCTCCAGGCGCAAAATGAGTACAGTCACCGCGATTCACAAAATAAAGCATCACTGCCCGCATCTGAGGAATTAACGCGGTCAGTTCCCGCAGATGCTTTTGTCCTCTTGTCGTGACTGTATCGGGAAATAGCACCAGTTTCCCTTGCGCCCAAGTCGTGCTTTTGACTTCCAAATAAATAGGTAAATCGGAGTCATTACCCGTTAGTAAAAAATCTACCCGACTATTTTTTTCTACTCCGTAGGGCACCTCAAAGCGAACTTGGCTGTAACTGCCCAATGTTGGGAAAAGAAACTTTTCTAGGGCTAACTTAATTACCCGATTTGGCAAAGCGGTATTTACTCCCACCCAAGTCGGTTCGGTATCGTCAACTTGAATCATTTCCCAGGTATAAGGCAATTTCCGCTTGGGATTGTCGCTATACGACACCTGCACGGGGCTACCGGGCGTTGAAACCCCAGTCATTGGGCCGGTATTTGGACAATGGGCGGTAATAACCTCCCCGGACGCTAGTTCAATATCGGCAAAGAAACGCTTGTAGCGTTTGAGCAAAATTCCGGATGAGAGAGTCGGGTAGCGGTAGAGCCAATCCATAGTATTTTTAACGCAGAGGTAAGCCAGGGAAATCGTAAAGGAGCGCACAGGAGATTTTAACTTGGCGTACCTTGGGGTTAACCTTTGCGTTTAAATAAGATGAGCCAATTGAGGGATTGTTAACCGTTCGTGACTGAAAAGCAGAAAACCGCTCGGACACTCGCTAGCATTGCCGGAATTGTTGCAATTGCTACGCTGATTAGTAAAATTTTTGGGTTAGTGCGTCAACAAGCGATCGCCGCCGCTTTTGGCGTGGGTGTCGTTGCCGATGCCTACAACTACGCTTATGTGATTCCTGGCTTTTTGCTGATCTTACTGGGCGGCATCAATGGCCCTTTTCACAGTGCGATTGTCAGCGTTTTAGCCAAGCAGCGCGACAAATCGGAAGCCGCGCCCCTCGTGGAGACGATTACAACACTCGTAGGCGGGATACTCCTACTCGTCACGATCGTCCTAATCGTGTTTGCGGGTGTGTTTATTAACCTGGTGGCACCTGGTTTAAGCGAGACGCCGCAAGGAATGCAAGTGAGAGCGATCGCCATCCAGCAGTTACAGATCATGGCTCCAATGGCGCTAATGGCTGGGCTGATTGGGATTGGTTTTGGCACCTTAAATGCGGCAGATATGTACTGGCTACCCTCGGTTAGCCCCTTATTCTCCAGCATTACCGTAATTGGTGGACTGGCAGTTTTGGCGCTACAAGTCGGCAACCAAATTACCCTACCCCAATACGCTGAAGTAGGAGGACTGGTGTTGGCGGGGGGAACCCTTGCCGGTGCCGTGTTGCAGTGGCTAGTCCAACTTACTGCCCAGTGGCGGGCTGGCTTGGGCAAGTTACGCCTGCGATTTGAATGGAATCAGCCGGGGGTCAAGGAGGTCTTGAAGGTGATGGGACCGGCGACGCTTTCCTCCGGGACGCTGCAAATTAACCTCTACACCGATTTATTTTTCGCCTCGTATATCCCCACAGCAGCGGCTGCCATGACCTATGCGGGGCTTCTCGTTCAAACGCCTCTAGGAATTATCTCGAATGTCATTTTAGTCCCCCTGCTGCCGGTTTTTTCGCGACTCGCTGCCCCTGAAGATTGGCCCGAACTCAAGCAGCGGATTCGCCAAGGATTACTGCTGACTGCGATTACTATGTTGCCTTTGAGTGCCCTGATGATGACGCTAGCCGTCCCCATCGTCCAAGTAATCTATCAACGCGGAGCCTTTAAGTCTAGAGCATCTGAGTTGGTTGCTTCATTGCTAATGGCTTATGGGATTGGGATGTTTGTCTACTTGGGGCGAGATGTACTGGTGCGGGTATTTTATGCCTTGGGCGATGGAGAGACGCCCTTTCGCATCAGTATCGTGAATATCTTCTTCAATGCTCTGCTAGATTTTATTCTTGTTCAACGTTTTGGGGCACCCGGTTTAATTTTATCCACGGTGATGGTGAATACCATTTCAGTCGTGGCACTCATTTGGATGTTGAATCGCAAGCTTAACGGCTTGCCTTGGCAAGAGTGGAGTTTGCCAATTTTGGGTTTGACAGGTGCTAGCTTTGTAGCTGGTTTAGCGAGTTGGGGTGTCAGTAAAGGTTTTCAACAAGTCTGGAATGCGAATGGGTTGCTGGTGCAGTTATTGCAGCTAAGTTTAGCTGCTTTTGTTGGCTTGATCGTTTATGCTTTCTTGGCAAAGCAGCTGAATTTGCCAGAAGTTGATATTTTTGTGTCGCGGATTCGCCAACGCTTTGCGAGGTAGCGATCGCACTTGAACCAGCTCAATTAGGTGTATGAAACAATACCAAACTTAAAGAGGGAGGTGTGATATCTAACAGTAAGCCGAGATGAGTATTGAAGCTTGGCTCATCTAGCTTAGCGATCGCAACCCCGAATGAAGACACTTAAAGCATATCTTGTCAGCTTATTTGACAAAGAGTTTATCCCGACTGGATTAAAAACGGCTGTATTTGTCGGGACTCTCTTGTTTTTGATCAATCACGGGTTTGCCTTTTTCCGAGGCGAAATGACGCGCGATCGCTGGATTTCTGGATTGCTGACCTACCTAATGCCTTATCTAGTTAGTGTTTACGGTCAATACGCTTATCGTCGCAAGTTAATCAAAACTTCTGCGTATCAAACTAAACATTTTTAGTCATGCAACTCGCTCTTGCTAATCCTTTTAGGAGCGAGCAGGTGTAACCCCCAAACCCCTTCTCTGCCAGAGAAGGGGAAGGGAAAAGCTACAGCTTGTTTATAGATTGCGCTGGAATTCTTCCAGAAGCTCCATCAGGTTTACCTGGCACTGCGTAGGCAATAAATCTACTAGGGGAACTTCCCGCTTCCCGCCGCCTAACTTGACGGGAATACTTTGCAGGACTTTCGACACCTGATTTTCATCTACAGAATTGTCAGCCAGTAGGGGGTACAACTTTTCTGCTACAACCGTATGCAGCTTGGCATCTCGCAAATAAAGGTGCCATTTAGCCACATCGATGTAAACGTTTTCGCCAATTTCAGCGGCGAGAGATTCAATTGCTTCGGAAGTGTTGGTTCTAGCCATAGGATTTACTTTGGTTATGCGGATAGGGAATCTAATGCTTTCATTGCAATTGATCCCCGTCCGAGTTTGAATCCACGAAAAGCAAGAAACAGGGATCTATCTTTAGGTAGTTTTTTTGGATTTTTCTTTGGTTTTGGGCTGGAATCCTAAACCAGCACTGGTATTTGCAGATTCTGTTACTGGGTCGGAATAATCTGCGAGTGCAAAGATATACAGAGCGTGGGTAGCTAAGACTAACGCCCATCCGCCTGTCACCCAGGTTGCCCAAGGCCATGTAGCATTCTGCAAGTTGTGGAAAAACCACAAGCCAGAATTACAGGCACCAAAAATCGCCACATGGATGGCAAAATTCATTCTATCGTCGAGGCGACGATAGGCGGGGTCATTACGGTCTGGTTTTCGAGGCCAACGAGGAGGCATGGAAGTGATGAATTATAAGTTATGAGTTATGAGTTGTTAGCGCTAACAACTAAATTCATTCTAAGCCTCTAACTACCCTGTCCTTGGCGAAGGTAATCTCCCGACTTGCCACCCGTCTTACTCACCAAGCGAATCGATTCAATCACCATTCCCTTTTCTAGCGCTTTCGCCATGTCGTAGAGGGTGAGTGCGGCGACAGAAACCGCTGTTAGCGCTTCCATTTCCACGCCAGTTTCTGCCTTAGTGACGACTTCGGCTTGTATCTGATATCCCGGTAGCTGGGCGTCAGGCACAATCTGAACTTCTACTTTATGAATTGGCAAGGGATGACACAGGGGAATTAAGTGGGAAGTCTGCTTTGCTGCCATAATCCCAGCCAATCTCGCAGTTCCCAATACATCTCCTTTCGGCGCGTTCCCCGCCTGAATCGCCTCAAATGTCTCTAGCAACATCCGCACTTGTGCCGCAGCAACAGCATGGCGTCGAGTTTGTTCTTTGCCGGAAACATCCACCATCTGAGCCTCACCGTGGGCATCCAGATGAGTTAATTGTTGCGATTGAGAAAAATTTTGCGTCATACGGTTGGGGTGTGCTATTATAAATTTCTGGCAAGGGCTTGTAGCTCAGTGGACTAGAGCACGTGGCTACGGACCACGGTGTCGGGGGTTCGAATCCCTCCTAGCCCGTTACTAAGTAAAAAAGAAAAAGGCAAAAGATTCTTTCTTTTGCCTTTTTTCTTTGGATTATGCCTCACTATGTAGCCCAACCTTATTCAAGGCGTAAACATCCTTTTCTCTGCCAAAGGCGAAGCGGAGGGAATGGGATAAATTTTTGCTCGATAAAGTAGCGAAGATAATCAGAGCTAGGAAGGACAAGATAGTCGTGATGGTAAACATCCCTCGGTAGCCAATGGGTTCAGCAATGGAACCCAAAACAGGACCCGCGATCGCTATCCCGACATCAAACCCCGTGATGCACAAAGCAAAAACTCTGCCTCGTTCTTGGGGAGAGGAACGGTCGGAAATCAAGGCAATCATCATCGGCAGTAATGTTCCCGCTCCTGCGCCTTCCAAAAAACCGCCTACTAAAAAGCTACGGGCAGTGTAAGCATGAGACAGCATCAGCATTGCCAATGCATAGCTGAATATACTGCCAGTGATAAAAATTCCGCGTCCGTAACGGTCAGAAGCGCGACCAATGATGATGCGGGAAATAAAAGAAGCGATCGCTGCTGCTGTGTAAAATAACCCCGGATTTAAGTCAACTTCGGCATCTTTAATAAATAAAGGGACGAAGGTACTTAACGCTCCAAACGCTACACCAACCAGCAACAACACTAAAGCTGGAATCCTTAGACGAGGACTTGCCAGAAGTCGCCAAAATTGTTGAGTTTCGGATGAACCGGCAGAGGAATCGTTTGTCTCGTGGACGATTCGGGGTTCTTTGACTTGATTGGCACAAACTAAACCGATCGCTCCTAGCCCGCAAGAGAGCAGAAACAACGGCGTGTAACCAACCCCAGCTTGGATATAACCCCCAACTGCTGGCCCTATCGCCATCCCAACTGGCGTTACCAAGCTCATGTAGCCAATTAACTCACCCCGCTTGGAGAATGGGGACAAATCAACCACCAAGGCGCTGTAACCCGTCGTAAAAGCCGCAATGCTAATCCCGTGGAACGCTCGCAGCAGCATTAATAGGGGAATTGATTTAACAACTAGATAGCCCAAAGGCGCGATCGCTGCCACGGTCATGCCAATCAGCAAGACCACCTTGCGACCGCGTCGATCTGCCAAACGCCCCAGCCACGAACGACACAGAACCAATCCGAGGGCAAATGACCCCATGACAATCCCAATCTGCTGCGTCGTACCGCCCACATCCTCGATATAGAGCGGCAGCGTCGGGAGCAAAGAAGCCATACTAGACCAAAATAATAGCCCAGCCGTAAATAAAACCAACAGATTGCGGCGACTGGGCGGCTCTAGCGTCCAAAAAACTTTCAAAGCTTAATTCCTTCTTACACTTTTAGCCTTCCCTTTGTTTACTATTGTTAACATTCCCCCCAACAACTTCCCTCACCCGATAGATTGGTCTGCCCTGAGACTCGTGATAAGTTCTCATTAACAATTCTGCAAGCAGTCCAAAAGAAAACAATTGCACACCCGTCACTAGCAGTACGACCGCCAGAATCAATAACGGGCGATCGCCAATGCTCTGACCGAAACCCACTTTTAAAATCGTTAAATACAGACCGAGCAGCGTCCCCAATGCCATTGCAATAATGCCAAACAGCCCAAAGACGTGCATGGGGCGGGTGAGGAACTTTTTCATAAAGTAGACGGTTAACAAGTCCATCACGACTCGGAATGTCCGCCCCAGCCCATACTTACTGCTTCCATAGCGGCGGGCATGATGCCCTACTGGCAGCTCAGTAATTCTTGCCCCCTCAATGAACGCCAAAGCTGGTAAAAATCGGTGCAATTCCCCATAAAGATTCATATCCGCCACCAATTCTGAGCGGTAGGCTTTTAGGGAACAACCGTAATCATGCAACTCTACACCCGTGACTCGCCCAATTAACCAGTTAGCGATTTTAGACGGAAGCAGACGAGTCAGGGCGGCGTCCTGTCGTTTCTCACGCCAGCCACTTACCAAGTCATAGCCTTCTTCTAACTTTGCCAGGAGCCGGGGAATATCCGCTGGGTCATTCTGCAAATCGCCATCCATTGTGATAATCACCTTGCCTCGCGCATAGTTAAACCCCGCAGACATTGCTGGAGTTTGACCGTAGTTTCGACGCAGAAGCACTGCTTTTAAGTTTTTGTGGGTTTGCACTAGAGATTTCAGCAATTCCGCTGAACCATCCTTGGAACCATCATCCACGCAAATAATTTCGTAGTTCAGATTCGTCTCAATTAAAGTGGTTGCGATCGCTTCAATTAGGTGGGGTAAACTTTCCACCTCGTTATAAACCGGCACTACTACAGAAATATCGGGGATATCGTCAGCAGACATTTCGCTTTGCGTTACCAGTCTTTCAGGAATTAACACGATTGCCTCCCACCTTTTGGTGTCTTATTGTCGTTGTGGTTGATAACTGGCAACCACTCGCCCGCAAGAGCGCAGTTGCCGAAAATACGACTGACTAATCGAATCTCCCTGTTCCGAAAGGACATCAATTCCAATTCCGTTGCGACCCTGTTCTTGACCGGAACTATGGATATAACGTCCTTCTCCCAGGTATAAACCCACATGGGTTGTTCTATCTCCGATGCCAAAAAAGATTAAATCACCTGATTGTAGCTCTTGAATCGCAATTGATTGTGTAAATGCTTCCTGCTGATAGGAATCTCTCGGCAACCAAATCCCAGAGGCAGCAAAAGCGGCTTGCATCAGCCCGGAACAGTCATAATTTGGCTCTAATGTTCCGCCCCAGAGATAATAATTCGGCTGTTGCATCGCCGCTTGCATAAAGGCAATGACTTGGGGTATGCGATTTTGAATTTCTGTCGGGGAGATAGTATGAGCTTCGTAGGGCGTTTGTGCCTCCTCAATCTCTTTGAGGTCTTGAATTGCCACCCAGCCGGAATAGTCATCTTCACACAGACAAACCTGGATAGATGAATCTAAATCTGTATTTGGCGACAAAATCCGCAAGTGACGCCCGGTTGCTGCCTGAGTTGCCAAACGAGTACAACTGGGGGAATCATAGAGGTTTAGATTGACTCGACATTGGTACTCGCGGAATGAGTCATGGGTCATGGGTCAGTGGTTGTTGGTCAGTGGTACAAACTATTGAACAATTGACAACTGATAACTGACAACTGATAACAACTGATAAAAATGACATTTTTTCACAAAGACGCACAACTAGAAAAATTAGGCGATCGCATTTTAGAAGCAACTTGGGCAGAATTTCCGGGATTAGCCCGCAACCAAATTGCCTTAACCTGGGTAGTCTACGATCCCCCAGTGCCCGTCAATACTGGCGGTGCCCTTAGTTCAGAGGAATTCTGGAAATATCCAGTCCGGGGCTTTAGCTATCGCGGCGTCGAGCGAATCTTTCCTGCCAGCATCGTTAAACTGTTTTATCTGGTTGCTGTACAAGAGTGGCTGGAACAAGGAATGATCCAAACTTCCTCGGAGTTAGAGCGAGCCATCCGCGACATGATTATTGATTCGAGCAACGACGCCACCAGCTTGGTGCTGGATGTATTGACTGGCACTACTAGCGGTCCAGAGTTGCCGCTAGGGCCGTTTGAAACCTGGCAGTTGCAGCGCAATATCGTGAATCGCTACTTTCAATCCCTCGGTTGGACAGAGATGGAAACCATCAATGTCAATCAAAAACCTTGGGGTGACGGTCCCTATGGGCGAGAGCGGGCATTCTTAGGGGAGATGCGGGAAAACCGCAATATGGTGACGACCAATGCCACGGCGAGGCTCATACATAGCATTGTCGGAGGCGTTGCAGTTTCCTCCGGGCGATCGCAAGCAATGATGGGACTGATGAAACGCAGCCTCCATGCAGAAGACGATGAAGCCCCCGATGAGGAAAATCAGGTGCGGGGTTTCTTAGGTGGCGGACTGCCTCCAAATGCCCAATTGTGGTCTAAAGCCGGTTGGACAAGCCAAGTTCGCCACGACGCCGCTTATATCGAGCTACCATCACGGCACCCTTATTTGTTGATTGTGTTCACCGAAGGCAAAGCAAATAGTAAAAACAAAGCGATTCTCCCCTTTGTTTCCCAACAAGTCGTCGCGGCAATGGACAGCCTTACCTAGTACAATCTGCGGTTACAGAGGCGAGCTTCATCAATCACGAAGAAACCCTTTTTATTGTAAAAAAGGGTTTCTTCGTCATCAAAATCAAAATGAGCGATTGGTCGCATCCCAAGCCTTTATCAGAGAAATTGCGATCGCTGCTTTGGAGATAAAGCCTAGGAACCGGGAATAAAAATCTCTCTTATCACCTTCTGACCCTCTTTATTCCATTTCACCTGTCAACATCAATTTCGTCGAATACTAGCCACTTTCAGCGCATAATCCTTCCTTGGTGGGTAGCAAAATCTTTTAAAATTTCCTAAATTGACGACAGGGAAATATAATTTCCGAGAGAATAGGCAATTAAGGTTGGCTTTCGTAGATTTTTGAGGAAGTTTTTGAGGAGTGACCGTGAATACAATCTTTTCTAAGCGTGTTTCTTTCTTACTAGGTCTGACCGCACTGACAGTTTTCAGCGGTGGCTTGTCAGCTACAGCCCAGTCCACTGCCACAGTCATTGACCAAAAGACTCCTGCGGTCGTTGAGACTTCAGAACCTGCCGCATCTGAAGCGATCGCTGAGCCAACAGTAATGGGTATGCCAGTTGTCAAGCCAGTTGTCAAGTCGGCAGATGTCACACCGATTACCCAATCAACTGTTCCGGCTGCATCACAAGTCCCGGCTGCACCGCAAGCCCCGGTCTCAACACAATATAATCTGAGCCAACAGCCGGTCATTCTCTCTGAGTACCAAGATGCAACGCTGGTTGAAGAAAGCGCAAAGCCCGTGGCTTCAGAGCCTTCCTCCTTGGCAGCGGCTGATGATACTGCTACTACGCAACCATTTCCCGGCGTAACCACTTCTGCTGCCGCTCTCGCCGCACCACAGCAACCAACTGCTGAAACTCCAAACTTACCCAATGACTCTGAGGTTGCTCAAACCGATATCGAACTCGGTCGAACCACCCGTGCCGGTCGCAGCTACGTCGGGGTTGGCTTCAATATTGGTTTCGGGGGTGATAGTGCTTTGGGCGATGGTAGTTTCGCCGTGATCAGCAAAATTGGTCTAACCAATACGTTGTCTGTACGCCCTTCCGTGCTACTCGGTGACGATACGACCTTTCTGCTTCCAGTGACTTACGACTTTAACATCCGACAGTCAGATCCGTTTGAACCCGTCAGATTCGCCCCTTACGTGGGTGGCGGTGTCACGATTTCCACGGGTGATGACAGCGACATTGGTTTCCTGGTTACGGGTGGCGTCGATGTACCTTTGACACGGCAATTTACAGCAAATGCAGCTCTAAATATCGGATTTCAAAGCGATGAAGTGCCAGTGGGACTAATTCTGGGCGTGGGTTACACCTTCCCTGGTTTCTAGAGAAGGTAAAAATCAAAGGCAAAAGACAGCAGAAAAATTTGGTTTCTCCTGTTTCTTTTGCCTTTGTACTTTCTTACTTTTTCTCGGTTACGGCTACTTGAGGGCTGACTTTGCCGGTCACGGCTAGGGAACCTGTAGGTTCCACCGCCCACACATCGTAGCTACCCACCACATCGCCGTTTGCATCAATATCGACGTTACCGCTAGCTCCCTGGTAGTTAATCTCCTCACCCTTACGCACCAGTTCTAGCGCCTGACAAACATCGCTGACTTCCGTTCCTGGGGCATTGGCGACATCACGAATCTTACTTTTAATGCCTTCGCCGGTATTTAATTTAGCGTCTTCGGCTGCTAGTACCATCAAAGCGGCAGCATCCCAGGCATGAGGCACATAGGCGCTCAATCCCCTTCCGGTTTTCTCTTTCCAAATCTTGGTGAACTCAGCCAGTGCTGGGCCATTAGCACCGGGAACCGTGCCAATTGCCCCAGTTAATATAAATTGATCATCGCTGGTTTTGCCGACCTGTTCGGGAAAGTCTTCCGAATAAGCACCATCTGTCAGCATCACCTGGACGCCTTTACTTAGACCTTGTTCGTAGGCAGATTTTAAGAGCAAGCTGCCGGTTTCAGCATAAACAACTGCTGCCACCGCATCAGGCTTGTCCTTGAACGCTTCTAGTATGTCGCTTTCAAAAGTAGCGGCTTTGGGGTCGTAGCGAGTTGGTTTGTTGACAATAGTGCCTCCTAATTTTTTAAAGGCTTGTACAAATTCTTGTTCAAAACCAACTCCATAGTCGTTGTTGATGACGATGGTGGAAACGCGCTTAAATCCTCTGTCACTAGCTAGTTTTGCTAAAGCCTGAGCTTGATAGGTATCGGGGGGAGCCGTCCGCGCCCAATAACCTTGAAATTCTCCTTTTTTGGCTCGTTCTGTAAAAACGGGGCTGGTACTACCCGGTGAGATAAACATTACCTTGTTGCGTACAGCGACAGGCACGGCGGCACTAGAAACGCTGCTGGCAAAGGAACCGACGACGCCAGCAACTCTATCTACTTCCGTTAATTTGGTCATTCCTGCGGTGCCAGCGTTGGGATCGGTTTGGTCATCTTCAGGAATAAATGTGACTGGCTGACTATTGACGCCGCCACACTTGTTGACGGTGTCTATTAACAGGCGGATAGCATCTGGCAGGGGTTGCCCTACGGAAGATAGGTCGCCAGTGGTCGGCAGCAGTGAGCCAATCTTGAGTCCGGAACCGCTGGTGGCTGGGGTAGAACCTGTAGTCTGGGCGGGGCTACTGGTTGTACTGGTTGGCGTGTTATTACCTGGCGTTGTTTGAGAGGGGTTTTCGCAAGCAGCGGTTAGAAAACTTGTCGTAATAGTGGTAATTGCTAGGGCGATCGCCCAACTCGGTTTGATATTTTTGGCTGAAGCGGGTCTGCTCATTTGGGTGTTTAACTCTTCAACAGTCCACGATTGAAATCAAATATTTTAATTGATCTCAGTTGTTTAAGAATACAGCCATAACTTCTGCCAACATTTTAGCTAGCAGAAGCGATCGCTGTGAGACGTCAAGAGTGAGGCGTTTGCTTTTCCCGATTGGGCTTCGCTACTTGTCTGTTTTCGCTTTTAAAACGGAGAGGGAGGGATTCGAACCCTCGGTACGGAGTTACCAACCGTACAACAGATTAGCAATCTGTCGCTTTCGACCACTCAGCCACCTCTCCTAGGTGACAAATATAGATAATAGCAGATATTAATCAATTGGTGCTGCTGTCAAAAAAATTTTCTTTTTTTGATGCCCGATCGTTCCGAGTGAGTCTTCGCAGTTGCAGGGAAAGCCATGATTCATCCTCGTCGTTGTGGCTGTTTGCTTCTTTCCCGCTCCCTTAGTATAATTACCTATTGTTAAATTTCTTATGGCTGACAAAGAAATCTAATAAATGCTTACAACCCGCTTTCCCTAAGGCTTGGGCGATTTAAATATTCTCGCGTTTCACAATTAAATCTATAAATCTTCACTTCCCTGACCGTTGGAGGACGGAAAAATGGGAATCCATTCGCTACTCTGGCGATTTATATGCCCTTTGGCTTAAAATTTTATTTCTTTGGGAGGAGGTCATGATACCCAATGATACCCACCCGTCCCCCGGAAGGTTGAATATAGTCAGGTAGTAGATTCTCTCCCGTAGTTGATGTTCATCATCAACGGCGAAGCTTATCCTATTAGCACAAGTAAAGATTCCTTAAGTTCCGGTGGGCTAAACAGGCAACTAAGTAGAATAGTCAACCCCTGCTTCGCCCTGAACGTCGTTGAGTGAAAAAATCGATATAAATATATGCTTTCCACAAACAACCAGCACATTGCTCTAATTTCCGTCCACGGAGATCCAGCAATTGAAATCGGTAAAGAAGAGGCTGGCGGTCAAAACGTTTATGTACGTCAGGTGGGTGAGGCACTTGCTCAACAGGGGTGGCAAGTAGATATGTTTACCCGCAAAGTTAGTGGCGATCAACCCACGATTGTTCAACATAGCGCGAATTGTCGAACAATTCGCTTGACAGCTGGTCCTGAAGAGTTTGTCCCAAGAGACAATTTGTTTGAGTATCTGCCAGTGTTTGTCGAACAGATGCTCAAGTTTCAGCAGCAAGAAGGCATTGAATATTCTATAGTACACACAAATTACTGGCTCTCATCTTGGGTGGGAATGGAGCTGAAGAAAGTTCAACCCATCAAACAAATTCATACTTACCACTCTTTGGGAGCCGTCAAATATAAGTCAGTTTCGACGATTCCCTTGATTGCTACCACGCGGCTAGAGGTAGAAAGAAAGGTTTTAGAGACAGCGGAACGGATTGTTGCCACCAGTCCGCAAGAGAAAGAACATATGCGATCGCTCGTTTCCACAAAAGGCAACATCGATATCATCCCCTGCGGCACCGATATTCGCAAGTTTGGTTCCGTCACCCGCGAAGCAGCAAGAGAGAAACTGGGAATCGACGCCGATACCAACGTGGTCTTCTATGTGGGTCGATTTGATCGCCGCAAGGGAATTGAAACACTCGTTCGCGCCGTTGGTAAGTCCCAGATGCGCCAGCAGGGCAACCTAAAACTATTTATCGGCGGGGGTTCTCGTCCCGGTCAAAGTGACGGTATCGAACGCGATCGCATTGAAAAAATTGTCGGCGAACTGGGGCTGCAAGACATCACCTCCTTCCCCGGACGGTTGGGTGACGACACTCTGCCCGCTTACTACGCCGCCGCTGATGTTTGTGTCGTACCCAGTCATTACGAACCCTTCGGTTTAGTAGCAATTGAAGCAATGGCTTCTGGAACGCCCGTCGTTGCTAGTGATGTCGGCGGACTCCAGTTCACCGTCGTCCCCGAAGAAACGGGTTTACTGGCACCCCCGAAAGATGCCGTAGCGTTTGCAGCCGCGATTGACCGCATTCTCGCCAATCCAGAATGGCGCAAGCAGCTAGGTGAGAAGGCAAGAGTTCGGGTAGAGAAGATGTTTAGTTGGGATGGCGTAGCGACTCAACTAAGCGACCTTTACACCCAGTTATTGAAAGAACAACCTGCACCAGAATTAGAATTAGTCACTCAAGTCAGCGCCTAATTACGCAGCAGCTTGTCCTGGAAATACCCTACAAAGACTTCTAGTTGTACGAGTAAGATTAGTACAACTAGAAGCCTTTGTTTTACTGTATACTTTTTTCCAAATAAAAATTATTCTAGATCTACAGAATGATTATTTAGAAAAATTCCCTTTTTAAAGCAACCATTTGAGTGTTGCTCGCTCTCAAATTATCCGGATTTTGAGGAGATTGGTTGCAATTTATTAGTGATTGGAATAAATAAAATAATGGGTTGGAATTGGATGATGTTGTTATATATATACTTTATTTAAATTTTACAATCCGATTCTAAGTTCCCTTTTCCCATCCAAAATCCTCAACCTAAAATGGTGTTAACCTCAAGTAACACAGTACCGCTCGTGGCGTTGATAGTAATTCACGTTGATACCAATTAACGTTGATACCAATTCACTTTGTACTTGTGACTTTAGTAAGAGCGCATAGTCGTGTGCCTACGTTCATATACCTACAATCAATTAAAGAAAGGGTATGAATGACCTATGATAATCTCTAATTAACCGTGCAGAATACCAGCGTGAAACGGCTATTTACAACAGCATGGAACCTTCTTTTGAACGCTATTCAAACCATTTACAGTCGTCTTTTTAGAAAAAAACGTCGCCAGTTACGTCGTCAGCCCCTCCGACAAGACGCCTCAATCGATTCTGAATTGAATCAAATCAACCTCACCCCATCGAAACCGACAGAGGAAATCAGCAGCAGCCCACCCATCCCCATCAATGAGGCAGATAGGCTCAAAGCGCTGAATCGCTACAAGATTCTTGATACTGCTCCTGAAGAAGCATTTGACGATTTGACGGCTCTGGCAGCCTATATTTGTGGCACTCCCATTGCTTTAGTCAGCCTCGTCGATTCTAATCGGCAGTGGTTCAAATCAAAAATCGGTCTAGAAGCAACGGAAACGCCAAGAGACGTGGCATTCTGCGCCCATGCCTTGGTGCAACCAGATGAGTTGTTGATTGTGCCCAATGCCTTAGAAGATCGGCGGTTTTCCAACAACCCGCTCGTGACCTCAGACACCAATATCCGGTTTTATGCGGGTACCCCTTTGGTAACATCTGATGGCTATGCTGTCGGCACCCTCTGCGCGATTGACCGGATTCCACGTCATCTCACCCCCGAACAGATGGAGGCACTGCGGGCGTTGGGGCGTCAAGTGGTCAGCCAGATGGAGTTACGGATTAACCTGGATAAATTAGAACGGACTGTCAGCAAGAGTCGGCGAGTAGAGCAAGCACTCCGCCGCAGTAATCAACGACTGCTGCAAACCCTCAAGACATTACGAAATACTCAAGCCCAACTGATTCAGAGCGAAAAAATGTCGAGTTTGGGTCAATTGGTTGCTGGTGTCGCCCATGAAATTAACAACCCTGTCAACTTTATTCACGGCAACCTGCCCTATGTTAGTGCCTATGTTCGGGATCTCCTCGATTTGCTAAACCTCTACAAAAAGCAATATCCCCATCCCGATGGCGAGATTCAAAAAAAAGCAGAAACAATTGATGTGAACTTTCTAGTAGAAGATTTACCAAAAACTTTGGCTTCTATGAAAGTGGGTACTGACCGTATCCATCAAATTGTTTTTTCGTTGCGAAACTTCTCCCGATTGGATGAAGCCGAGATGAGACGAGTTGATATCCACGAAGGGATTAATAGCACGCTTTTAATCCTTCAGCATCGGCTTAAACCCACAGCCCAAAATCTCGGCATTGAAGTGATTAAAGAGTACGGAGTCCTTCCACCCGTTGAGTGCTACGCAGGTCCCTTGAACCAGGTATTTATGAATATCTTGAGTAATGCGGTGGATGCTCTAGAGTTGTCAATGGTCAATAGTCAGCCGTCAATCATTCGTGAAACAACAACTGACCTAGAGACACGATTAATCGTGTCTCTACCCACTAGCAGTGCTTGGATTCGCATTAGCACCAGCCTTTCTTCTGACCGATCTCATGTAGTAATTCGCATTGCGGATAATGGCCCTGGCATACCGGAAGAGATTAGGGCAAAGATATTCGATCCATTTTTCACGACGAAGCCTGTAGGGAAAGGCACGGGAATCGGATTGTCGATTAGCTACCAGATTATCGTTGAGAAGCATGGCGGGGGACTGAAGTGTCTGTCTGAACCAGGACAAGGAACAGAGTTTCGGATTGAACTGCCGATTCACGGGAAAATAATGAAGATGAAGGAGCAAGAATGATCCCGCGCCCTTCAGGAGTAGGCAGAAGACTACAGTGACAATTCTGGCTCTCGCAGAGCTTCTTTCACCAGCTGTTGTACTTCGGAACGGACGTGATCGTAGGCTTCAGATGCACACCAAGGACGGAGATATAAAATTGTTCCGGTTGCTGAGATGGAAGCAACGTGACAGGTCGTTTTTGGTTCTTCCAAAACTAAGGGATGGGGTTGAATTAAAGACAAAAGTAGGGTGATAGTCGGTTCGATCGGGCGATCGCCAATATCAATGTCTAAATCGACTCGTCGCTTGCCGAGTACGGTGGTATTTTTCAGCGTCCCGCTGAATAATTGCCCGTTCGGCACTGTAATTACTACGTTGTCTCGCGTTACTAGCGTAGTCGAGAAAATGCCGATGGCATCCACTACCCCAGCAGCCCCCGCCCCTTCAATAAAATCCCCTACCTCAAACGGGCGCAAACTAATCAGCATCACACCAGCGGCAAAGTGAGATAAGGTATTCTGCAATGCTAAGCCGATTGCTAAACCAGCCGCCCCCACTACCGCGACAACGCTGGTCGTCTCGATTCCCAACCGGTTGAGAACGGCGACCATCCCGACGACCAGCGTGAAAATCTCGGCTACCTGAATCAAGAACTTGCGTAAGGTTGGCTCTGTGCGACTTAGCGCTTTGCGGGTAAGACCTCCTACCCAACCTACAGCTAATCGGGTGAGCAGCAGAATTGTCGCTGCCCAGAGAAGGTTCTGTAGAATCTTAAAATACGCTTGGCCAATCAGGTAGTTCCATAACTGCGATGCAGCTTCAACAGAAATAATATCCATTTTCAATCGTTTTTCACTTCCAATTAATATATCTTTTTTTATAAGAATACTGGAATGAATTCGGAATTTAAGCTAATTTATACGCCTAGATTGTTATTACGGATGGGAACTCAAGAAGATGTGCCTGAGATTGTCAAATTTTACCGGAATAATCAAGGGCATCTATCTCCCTGGCAACCTTTTTGGCCTGATAATTTTTTAACCCATGAGTTTTGGCAAGAGCAAGTTGAGAAAAACATTAAAGAATTTGAATGCGATCGCTCTTTAAAATTATTTATTTTCAAGAATGGGAATTTCTCAGAAATTATTGGCAATGTTAGTTTTCACGGGTTTATGCGGGGTGCTGCCCAATTTTGTTATTTGGGCTATAATTTAGCAGAATTTGAACAAGGTAAAGGGTATATGACGGAAGCATTGCACTTTGCCATAAATGATGTCTTTGCACAATTAGATATGCACCGGGTGATGGCAAATTATCTACCCCACAATCACCGGAGTGCTAATTTACTGAAAAAATTAGAATTTGTTGTTGAAGGATATGCTAGAAAATATTTATTTATTCAAGGTGAATGGCAAGACCATATCTTGACCAGCTTAACGAATAAAAATTGGCAGAGGAAATGAATTTTTGTCTGCCACTATTCTTATTCTCGGCTATTCTTATTCTCGGTGGGGGTACGGCAGTGTCGTACCCCGGCATCTAGAAGCAAAGACTTGCGAGTATTTCAAGTTGCGTCAAGACGGTGTAGCCTGTTCTGATTCCAGGGGTTGACCGACTGCCACGCGAGGGAGGCGATGCTTGAAGCCGCAGAGAATTTCCCAGGAAATCGTGCCTAAAGTCGCCGCCCAGTCATCCGCAGAAATTCCGGCGTTTCCTTCTTGCCCCAGCAGAGTGACGACTTCGCCAGTTTGTAAATCGGGGATTGCGCTGACATCCAGCATCAGCTGATCCATTGTAATCGCGCCGATTTGCGGCACCTGCTGACCTCGGAGCAAAACTTGCATTTTGTTGGAGAGGTTGCGGGGAACCCCGTCGGCGTAGCCAATGGCGATCGCGGCGAGGCGCATATCCCGGCTAGCGACAAACTGATGCCCGTAGCTGACTCCCGTACCTGCTGAAATATTTTTTACTTGCGTTACCCGTGCTTTTACTTTCATGACGGGTTTGAGGTCGATGACAGACTTTAGATGGGGCGCGGGGTAAAGACCGTAGGTTGCTAAACCCACTCGCACCATGTCGTAGTGTAGGCTTGGGTCGCTTAGAGCGGCAGCTGAGTTGGCGAGGTGCAGACGGGGAGGCGTCATTCCTGTAGTTTTGATAAGAGCGATCGCTTCCTCAAATCTGTCTTGTTGCTGTCTCATTCCCGTGGGATCTGGACTGTCAGCCGTTGCTAGATGAGAATAAATACTGGAAATTTTGAGATGGGGCAATCGCTGCACCAAGGAGACAAACTCCGCTGCTTGCTGCCAGGGAGTGCCTAGGCGAGACATCCCGGTATCTAATTTTACATGAACCGCTAAAGAACGATTTAAAGTGCCTAATGTCTCGGAAAAGACTAAAGCTTGCTGAGGCGTGCAGAGAGTCGGCTGCAAATCCCAGTGAGCGATCGCTTGCACTTGCTCGGTCGTATTACTGGCACCTAAAATCAAAATCGGTGCCTGAATCCCCGCTTCCCGCAGTTGAATTCCCTCTGGAATCGTGGCAACACCTAGCCAACTTGCACCGGCTTGGCAAGCAATCTCGGCAACCGTAATGGCACCATGACCATAAGCATCCGCCTTCACCACCGCCATCAGTGCCGTTTTTGGGGAGAGAAAACGCCTCAGCTGCCGCACATTATGAGCTAAAGCGGCTAAATCAATTTCTACCCAAGCCCGTTCCTTGAGCGCTGTAAAATTTTCTCGCTGTATTTGGGAAAGATTGGGGTACCCAGAAGAAGGCATCCCGACAGGAGTCGGCTCCCAGCTTAGCATTAGACTCACTCCTCACTCACTCACACCTGTTAGTTTAGGACTTACGCCTTCAAGCCATTACTACACTATTGGTATATCTAGCTTTAGCGTTCATCGATTCCGTCTAGAGAAAACTCTAGGGGAAGTCCTACAGTTAACAACTTAGAGTGAGCGATCGCGTCCGGATCGTCAAGTAGTTTCTCGTTGTTATTGATTAGAGACTGTAGCTGTCGTTCTGAACGCAGCTAGGATGTTGGCATCCAACCCTAACCTTCCTCCTGTTGGGTTTCGGGGTTTTCGCCATCCAGGGTGCTTCTCGAACACAGCTTGTTGACGCAGTATTTAGCGATCCCGCTTTTCGTCAAACGTCTGGAGGTAGATTTTGGCAGAAATCGTATCGAATGCCGAGTTTACGAGGAACAATAAAGGAGATAATTTGACTTCCCCTCTCAACACTTAGCTAGGACGGGTCAACCCGCCTTTACAGGACGGACTCAGCACTAAAGCATGAGACTGCGAACGAAGACACTAATGGTCATTGGCGCGACACTCGTCGGTCTGGTAGGGGTGCTATATGCTACCTCTTCCATCGTTTTGTTGCGGAGCCTCAAGCACGCTGAGGATCAAAATACCCGTCAGATGGTTAAGGCAGTTCTGAATGTTTTTGCCCAAACTGGCGATGACTTTAGTTCTGGATTTCTCGATTGGTCGGCGTGGGATGACACCTACAACTTTATTAACAACCCAAACCAAGCTTATCGGGAGTCGAATCTAAATCCAGAATCGCTCTACAACTTGCAGATCAACTTGGTGCTGTATATCAATAACAGCGGTGAAATTGTCTTTGGGACTGGGTTCGATCTGAAAAGTCAGAAAAAAACACCGATTCCACCGGCCCTCAAAGAACACCTGGCTCTCAACGACCAGCTTTTAGAGCGTCCCAATTCTCATCGCATCCTGTCGGGAATCATTCTGCTTCCGGAAGGGCCAATGCTGGTTAGTTCGCAGCCGATTTTGCCTTCAAATGGCAAAGGTTCTATCCGAGGAACTTTGATCTTCGGGCGCTATATAGACGATCGAACGATCGAGAAGTTGGCAAGAATTAACCGTTTGCCCGTGATGATGTACGGGATGAACGATTCTCAAATGCCTGCTGACTTTCAAGCCGTGCGTTCTGCTTTTTCAGAACAACGCCCAATTCTGGTGCGATCGCGCGATGAAGACACGATTTCTGGATACGCCCGGATTAAAGACATTTATGGCAAACCGGCTTTGCTGTTGCGGGTGGATGTCCCCAGAGAAATCTACAGGCAAGGAAAGATTCGCCTAGTCTATCTCATCTTGTGTCTGTTGGTAGTAGGACTGGTATTTGGTGGAGTGACGCTGCTGCTGATAGAGCGATTGGTGCTATCTCGGTTGGCAGCTTTGAGTGGGGAAGTTCGGAAAATTGGCGCGAGTAGCGATCTTTCGCTGCGGGTATCGACGCCCGGAAAGGATGAATTGTCCAGCTTGGCACTGACGATTAATGGGATGCTAGAAGCGTTGGAAAAATCTGGACGCGATCGCATTGAAAGCGAAGAACGTCATCGCGCCGTGGTTGAGCAAGCTTCAGAAGGGATTGTTCTGATTGATGCTCGCTCTTCTCAAATTCTGGAAGCCAATACTGCCTTTAATCGCTTGCTCGGTTACAGCCATGAAGAAATTCTACAGCTGACCCTTTACGATCTCATTCCCCACACCCAAGACAGCGCTGACTTAAATATCAACCAAATCCTAGCCGATAAACAGCACTACCTAGGCGAACGACGCTACCGGCGTAAAGATGGAACGCTGGTGGATGTGGAAGTGAGTGCCAACTCGATTTCCTATGGTGGCAGAGAGGTCGTGTGTGGCGTGGTTCGAGATATTAGCGATCGCAAACAAGCCCAAGAAGAAATCCGTTTGTTGCAGACGACGACGCAAGCGATCGCGGATGCCTCAGATTTTCACTCAGCTTTGCAAGTCACGCTGGGCAAGGTTTGCGAGACAATCGGCTGGAGTTTTGGGGAAGCTTGGATTCCCCACCCAACGGGTGACTTTCTTGAATGCAGTCGGGGTTGGTATGGCGGTAAGGAGAAAGTATCCCCCGCCTTGAAGAAATTCAGACACTTCAGCCAGAAGCTCACTTTTGCATCCTGGAACGGATTGCCGGGACGAGTTTGGTCATCGCAGCAGCCAGAGTGGATTGATGATGTTTCAATTCAGCCACCAGCCGTTTTTGATCGTGTCGCAATTGCACGAGAAAGCGGATTGAAAGCAAGTTTCGCCATTCCGATTATTGCGGCAACGTTTTGGGAATCGTCCCCCCTGCCGATTCAGGACGGGCAAAGCGCTGGGGGGCCTCTACAGCAGCCACAAGTGCTAGCTGTTCTGGTTTTCTTCAGCTTCGACAGCCAGGAAGAAGACCGGCAGATGGTGGAGCTAGTATCGGGCGTTGCGGCTCAGCTGGGTTCCGTCATTCAGCGCAAGCAGACGGAAGCCGCACTCCAAGAAAGCGAGACTCGGCTTTGCAGACAGCAGCGGGCGCTGATGGAACTGGCTACGTGTCAGGCTTTATACACGGGCGATTTGATCGCGGCTTGGCAGGAGATTACCGAGACAGCCACAAACACGCTGGGCGTCGCACGAGCGAGTATCTGGCTTTATCAACAAGAAATCGTTGAGACTCAGGAACCGGCTTTTACCACATCCCAACCCAATCCAAAATTGCTCTGCGTTGACTTGTACGAAGTCACTCAGGAGCGGCATAGCTGGGGCATGGAGCTGTACCGAGTAGACTATCCGGGCTATTTCCAAGCACTAGAAGAGGAACGCGCGATCGCGGCTTCTGATGCCCATACCGATCCTCGGACGAAGGAGTTTTCCGCGGCTTATTTAGCTCCTTTAGGCATTGCTTCGATGTTGGATGTCCCGATTCGGGTAGGTGGACGGACGATGGGGGTGCTTTGTCTGGAACACATGAGTACGCAAAGGCAGTGGGCGTTGGAGGATCAGAACTTTGCGACTTATTTAGCGTATATGGCTGCTTTGGCAATGGAAGCGAGCGATCGCAAACAAGCAGAAACCGCCCTCGCTAACAGTGAAGCGAAATTTCGCTCGCTGATTCTCAACAGTTCGGATCTGATCGCCATTTATGACGCAGATGGCATTACCCGCTATCAAAGTCCTTCGATTGTGAGTATTTTGGGCTACCAACCAGAGGAATTGACCGGGGTACACACCTTGGGCATGATTCACCCAGAGGATCGTCGCCGCGTTTTAGAAGCTTTCCATGAGGCGCTTAACAACCCTCAGAGTGTTTTTTCCATCGAATATCGTTTTCCCCGAAAAGACGGCTCCTGGTGTTTTCTAGAATCAACTGGGAGCAATTTGCTAGCCGATCCCTTCGTGGCAGGCATCGTGGTTAATTCCCGCGACATTACCGAGCGCAAGCAAGTGGAAGGCGCACTTCGGCAAGCCGAAGAACGATATCGCAGCATCTTTGAAAACGCAGTTGAAGGCATTTTTCAAACGACACCGGATGGACGCTTCATCAGTGCGAATCCTGCCCTCGCACGCCTTTATGGCTACTCGTCCCCGGAGGAATTAATCGCCAATGTGACGAGCGTTGAGCGGCAACTTTATGTTGACCCAAACCGACGAACGGAATTTATTGCTGCCATGCAAAAGTATGATTCTGTATCTCGGTTTGAGTCTCAAATTTACCGCCAGGACGGCAGCACTATCTGGATTTTGGAAACCGCCCGCACGGTAAAGAATTCTCAAGGGAGAATCCTTTACTACGAAGGCACTGTCCAAGATATTACCAATCGCAAGGTCGCAGAAGAAGCACTGCGCTATCAACAGGAACAATCGGAACTGCTGCTGCTCAATATCTTACCTGCCCCGATTGCCGAGCGATTAAAACTTCAGGAAAGCACAATTGCCGATAGCTTTGCCGAAGTTACCGTTTTGTTTGCTGATATTGTTGGCTTTACCCAACTTTCTGCCGATACATCACCCACCGAACTTGTCGAATTACTCAACAAGATATTTTCTGCGTTCGATCGCCTATCCGAACTGCATGGTTTGGAGAAAATAAAGACAATTGGGGATGCCTATATGGTTGTCGGCGGTTTGCCAATGCCCCGCAGCGATCATGCCCAGGCGATAGCTGACATGGCGCTGGATATGCAAGATGCGATCGGGCTATTTAACCTCAAAAATGCGAAAAATTTTCAGATTCGAGTCGGCATTAGTACGGGACCCGTCGTTGCTGGCGTCATTGGTATCAAAAAGTTTATCTATGATTTGTGGGGCGATACGGTAAATACAGCTTCTCGGATGGAATCTCACGGTCTTGCGGGTCGAATTCAAGTCACTGCCACTACCTATGAGTTATTACGAGACGAATATGTTTTTGAGGAACGGGGTCTTATCCATGTCAAAGGCAAAGGTGAGATGACAACTTATCTTCTAATTGGCAGAAAAACTTGACTTACTTTGCTTTCAATATTGCAGTTTTCGGCTGGGTGCGGTACACCTGTAGGGGTATGGCAATCAAAAGCCCCTACCGAATGTTAGCGAAATGTTAGCGAGTAGGTTGGGTTAAACGACAGTGAAACCCAACCATTGTTTATGTGTTTTGGGTTGAGGAAAAAAACAACCAACGCAAGTTTTAGATTTTCAGCTATCAAAGCCCATTGCTGAATTCCTTTAGTTACTTCCTTAAGAAAATTCACCTTTTTCCAGACAGGCATCTGGCGAAAAGCCAGTATTAAAAATCTGTCGATTTCTGGACTGGTATTGCGCGATCGCGGTTAGTAGATTGACAAATTAAAAGTTGTCATTTTGGGGGATGCTGCTGCAACACTTGTTTCAAATATTGCCCGGTATAAGACCTCGGATTGTCCGCCACTTTTTCTGGAGTTCCCATCGCAATTAACTCTCCACCTTTATTCCCCCCTTCCGGTCCCAAATCGATAACCCAATCGGCGCAACGAATTACATCTAAATTGTGTTCGATGACTAAAATTGAATTGCCTTTATCTACCAATCTCTGTAACACATCTAGCAACTTGTGGACATCGTAAAAAGATAAACCCGTTGTCGGTTCATCGATTAAATAAAGCGTCTTCCCGGTAGCACGACGAGAGAGTTCCGAGGCTAACTTCACTCGTTGCGCTTCACCACCAGAGAGAGTAGGTGCAGTTTGTCCTAAACGGATATAACCGAGTCCCACATCTACCAAAGTTTGCAACCGTGTTGATGCTTTAGGGATATTTATAAAAAATTCCAAAGCTTCTTCTACGGTCATGTTGAGAACATCAGAAATCGACTTGTTTTTGTACTTTACCTGTAAAGTTTCTCGGTTGTAGCGATCGCCTTTACAAACTTCGCACTGTACGTAGACATCTGGCAGAAAATTCATCTCAATCACATTCACGCCTTGTCCGCCACAAGCTTCGCAGCGTCCACCTTTAACATTGAAAGAAAATTGCCCCGGTTTGTAACCTCTCGCTTTTGCTTCTATCGTTTGTGAAAATACATCTCGAATCGCATCAAATATACCTGTATAGGTAGCTGGATTAGAACGAGGGGTACGTCCAATTGGAGATTGGTCGATGACAATTGCTTTATCAATTGCGTTCAATCCCTTGATGGCTTCCAAATGTTTCGGGAAGGGAACTTTGCGGGTGAGGTGGTGTTGTAAGGCTGGGTAAAGTAATTCGTTAATTAGAGTAGATTTGCCGGAACCAGAAACGCCGGTGATGCAGACAAGTTTACCCAGTGGAATTTCGACATCTATATTTTGTAAGTTGTTGCGGTAGGCATTTTTGAGAATTAGCGATCGCCCATTTCCCTCTCTCCTCTGTGCAGGTGTTTCAATCACTTGCCGTCCCGACAAATAAGCACCTGTTAGGGAATCTTCTGCTGCTAACAATGTCTCCAAGTCACCTTGAGAAACAATTCTTCCACCATGAACGCCCGCACTAGGACCAATATCAACAATGTGGTCAGCGGCACGAATCGTTTCTTCATCATGCTCGACCACAATTAATGTATTGCCCAAGTCGCGGAGTTTAATTAAAGTTTGCAGCAAGCGCCCATTATCTCTCTGATGCAGTCCGATACTCGGTTCATCTAACACGTAGAGGACGCCGGTTAAACCCGAACCGATTTGAGTTGCAAGGCGAATTCGTTGCGCTTCCCCACCCGAAAGTGTCATTGCCGGACGGTCAAGCGTCAGATAATCTAAGCCAACATCAAGGAGAAATTGCAGCCTAGCTTTAATTTCTCTAAGTACCAAATCGCCTATTTGAAACTGGCGATCGCTCAATTTCAAATTATTGATTCTTTCTCGACTTTCCCCAATATCAACGCTTGTCAAATCGAGCATCCGATACTGTCCCAATCGCACAGCCAAGGCTTCCGGTTTCAATCGCTTCCCGGCGCACACTTCACACGGCTGCTCGACGAGATATTGCTCCATTTTTTGTTTAATGAGTTCGGAACTGGTTTCATCGTATTGTTTCTGGAGGATAGCAATAACGCCTGCATACCGTCTAAAATCATTTCGACTTTCGTTCCAGATTGATTTGTCAGCACCATGCATAATGATGTGCTGCTGTTCTGCTGTTAGCTGATTCCAAGGTGTCTGAATTTCAAAGCCATACGCTTGTCCGACATTGTATAGAAGGGAGAGATAGTAAGAATTATCCTTTTCTGACCAAGGCGCGATCGCAGCATACACGGGCGACTCCGGAAAAGGTACCAATAACTCTGGTGAAAATGTCCGCAAGCTACCCAATCCGTGACACTGAGGACAAGCACCATAAGGGGAGTTAAAGGAGAACAATCGCGGAGAAAGTTCATCCATCACCGCCCCATGTTCCGGGCAAGCAAAGTTTTCTGAAAAGACTAATTCATTGGAGCTTTCCTGATGGGAATTCTCAGCGTTTGTAGAGTTTTCTTGCCCACTTTCATTTTTTGTGGTATTTTCCGTATACGAATTATTTAATTGGTCGGATTGTTTGGGGTTCGATGTATCATTTAATACCTCAATGACCGCAATTCCACTGGCATGACGCAGACAAGTGCTGAGAGAGTCGGTTAGACGCTCCTGAATACCGGGTTTCTTAATCAGTCGGTCAACGACAATTTCAATCGTGTGTGTATAATTTTTATCTAGTTCAATAGAATCGGACAGTTGAAACACCTCTCCATCAACTCTGACGCGAGCAAATCCTTCAGAAACCAGGCTGGAGAGTAATTTTTGATGGGTGCCCTTTTTGCCGCGCACTACAGGGGCTAAGATTTGGAAGCGAGTGCCATCGGGCAGTTCCAGGATGCGATCGCACATTTCATCAATCGTCTGAGGTGCAATCGAGCGATCGCAGAGGGGACAGTGGGGTTCACCCGCGCGTCCAAACAGCAACCGCAGATAGTCGTAAATCTCCGTTACCGTACCAACCGTTGAGCGGGGGTTGTGAGATGTCGATTTTTGGTCAATCGAAATTGCAGGGCTAAGTCCCTCAATCGCATCCACATCTGGCTTATCCAACTGCCCTAAGAATTGCCGCGCGTAGGCACTCAGAGACTCCACGTAGCGCCGCTGTCCTTCTGCAAAGATGGTATCAAAGGCGAGGGAAGACTTGCCAGAACCAGAGACGCCAGTAAAGACAATCAAGCGATCTCGCGGTAGTTCCAGATCGATATTCTTCAGGTTGTGCTGCCTAGCGCCGCGAATGCGAATCGCGTTCTGGCTGTTTTGATTTACACCCGTGGAATGGTGCCCATTTGAGGACTCAGTTGGTAAAGCATCCGAAAGATTGACACGGTCAGACATGAGGGCAGAGCGAAACAGTGCTTAACGATCTTAGCGCTGGCAAGAGGCTGCGCTGGATGAGTTAGCCAATTAATCAATTTATCGCTAACCGGGCGGGTAACTCAGCGATCAACTAAGCGCTAATACATCTTCATACAAGGTTGCGATCGCGCACCTAAAATCAACACTAGCCAAGTGAACTTCTTCCCCTCCGCCGTAGGGATAGAGAACCCATCGCCCCTCTGATCGCCTTCTAAACAGTCTTTTGGGGAAATGTAGATATCGCTTTTGCGGACAGTCATTAAATTTTGGAGACAGCGATCGCTCTCACTTCTTGCTCTCTATCAAATAAAATTCGTGGACGAAGTAAAATTTTGAAAATCAGTAATAAAGAGCCAAATTCTCCAGGAGTCTCCCGGCGCTTCCACTGACCTGGGCGACAAAATAGCATTTCCACCAAACACCGATATTGTTTGAGGGTCAGTTTTTCAAAAATCACCCGCACAGTTGGATACTCACATCTAAATCCGGTGTAGATAATTTTGCCCTGCAATTCTAATTGTTCTTCCATAATTTCTAATGTCACTGGCAACATTTCACTGGTATTATTCGCTAGCCCTCCGTGGGTTAAGGCAATTTGAGTGCCTGCTTCCGAAATCATGGTAGTAACACCCCAAAAATTCTGCCCAGCAACATTCAGACGTATAACCCTCCGCAAATCAAACCATTCATAAATATTTGGTTTAGGAACATCTAATAAAATTAACAATGCAATGCCAATCATTAACAAGTTATAACCGCTCCAAATCCAACCCAACCCGATACCTTTATACACTTCAGTTGCTCCGTAAGCTTCTAGCCTTTGCCAATTACCCGTTATTATGCACATTCCTAAATTTCGCCACAAACTGACAGCACTTGCTATAAACAAAATAATCAAAGGCCATGCTAAATTCCAGTTAAAAGAAAAACGATCGCGTGATATTCCCTTAGGCGTTACCTTAAACTCTTTAGAAAAAGGCTTCAGCATTGCTTGAATTACAGTTAGTGCTAAAGGAATGCAAAGCACCAACGTGTAAATATCCGTGAGCAAAGCTGATCGAGAACGATAATTTAACCAGGAAAAAACTGAAAGTTGCACGACATAGTAAGGTAAAAAGTAATATAATAATTCACCAGTCATTGCCCGAATAGGAATAACACCGAAAAACGAATAAGCCAAGGGTATAAACAGGAAATAAACCCGCGACAAACTGGTAAACCAATGTAATAATCCTTCTAAATGAGCCAGCCTTTGCAGAGGACTAAGTCCTGAAATCGTTAACGGATTTTCCTCAATAAAGAACGCTTGTAAAGTGCCTTGTGCCCACCGTAGTCGCTGAGTAGCATGAGCGGCAATATTTTCTGCGGCTAATCCAGCACTTAACTTTTCATCTAGGTAAATTAATTGGTAGCCTTGGGCAGATAAACAAATGCCGGTGAAGTAATCTTCGCTTAAGGAGTTGGTGGCAAAGCCACCCGCTGCTTCTAAAGCACTACGCCTAACAATGAAAGAAGTTCCAGAGCAAATAACACTACCAGCTGCATCCCGAATCGGTTGAATTTGTCGGTAAAACACTTCTTCTTCTGGCGTTAGGACGTGTTCTAATCCTAAATTGTAGGCAATTGGATCGGAGTTATAAAAGCTTTGGGGTGTCTGTACCAGGGCAACTGTTTCATCTTGAAAAAAACCTACAGTGCGAGTAAGAAAGTTTTTAGTCGGAATAAAGTCTGCATCAAACACAACAATTAATTCTCCACTTGTTTGAGGGAATGCATGATTTAAATTACCGGCTTTTGCATGTCTATTATCAAGTCTAGTTTTATATTCGCAGCCCAACTCCTCAGCCAATTTATGCATTTCTGGCCGTCTTGTATCATCCAGTAAATAAACTGTTTTATTGGGATAATCTAAAGCTTGGCAACCAATAATTGTGCGTTTAACAATAAATACAGCTTCATTGTAAGTAGGAATAAGAATATCAACGGTTGGCATAAAGCTGCCATCAATCACACTTTTCGCCATCTGGTCAGCTTCACGATGTCGCTCCTTTACGTTTAGCATCAAAAAAAGCTGGATCGTACTACTACTTAACATCAACATTTCCATGAAAAATAACCCCAAGCTGAAGACACCATTTAGAGGATCAGCAACATTCAGAGTAGATAGCGATCGCCATACAATATATCGACCCGTTAACCCCAGCAAAATCCCCACTACAAAAAACCGAGACCAAGCATCGGTTTTTGGAGAGATTTTCATTACTATCAAAACAATTACTAGCAGAGCAACCGTAGGAACTAGCAAGTATTCACTCTTCATGGGCGCTTGCAGCCACATGGGTGGATTCTCTTGTAAAGTATTGAGTTCGGCAAATATCTGACTAATTTTCCCTTCACCCGCAAACCACGCAGTAGCGATCGCAGCTGCGAAGACAACAATTCCTACCATGAGCAGCGTTGCCATCCGAAGGCGGAAAATTCGTTTTAGGACTTGACGCTTTGAGATTTTATTTTTAATGTATGAAGTCGTCATCGCTGTACTTTCCTAATTCAAAGTTGTTTGATAATCAGTTAATTTTAGGTTTCCTTGAAATTAATAGTAATATACTAATTTTCAATTAAACACAAATTGAAAAAATATTAGATAATACGTAATGTCGTTTTTTATAGTAGTTACAACTTTTATCTATACTCTAAAGTTTTACTTAATTACTAGGGGTTAATAAAACTGTTTAAACACCAGATAAGCTTAGTAATCATTAAAGCTAAAAGGTAATACAATAGAAGCCAATTTTAATCAGCCAAATGTTCAGACTGCACCATTAACTGGCTCATCTGCTACATCGGTAGCACAGACGCCTACAAAATCTGGGACTTTTCAGGGATCAGAACATCATACCCAAGGAACTGTGCGCTTGGGGACAGAAAATGGAAAACGCTATCTGGAGTTAGATCGAGCTTTCAAAACTGACAATGGTCTGGATTTATTCGTCATTCTGTATCGTTCTGAAAAACCTCCAACAAATGGCATTAAAGAGAAAGATTATGCAAGTATCGGTCGCTTGCAAAAAATAAGTGGTACTCAACGCTATGCTATTCCTGCTAGTGTCAATCCAGCAGAGTTTGGATCGGTGGTGATTTGGTGTCGCTTATTCAACCCTACCTTTGGCTTTGCCCCTTTCAGTAGCTAAAAAATCAACGCATACTGAGGTTGTTATGGAAATTGCAGATTTGGCGGCTTTATTTCATCCCGCAATCGCAATTGCAGTCGTCTTCCCTCTGATTGGCATTGTCGTCAACCGCGCTTGGCAGACTCGCCAACGCCGCTTACAAAATTTAGAAGGCAAAAGTAAAATTCCGCCAGTGGTTGGGCAAGAACACGTCCAATTAGGCAAATGGCTCTCAGGTGCTATTGTCGGAGTTACCCTTATCGGACTTGCTTATCCAATTTTTGAGCATATTTTGAGCAAGCAAATCTGGAGCCAGAAACCTTTTCAAGTTGTCTTTATCGTCCTAATGTTTGCGGCTACCATTGGCTCCTTAGTATTGCTCTACAAAGCCAAACAGCGGCTCTGGCGCGGCGTTTTTGCAACCTTAACCGGCGCAGGTTTAATTATTCTCGGCTTCCAAGAAGGCGTCTATCGTCGGGACAACGAGTGGTTGGTGTCTCACTACTACATCGGCATCGCAGCGGCAATGCTGATGATTTTTTCGTTAGCAATTATTGAAGATATCTACAAAGATCGGTTAAATCGCTGGCGCACCATTCACATCATTTTGAGCTGCATTGCACTCTTAATGTTTGTAGGACAAAGCATGACTGGTACGCGAGATTTACTAGAGATTCCTTTAAGGTGGCAGAAACCTTATGTGGATCGGCTTTACATCCAGCAGTGCAACAGTCAGCCTTGCACCATCCAAGTAACACCTGCAAAAAATTAAGTGACTCAAGTTTTAATCTGGCTACAAAATTAGCGCGATCGCTCCCATCAAACTGCTTGAATGTTGGTCGATGCTCTTTCTTCCTAGTCAAATGGAACGAAGGATTTTTCTTAGATACTTTTGTCGTGTGATTTTTATGAAAACTAAGCGCTGAACAGCTTGTATAAAAACTCCTTAGATTTTTTGGCTTCAATTTTAAAAGGAATTATGCATAAAAGACAACCAAATACAAACATCCCAAGGGGCATCAAACCAGCTATGCCCATTCGACTATCTGATAGCAATGCCAATAGAAATCCTACTCCGATGCTGCCAGTCATACTCAACCAGTAGCCCATAAATATTAATACAAAAATATGCAATTTCATCGTTATATTGATTGAGCAACCAATAACTTGAGGGGAAATTTTGCCTTTAATAATTGGTAAAAATGAATTTCGGGTATGGATAATTCTAGATATTTGGAAACTATCATCATAAATTTTACCTTCATAGAGTTTATGCGATCTTGATGCCGAAGACCAAGAATTTCTAAACGTCTTAGGCGGTTCAATGACATCAGCCAATATTCTCTTGACTTCTTCTGAATCTAGATTAGTTGTAATAGTGAAATTTTCATAAGGTAGAAAAGACATCTATGACTCCTTGTTGACGAGTTACGCGATCGCTCCAAGCAAGTAGAAATGATGCAGTAGCATGGCTCGATTAGCACAGTTGCTCTTGAGTCACGATGGTGAAACTACAGGCAGTAGCACTTGAGAAAAACGATCGCTGACCGTATCGCGCTATACGTGGCTTTTCGCTGCCACAACTACACTGTTACATCATGTCCCAACCCTCTACTCAGTGCGCTTTAAAAAAATGCCCTTGAGTCCGGCTGCTTTTGCTCCTCGATAGTCCTCTTTATGACTGTCGCCAATGTGCCATGCTTCCTCAGGCGAGCAGTTATGTTTCTCCAACGCAGCGGCAAAAATTTTTGGATCGGGTTTGGCAGCACCAATTTCCGAGGAAATGGTCACAGAAGTAAAAAATTCGATTAAATTCAGCGATTGCAAAACCGAATAGATACGCGAATCGAAATTTGACAATACACCCAGCTCAATTTCCATTTCTCTCCATTGTTCCAAAGCTGTAAGAACATCGGGATAAACAAACCAAGGTTCAGAGGTGGAGAAGTAGGCGTAGAGTTCGTTAAAAAAACTGGGAAAGTTGGAAAATTTGGGCAAGACGCCAACTTGTTCAAATGTGGAAAGCGCGATCGCTTTCCACCACTCAAATTCCCGGTCCGGGATTTCTTGGGGTTCTGCGCTTGGAAAAACTGGCGGCGGTGCGGCTTTAAAGCTTTGGTAAAAGGCTGGATTCACCACCTCAGCAGAGACTTGGACGCCAAACCGACTGGCGATCGCGCTATACGCCTCTCCTACACTACCTCTTACACCAAACATGGTGCCCACGGCATCGAGAAAAATAACTTTGGGGCGCTTCATGCTACCTTAGCGTTCCATCTCAAGATCGCAAACCCAACAAAACCAGCGATTAGATTCATCATCATGTCATAAATCCTATCTCAGTATTGATGCTCCCACAGCTCTACTTCCTTAAAGCCGTGGGAGCGTCAATTCCTTCCTAAACGTAAGGGCACGAGACAAAGCCTCGCGCCCCTACATGAGAATCTAAGAGATAAATATAGTGAAACTGTATAAGTGGGCATTGCCCACCTTTGACTCCAAGCCGATGACCCCGCATTCCGGATTACTTCGAGAACATTTCCAACAAAGGTTGGGCAATCCAATTGAATCCGACTTTCAACTGATGGTTGAGCGTTGGCATCCGATACAGATACGCCAGACGCCGGAAGAGATAGGCAAGGGAACCATCCAGCTTTACTCCCATGCCGGTGAAAGTGGCGTTATCCGTCCCCAAGGTCATGATTTCGCCGAAACTCTGATAGCGGAAGGGAAGCAAAGGACGCCCGGTCAGCGACGCCCAGATATTCCAGGCAGTATAATCTGATTGCTGGAAGGCAGACTGGGCAGTTGCCGGTATTTGCTGACCGTCAGCGTCGCGAGCGTCCGAAAGGTCGCCAAGGGCAAAGATTTCTGGATAGTCAACCACTTGTAGAGTCGGCGTAGTGGTAATTTGACCGCGTTGATTGTGTTTGAGTTCGAGCGATCGCACTGCCTCTGCCATTTGCGTTCCCACCGTCCACAGCACTAAATCCACTGGGATTGGGTCTACCTGTGCTTTGTACACTAGCGAGATCGTAGTCGGTGTCATCGACTCCACAGCGGTGTCCAAATCAATCCACACACCCCTTTCTTCCAAAGCTTTTCGCGCCGCTTCCCGGTTAAATTCTGGCGATGTCCGGAGAATCATATCAGCTTGTTCAATTAACCGGATGCGACCTCGTTCGCCAAGGCGATCCGCCAACTTGCAAGCCAATTCAACCCCACAATAACCCGCCCCCACAATGGCGATGCGAATCTTATCTGTTTCCGACTCTTCCAAAATTCTCAGCCGTTCTTCTAAGCGGTAGGCGTGAGCAATCGTCCGGAAAGGAAACGCATATTCGGCAGCCCCCGGCACCATATCTAGGGGCGTCTCTCCACCCAGGGCTAACACCAAGCGATCGTAGGAGAAGGCAGGGCCATCATGCAAATGTACCAGTTTTTCTTGGATATCTATTCCAGCCACAACGCCCTGGCAGAAGCGCACACCCGTGTTCGCTAAAATCTCTTGAAACGGTGGGGCAATTTCCCAAGTTTGCAGTTCCCCGGTGAGTAGTTCATACAGCAGCGGCGTGAACAAAAAGCGGTCATCTCGATCCACCAGGACAATTTCCGGACGTTCCGACTTTTCCCAAGGCAACTGGCTCAAGCGCAGGGCAGTGTAGAGACCGCCAAAGCCGCCACCGAGGATACATATGCGTTTAGGTTGCTGGGTCATGGTTCTAGTGAGTGGGCGATTCAAGCGCAGGGCAACTAACTTACAGGATAGCAATACAATCCTTCAAGCAAGTGGGTTGTCCAATTATGTGATTTGATAACGTTCGTCTGAGCGCTGGCGCTGGGGCGGCAGTAGCCTCGCACCTCTCGTTCCTGGGCTGCTGCCTGATAACGAGAATAAGATGTGAGAATAGCAACTTTAAATACTGAGTGATGATCGTCTTACCTGAGAAAACCGTCCTCACTTCTTTAGGTTACGAACTCGATTGCAGCGGCGAAGCTTTTGGTTATTTAACCGATTCTTCAAATTTACTCAATCAGCCCCAAAAACTGCGCCAGCGGATGCAACAGGACGGGTATTTATACCTTCGGGCACTTCTAAATTCCCAAGAAGTTTGGCAAAGCCGTCAGGAAATTGCCGAACTCTTAGCCGCAGAAGATTGTCTCAAACCCGGACACCCGATTCTAGAATGTGTGGCAAAACCGGGATTAAAAATGCATTTTAGACCCGATTTAGCAGCCCAAAGTCAGGCGATTAAAAAACTGCTTTATTCGGGTCGAATGATGGAATTTTATCAAGTTTTTTTAGGCAGAGATGTCCGACCTTTCGATTACACCTGGTTAAGGGCAATTGCCCCCGGTCATGGTACTTATGCTCACTGCGATATCGTGTACATGGGACGGGGAACTCATGACCTTTACACAACTTGGACACCGTTGGGCGACGTATCTCTGGAGATGGGAGGGTTGATAATTTTAGAAAACTCGCATCGGCTGGAAAGGATTAAAAACGATTATGGGTGCAAGGATGTAGATAGTTATTGTTCCAACCGAAAGACTGCCCAATTGTATGCATCTGGTGAAAAGTGGTGGAATGGGGCGTTATCAAAAAATCCAGTTTCTCTGCGAAAAAAATACGGAGGACGTTGGCTAACCGCCGATTTCAAAGCTGGAGATGTTTTGATTTTCGGTATGTTTACAATTCATGCCAGCTTAGATAACCACTCCCAGCAAATTCGGCTTTCTTCAGATAGCCGTTATCAGCTAGCTTCGGAACCCGTGGATGAAAGATGGGTGGGGAGCAACCCTGTTGGTCACTCAGCCGCAGGGAAGCGAGGTCGTATCTGCTAAGACAAAAACATTTTATGATGCGGTTTCTGGTTTGGGTTGAAATTTAGCGATCGCTTCTATCTTCCCAACAATATTCCGGTTGAACTCGGCTAAATCCTCCGCCGGTATCCAATACTCTTGGTGTTGAGAACTACCCACTGTCTGCACGTCATACTGCACTAGAAATTCCGTTTTGACATAAAAGCGGGTGACATAACCTACATAGCCAGAAGCTTCATCTTTCGTATTCCAATCTCTAGCAATCTGCACGGCATACGCCTCAGTTAGCACTGGATAAAATATCGGTTGGTAGGGAAGCCGAGGTGGAAAGGCAGTGTAGCCGCTTTCTCCGATTAAATCTAGCTCTTTTTGACCCACCGGACGAAATAGCACTGTGGTATCGTTCATTCTTTTACTTTTTTTACCTCTATCAGCTGCTGAAAAAGGCAAAATTTTCTAGTTTTATCTTTACTCTCGACGCACGCATTCGAGAACTTCTTCCCTGATTGTTTGGGTAGAGAACTGCAAGCAAATTTTCAAATAGTCTGAGAACCGACATTCTCCTGGTTAGAAAACCCGAAGAGTTCTCCTCACTCATCCCTCACAACGCATCATTTTCGTATGCCGCTACAATTCGCTCAACTAACGGATTGCGGACAACATCAGTTTTGGAGAGATTGCAGAAGGCAATGCCTTCAACCCGTTGGAGAATTTTTTGGGCAACGGCTAACCCAGATTGTTGGTTGAGTGGTAAATCGGTCTGGGTAATGTCACCCGTGACAACCATGCGAGAACGAAACCCTAGGCGAGTCAGCACCATTTTCATCTGTGCTGGGGTGGTGTTCTGGGCTTCATCCACAATTACAAAGGAGTTGTTGAGGGTTCGACCCCGCATATAAGCCAGGGGAGCAACTTCAATCACCCCGCGTTCCATCAAACTGGGAATTTTATCTGTATCGATAAATTCATAGAGCGCGTCATAAAGGGGACGCAGAAACGGGTCAATTTTCTGCTGTAAGTCCCCAGGCAAAAAGCCCAATTTTTCCCCAGCTTCCACTGCTGGACGGGTGAGAATCAGTCGTTCGTACTGATCGGACAGCAGCGCCTGAACTGCCAGAACGGCTGCTAGGTAGGTTTTTCCGGTGCCTGCTGGGCCAATGCAGAAAGTGAGGTCGTGGGTGCGTACTGCTTGGATATATTGCAACTGAGGAAATGTTTTAGCTCGAATTTCTTCGCCACGACGGTTTCGCGCTAGAACTTCCTCTTGCATTGCCTGCCATTCTACTTGGCGTCCAGTATCCAGAGCTTGGCAAGCCGTACGGATATCTACTTTGGAGATCCGTTTCCCATCTTTCCAAAAAGGTTTGAGGGCATTCACCAGATCGTTGGTGCGGTCTACTTGTTTAGGAGTGCCAGAAACCATCAGTTCTTGACCCCGCAACACTAGAACCGCGCCAGTCGTTTTTGCCAGGGTTTTGAGGTTTTCTTCACGGTCGCCTGCTAAGGCGATCGCGCTATTAGCATTTGGTAGATGTATTGTTTTAAATGCCTCGGTCATCGTAATATTATGGGCGAGTTTACAGCATTCGTCGGTGAGAGGACGGAATTAATTAGTAAAATCCGTCCCTTTGATGCGAAAAGACGCCCGATATATGACTTTCCATAACAGCTCAGGCGTCCCAAATTAATTGGCTACAGATCCTCAATGAGAGCGTAGGCGCTGACGGGAGGCTTCCGCTTTCGACGAATACTCGGCTTTTCGTACCGTTGGCGAGATTTAACCCCAGAAAATTCCGCATCGCTAGATTTTCTAGTTGGTTGCATCTTCACGCCGAGTTAATCAACTTGTTGTCAACCAAACGGACTTGCAGCCACTCGCTGTTTTTTTTGCTTCAGTTAACCATCAACGCTAGCTTTTGGTTAGTTCCACCAGGTTAATAGCCTCTTTGGCTAAGGATAACAAGCGATTTACTTAAGAGATATCCATAATCGGAGGCGATCCATCACCTCCTCAATGCTAACCGTCTAAAGTTTTAACGGGAGCGGAATTTGGGAGCAGCTACCGAGGAAGACCGGCGGGGTGGATCTTTTTTCGCAACTTCTGGACTTCCTGACGTACTTTCAAGCGATCGCGCCGAACTCCCATAGATGTCCAGGTAGACAGATTGATTGGCAGCTTTCGCAGCCGCTTCAATCACCGTCCGAATTGCCTGAATATTACGTCCTCCCCGACCAAAAACTCTTCCCTTGTCTTCGCCTTCAAAAGCCAGCCGCACCCACGCTTTAGTATTTCCCTGCGACATTTCGCAGTCCACGCTCAGCAATTTTGGTGATTCTAAAAACGGCTGCACCAAAAATTTCACCAGAGCAGCATAATCCGGTAGGGAACTCCCGTGGGATGACCTTACAGGCTGGCTGGTTGAATCTGGGGAATCCAACTCGGACTCATGCGGTAGTTGGGGCACTGACTTGTTCCAAGACATTAGCTTTTTGAAGAATCCGGCGCACCGTTGGCGTAGGTTGCGCTCCCTGTTGGAGGCGCAGTTGGATTTCTGGCACCTTTAGTCTGACTTCATCGGTTCTGGGGTTGTAAAAGCCCAGTTCTTCCAAAGGACGCCCATCGCGGCGGGAAGTGCTTTGCATTACCACAATCCGGTAGCTAGCTTCCCGCTTTTTGCCGTATCTCTTTAATCGCAGTTTGATCATGTTGATGAAGAATGTTCCTGTTTGGATTTTAAGCTATCAGCTCTTTAGCGATTAGCTTTTAGACTTTAGACGCAGAGTCATTGATTGTACCATTTTTTGGCATCAAGTTCTACCCCTCCAAGCTAAAAGCTAATTGGATTAACGGTTCCAGCTAGAGAGTGCCGAAGCCTTTCTTCTTTTTCTCCTTTTTCTTTTTCTTGCCGGGACTTCCTTGGGCGTAGCCCCGCCAACCGGCTTGAGAAGGACGATTGCCACCACCCATTCCGGGCATACCGCCCATTCCGGGCATACCGGGGAAACCGCCTTGACCCATTTGCTGCATGACGGTTCTCATTTTTGTGAAATCAGTTACCAGCTTGCTGACATCCGTCTCCTGATAGCCAGCACCGCGAGCAATCCGGCGACGACGACTGGGAGACTTCGCTAATAAGTCTGGGTTTTGGCGTTCTTCCTTCGTCATAGAATTAATCATCGCCTCAGCCCGCTTTAGCTGGGTTTCTCCTTGGCGCAACTGTTCGTCGGAAATCTTATTCATTCCTGGAATCATCTTCAGGATGCCCCCCAGAGAACCCATATTCTTCAGCAGCCGCATCTGCTTGAGGAAATCGCTGAAGTCAAACTTAGCCGAGAGCATTTTTTCCTGCATCTTCTCGGCATCTGCCAGGTCTATTTCCTCCTGGGCTTTCTCCACAAAGGAGATCACGTCTCCCATGCCCAGAATTCGGGAAGCCATGCGCTCCGGATAAAACGGTTGCAGCGCCTCGACTTTTTCTCCAACGCCGACAAATTTAATCGGCTGACCGGAAATCCGTCGCACTGATAGCGCTGCACCGCCGCGACTATCGCCATCCAGCTTCGTCAAAATGGCACCCGTGATCCCAATTTGTTCGTGGAAAGTTCGGGTGAGATTCGCCGCTTCTTGCCCGGTCATGGCATCCACCACCAGCAGCGTCTCGTGCGGCTGGACGGTTTGTTTGATGCGGGCTAATTCCGCCATCATGTCCTGGTCAATCTGGAGGCGTCCGGCAGTATCAATAATGACTGTATCTACGCCGTCTGCTTTAGCTCGTTCAACCCCCTGTCGCGCAATCTCTACTGGGTCAGCATTGGTGCCGAGTTCAAACACTGGCACCTCAATTTGCTGTCCCAACGTCACTAGCTGATCGATGGCGGCTGGGCGATAGATGTCGGTTGCGACTAGCAAGGTACTGCGATTTTGCTTGCGTAGGTACAAAGCTAGCTTTGCTGTAGCTGTGGTTTTACCCGTTCCCTGCAACCCAGCCATCAGTACAATCGTGGGAGGCTTATCTACTGAAGCCAGGGGGACGTTGGTTTCCCCCATCACCTGAACTAGCTCATCGTAAACAATTTTGATGAACTGCTGGTCGGGGCGCACGCCGGAAAGGACCTCGGCTCCCTGTGCCTTGGTTTCAACATCGGCAATAAAATCTTTGACGACCTGGAGATTGACATCCGCCTCCAATAAAGCGCGACGCACCTCCTTCAGGGCATCTTGAATGTTGGATTGGGAAATTTTGTCCTGACCCCGCAGGCTTTTCCAGGCAGATTCTAAGCGTTCAGCAAGTGCGTCGAACATAATATGTGTATCTTTTAGGCGGCTAGATAGTTATCTGCTTATCAAAATCGGCTGAAGAAAGCCCACATTTGTGAGTTTGTGGGTCTTATCCATCTGTATACAGATTAGTCGTTTTCGCTGTTATCTGGCGTGCAGTCAGGTCAGGAATGGGGGTGAGGAGTGCAAATAATAAAATGCAAACAAAATGTGCGATCGCGCACACAGCATTCAGATAGTACTCAAAACTAAGTCCTGGTGACAGCCTTGCAGTCCCAAAGCGGGATTATTGCGATAGGACTCCTCTGGAACCCAGATACTCACTTTGTAATCCAAAGAAACCCAGTAGAGATATTCCACCGCTGGGTCGAAACTCACTCCCACTCGCAGGTTAGAAAAATCATCTTCGCATATCTCGTAGCCAAAACGGACGAGAATCTGAGCCACTAAGCACCCAGGTGTATCGCAGTATTCTCCGCAGGTTTCTCTCTCTTGCCAAAACTTCTCTAGAAAGCGATTGAGGATAGGCAAAACTTTTTTAGGGCTGCCATTCCGGGAAGCATAGATGATGACCGGGTTGCCTTCTACAAGAATGTGACAGGGGGTAGCCATTGTTTTATCTCCTGGTCAGCTGTCTCTTTTGGATCTGGGCACAAACTCCACATCGTCCATGATGCTTTTAGGCTGCCAAAGGCGACTACTAAATCACACTTTTGGAGGATGTAGCCGTTTAAACTTTCAGGATGTTTGTCAAATTTTACAGTTTCTGCGTCTGGCTATTATCCCCTATGCAAAATTGGAATCAGCAATTCCGATTTTTTCCTCATTTAGAATCGCTCTATCGGATGAGTGCCGCACCTAACCTTAATTTTTTTGTAAAGTTTTGTTTTTAAAAGCATTTTGTAAATTTAGATACAGAATTTTCTGTTATATTAAATAGGTAAGAGAAAATAAGTTAGTCAAACATCACTGAAGCAGTACGGAGAAACCTGGTATGTCTACTCAAGAACAAGCTCGCGCCCTCATGATGCGTCATCATCACCTCATCAAGAACCGTCAGCAGTCTATGCTGGGTCGCGCCGCTGCTGAAGTGGGTCTAGATGTTGAATCATCTGAATACTGGAATCACATTCAAGGACAACCACACCCAAGCTTCCGCTCTAGCTACGACCGCAGCGGTGCCTCGCTGAGCTAGGTTTGAGCTAAAGTTAACCGGCTAGAGTTAGTTTTTTGTATTATCTCGCTTGCATAGTGGTGTAGCAGCTTTATTTGATATATCAAAGGCTGCTAAATAAATAATTAACCTAATTCAGGGTGTTCTTTTCAATAAGAACACCCTGAAACTTTTTTTTTGAAAAAATAGTATCTCCTTTTGAGTATTTCCCTTTAAATGCGCGACTTATAGGTTTTTGGGAATAGGTAATTAGAGAAAAAAGTGTTTCTTATACCATTTCACGTTATCGTATGACCTTTTATCCATTACCGCTAACCTGCATGATGTGTAGCAGGCATATACAGCAATCCTATTTAAATTGTGAAATACTAGCCCTTCAGATCCCCGACTTCTTTAAGAAGTCGGGGATTTCGCCTTCTTGAATCATCTAGGTTCAAAGGAGCGACAGATTGCAGTACATATTTACACGACTGACTTTATCTGCAACATTTGATTGCCGTCTTTTTGGAATTCGTAGGGTACTGGCTGAATTTCTACACTGTAGCCTTGCGCTTTTAATTTCTCCATTACTGGCTGAAGGACTGGCGACGCCTCTCCAGAAACATTTAAGAGAGGAAAAACCCGTACCGCAGCAGCAACACGGCACAATTCCACAATGGAGGCGAGGTGAAAGTCTTCTGAGAAGAAATCCGAATAGGTGAACAACAAGTGACTGCATAAGGCTAAATCGAACTGCTGAGTCTTGAAGGGTAAAACAGGTAACTCAGCGGTTAAATAGCGTCCTTGTTGAATTCCTTGTAGAAAATCTTCTAAAAATTGCTGCATGGCTGACATCCGAATTTGCCCTAAATCTTCTGGTGACTGGATCTCGTGCCAAACGTAGCTATCGAGGTTGGCTTGGACTCCATCGATCACTTTTTGATAGGTTTTCTGGATACGTTCTCGAATTTCGTGGTTGGTAAACTGATATACCGGATCGCAAGAGATGACGTTGTAGCCTAGGCGTGTCATCTCAATATTGAAGCTGGCAGGGCCACCGCCACAATCCAGAATTTTTAACTGGAGGTCATCAGGCGTTAAGTTGAACATCCTGATGTATTCTGCCAGGGAACGTCCCCAAGGAATGACACTTTCAAGTTTTAATCCCATTTTTTCGAGCGATCGCATACTTTCCTTGGCTGATTATAAAATGACTGAAGGCTCTGTAATCAACCAACTAAGATGGAAAATTGACTTGGTGATGGTTAGATAGTTGAGTAAGTTATTTAAATTTGTCGCACAAAATTTTAATAAATATAAGAGATTTTGAGTAGATCGTTTTTGTGCCATCCTCATACAGGAAATGCCGGGTTCCTTATCTCAAAGTGGACTTTCCAATTTATAAGATGACTAGCATTTTTTCTGGGTCTGGCAATGTCACTGATGCCTTTCTAGTTTAAGTTTCACTTTCCTCAGTCTCTATCCATGAGGTTGTCTGTGCTGTTGTTGGCTGTAGCGGAGGCTTTGGGCCAAGTTCTGTTTCTCTTTTAATAACTCTCATTGGCTGCAAAGAAATGGCTGATGCGAGTAGAGCGGGCACTCCCACAAGCGTTGTCATGAGCAACGAAGTCAAAAGCGATTCTCCTGCATTTTTAGGTTTCTGTTCGGAGTGATTTTCTAATGAGATTTCGACCTCTGTCAGATTTTGTTGAGGTATCTTGAAAAGTAGCTGTTTGACTACTTTCCCCAGTAAAATAAGGGGTAAAGTAATGAGTGCTGCGGGCAGAACTACCAGCCACACAAGTAAGCCGGAAATTAACCAAAATACAGTCGAATATACCATTTCTGAAAGTTTATGCATTGCCCTAGCCTTGCCCTCCATTGGTTGCCACACAGCTAACTCATGAGGAATCGTTGTTTGGCAGGAATTGCCTTTTTGCCTAAGCTTATAATCGGGTAGTATCGTCGCCGCGCTTCGCCTCGTATATTTCAATTTTAAGGGTACGGCAATCAGGTACCCCTACTTTTTGGTTGAGTTGTAAATTGAGAAGTCAGACTTTGACGTACAATACTTCCCGATTCCAAGCTAATTCTGCTTGCCAGAGCGATCGCTCGTTCTCGATCGAAGATGATGTAGACAAAGCCGAAGCTTTCATGCCATTTGTTCGCACTCTTGGGCGTCGTGCCCATCCTGCGAGAAAACTACTATCTTATGGCATGAGTGATTATTGTTGATGGATTTGTATTAAAACCTAATTTAGTTGCTAGAAGCGATCGCAACTTTTGAGAGGATGGGGGATCGTAATCTCGATCGGCGTTGAGGGGGTAGACACGTCCCCATCCCCTAGAATCTATTTAACTTTGTACAACTTAACTTTGTACAACGCCAGAATTTTAGGCTTTTACTGCCAGCGGTAACACCTGATTGAGTTTGCCACTGCGGTAGCCTTCTAAATCGAGGGTGACGTAAATAAAGCCGAATTCTTGAAAGGCGGAAACCAGGGTGGGTAAATCGGTGGTAAGAACAAATTCTTTAATTTGTTCTGACGGTAACTCGATTCTGGCGGTATCACCTTCGGAACGAACGCGGAGATTTTTTAATCCTAATTTACGCAGATAGATTTCTGCGCGTCCGACTCGTTGCAGTTTGCTGACGGTGATTTCTTCGCCGTAGGGGAAGCGGGAACTTAGGCAAGGTTGGGCGGGTTTATCCCACCAGGAAAGTCCGAGGTGTTGAGAAAGTTGGCGGACTTCAGCTTTGGTAATGCCTAATTCTGCTAAAGGCGATCGCGCACCCCTCTCTTTTGCCGCTTGAATTCCCGGACGATAATCCCCCAAATCGTCGGCGTTCACTCCATCTACAACATAGGGATAACCCAGTTGAAGTGCCAGGGGTTTAAGGTTGTCGTGAAGTTCGCTTTTACAAAAATAGCAGCGGTTGACAGGATTCGAGGTGTAATTAGGATTGTCCATTTCGTGCGTCTGTATCACTTGATGGGCAATTCCAATCGCTGCTGCTTGGATTTGGGCGTCTTCGAGTTCTTCCGGGAGGAGGGAGGGAGAAACGGCGGTAACAGCTAAAGCGCGATCGCCCAAAACGTCGTAAGCTATCTTGGCAACCAAGGTACTATCGACGCCCCCAGAATAGGCAATTAATGCCCGATCCATTTCTGCAAAGAGGGTTTTTAGTTGCTCAAGTTTCTGCTTTATCATGGTTTTTTTTAAATCGAATCACAGAGGACGCAAAGGTGCTTCAGGCGCTTCCGGTGCAGAGGAGATGGGGAGAAGTTTTTCATCCTTCCCTCAGTCCTCAGTCCTAAGTCCTCAGCACTCTCCAAATGGTGCAGAGGAGATGGGGAGAAGTTTTTCATCCTTCCCTCAGTCCTCAGTCCTAAGTCCTCGGCACTCTCCAGATCGTAACGAATTTTAGGGTTGATTCAATTCGTCTGGTGGCTGGATCGGTAAGTGTAAAGTAAAGCAGCTGCCTTGTCCCAGTTCTGAATCTACGGTGATATTGCCGCCATGAAGGAATGCCAGTTTGCGGGATAAAGCTAAGCCGAGACCCGTTCCTTCATATTGACGATTTAAACCACTATCTATCTGTAGGAACGGTTCAAAGAGGGTGGCATGATTGGCTTTGGCGATGCCAATTCCGGTGTCAATCACTGAAAATAAGATAGTGTCTGCGGTTTTTTCCACTTTTAGCGTAACTGAGCCAACTTGTGTAAATTTCACCGCATTAGAGAGCAGGTTGACTAAAATCTGCCTCAAGCGGTGATGGTCGCCTAGGCAGGTGGCGATGTCTGGGGCAATATCTACAATTAATTGCAATCCTTTGTTTTGCGCGCGTTCACGCACGACTGAAATAGACGCCTGACACACTTCCTCCACTAACAGGATTTCTAGGCTGAATTCTTCTCGACCGGCATCAATCAGGGATAAATCTAAAAGGTCGTTAATCAATTCCAATAAATGTTCGCCGCCGGATGTAATCAAAGTAAGATATTCTTGCTGTTTGTCATTGAGCGATCCGACAATTTGATCGACTAGCAGGCGAGAAAGCCCCAAAATGCTAGTTAGAGGGGTTCGCAGTTCGTGGCTCATCGTAGCGATAAATTCGCTTTTGGAACGATTCGCGGCTTCTGAGAGTTGTTTTTCTTGCTCTAATTGTTGGGTACGTTCTTTGACAAGTTGCTCGCTTGCTTCATAGCTTTGGGCATTGTAAAGCGCGATCGCCACTTGGTCAGCAATTCTTTCGAGAAGGTGAATTTCGTCTTCGGTGAAAGTTCGGTAACGGGTTGTGGATTGTAACGAAATGCCACCAAAAAGCTGACCGCGAATAAAAATTGGCACTCTTACCATAGACAGGATTTGTAACTGTTGAATTTGCTCTTGGCGGGTGGAAGAAGAAGGAACGTCTGCGAGTTTGGGAGCATGGAAAACCCGCTGAACCGAATACTCGGAGGCAGGATCTAATACATCGCGGTTTTCCGATAGAGGAAATCTGCGGTTCAACAGAGAAACCACTTGTTCGCTGACTCGCCATTCTTTGAGAATCTTTATTTCCTCTGGTTCTAAGGCAAAGATAGCGACTCGATCAACGCCGAAGAACTCTCCAGTTAGATTCACAATTTCCTGCAAAATATATTGTGGATCGAGGCTGGAATTTAAGCTCTGACAGATATTATTTAACAATCGCTCCCGCGTTGCTTGTTGTTGAATTTGAGCGAACAGCTGCGCTTGGTGGATGGCGATCGCGCATTGATTCGCGATCGCACTCACCAAAGCGATTTCATCTTCTGTCCATTCCCGTTCGCTAACACATTGATGCAGGCTAATCCCCCCCACCAAGGATTGCTGATACAACATCGGCATCGTCAGCATGGAGCAAACTTCATACTCTCTGGCTAATTCTTGCAGTTTGAGCGGGATGCGGTCGTCAATTTGGTTGAATATCAGCGGCTCACCTTGAGCAAGGGAGGAATGGTAATAGGAGTAGAAACCGCAATAGACGCCAATCAGGCTCTGCCTTTGAGGGGTAGATTCGCTAGCAAGGCAAGCCTGCATTTGTTGATTGGGATCGGGCAGAAAAATTAGACACCGACTGAGGTTGAGCGCTTCGTGCAGCAAATTGACGGTGGTTTGCAGCACTTCCTCCAGAACCAGCGTTTCGCGCATTGCTTGGACAATGCGGTTGATAATTACCTCTCGTTGAGCTTGCTGCTGAATTTTGACAATGCGATCGCGCTCGATTCGGTGTTGTTCAAATTCGTGGAGCGATCGCATCAAAATCTTTGGCAGATGTTTCATCTGTTCTGAGCCAGCATCGGCGATTTCAGCTTCCGGCGCGATCGCAATCAAAGGAATAAACTGCCCGGATTGTTGGACTAACTCCAATGCTTCTAAGGAGCTTGGGGCATCTGTGAGGGGGTGAGAAGGGGAATTTTCTAGTTTTCCCTGCCTCCCAGCCTTCCTATCTGTCATTGAGCTAGCATCCCCCCTCCGCTGCACTGACAACACTGCATCGTAGGTGTTTTGCTGCAATTGTTCTCGACAAGCGGCAGATGTAGCGGCAATTTCGTAAGTAAAATCAATGTCCGCTTCCCGCAGTGGATTTGTAATCAGCCCGACATCCGCGCTTGAAGCTATCACGATCAAGAGGCGGAGGGCATCTGGGGACGGAGCTTGTTGCAGTTGTGGCATCACGAGGCGAAGTACGAGCTGGAAACAAGGAGTAACGGACGAAGGATTAGGGACGGGTTTGCTTCTTTTACTTTCGCGCTTCTTCTAGCTAGTTTGTATCGCGAGGCAGCTCAAAACTCACGTCGCGAAAAAATTATGATAGCGATCGCTAAGAGGAGGACGGTATACACCAAACCATACAAAGCATCGGTTAAAAGCGCCGAGGAAGAAGGCAAAAGACCATAAACCGCCTGATTTTTGAGGTCTAGCCGAGATAAATCTGGCAGTACCACATATAAAGCATTTACGATCCGTTCGATGTCTACATTCCGACTTAATTTTCCCAGCTCTACTAAATCTCGGCTGGAATGTCCCATCAAATACACTGCAAATGTAAACAAGGTCGCTAACAGCGAACTTGTAAAGACGCCAAACATCAACGCGACAGCAGTCAGTAAAGATAGCTTAAAAAACAAGTACAGCGCCGAAATCAGAATGCTACCTAGCGGGTAAGAAATCTTACTTAAACTGAGGATGCCAAGATAAATTGCCGTCATAGCTGCGATCGAGACGCCTAAAACGGCTGATAGCCCCAGATGTTTGCCAATAATAAATTCGGCGCGACTGAGCGGTTTGGGAATTAACACTAAGACAGTGCGCTTTTCGATTTCTTTGTTAATCAATCCAGTCCCGACAAATACAGCAACAATGGTTCCCAGTACATCCATTGCTGCTAATCCAACATCTTTAAGAATTTTATCTTCTGTTGTTGCTGCCACTTCTGGCAACAGTCGCCACGCCACCACCATTAACAGCGCAAACAAACCGATGATATAGAGAACGCGATCGCGGATGACTTCCCGAAACCCATTCACTGCGATCGCCCAAATTCTCTTTAAACTCTCGATCGCTGCCCGAAACACATTTATTTTCCTCGATTTTACTGTGCTTAAACTCATCGTCCTTCTAAATCATCATTGATGATTTCTCTCAACGATTTATATTTTATCCTTGGCACGAATAAAAAATAACTCTTTTGTTACTAATAGTTAATTCTTTATGCGATCAACTATCTTCCACGAGCAGCCACTTCCTAGCTCTATTGATAAGTTTTAGAGAGAGTCTTCATCATTCATAGCTTTTTAGTTCGCTGATAGGCTGACAATTGACTTGTGCAACCGCAATATTTTGTGCTGCTGTCTGGCTAGGCGTTGTCCTTGCTCCAGTTACTATTGGTTGATAACTTTGAGTAATTTGACAGTTTTTTTCCACATAATATGCTTCGGTTTGCGAACGAGGACCTTGCCAAATTGCGCGTAATTGTAAGTTGTATCCTGAGTTAATCGAACCAATATTATAGGTATAACGCCACCAAAAATCTTCTTCCACAAGCGGAATTTTTTTTGCGGCTTCTGCCCGAATTGCTTCTATACGCGGTTGTGGTTCTAGCAGCCATCGCTCCACTTCCGACCAAGGTTTATTTTCTAATTCTTGTACGATCAAGGGTTCCATAAATTCTAAAATAACCGTACCTCTAAGAGTCCTTGTTGATTGAGATGCTGATTGGGATACCATCGTGGTTTTCCCAAAATGATCCGACAGCAAGGTAGGATATTGTTCTAACCAATCTTGACTAATAAAATAAAATTGAATCCAGCAGCTAATTACCATATTGCTGCCAATCAAAATAACACTTTTTTGACGAAATTGCAGCGCCGGTACTTTTAATCTAAATCTTTCATCAAAAAAGGTTGGAAACACAGCAATTACTGATGAAAGCGTAGGCCAAACTATTAAAGCAATCGGTGGGATACTCCCAGTCCAATCGCCAAATAAAAACATACAGATTAAGGCACCCGTAATCCAAGGACCAATCGGAACACCCCAAATTTTTATTGGATTCTCTGTTGTAGCCCAGCTCACTCCAATAATTAAAAATAACCAACCGCAATGAGTGATAATATCATGTACTAAGTCAGTTGCAAAAAATGACATTACCCAAGAAAAGAAACTGAGATAAATAAACGTTTTCCAGGAATAAGCACGGGAAGGAGCTAGGGATTTCCATAATACTTTAAAAGTATTAATTAAGTATTTGAAAATAAAAAAGTCAAGAATCGATGCCATATTCTTTGTAAGTCTTTATTAAGTTAAGCCTAACTTGATAAATTGGTCGCAACTAAAATTTAAATTCATCTATCAAAAGATGATTAACTCAAAAAATGTTTGTAGTTTAACTAAATTGAGTCCGAATAAATAGAAGCAATACGAATCCCCCAAAGCTGTAGATATTAGCCTGAAAAATAGTATTAGTTAAAAGAGGGTTGGAATTAAAAGTAAGAAGTCGAAAATCTTGTAGGTTGAACTTTTCTTGGTTTTGTCTTTCCCCATAAGACGGTGTTTCCAGTAACATTTGTAAAAGTTCTAATCCTTTTAGTTTAACGATAAAGGTGGCAAAGAAGACAACAAAGCCACTTAAGATTAGTTCTGTTACAATATTGGACGACTGAGCAAATGGAAAGAATCGATCAAAAAAGATATAACTGATTAACTGAGATTTCAGTGACCGGGGAAGCCAAGGATGTACGTAAAAGAAAACTACCCAACCCAAAATTGTTGAAAATAAATTAATCGAAATGGCATAGTCAATGCTTCTTCTTTGGCTAAGATTTAATTGTCGGTATAAAATGAATGATTCAATCGCAATTCCAACCAACAGCAATAAAAATTGAAATAAAATCGTTTGAAGCGGGAAAACATTTGCAAGCATAAGGTTGTCTCTGTGAAACCTATTTAATTAAGTTTAGACGTAAATTTTGATGTTTTGATGGCAGCTTGCTCTTTACTTCTATTATCCTGCGAATTTGGGAATATCAAGAAAACTTTTATGTAAAGAAAGCATATTTGGAATACTCCTAAATTAAGTAGAGGGGTGGGTAGTTTAGCGCGAGAAATAACTCAGTAGAAGAGAAAAAAGAACTGATAACTGAATGATGGACAATTGACTCCCTATCCCCTACTACCTATTTCTAGTCTCAACTTTAGCTTTTGTGGAACGGCTACTCTTGATTCTTTTCACTTTACCCTTCTAAGCTGCTATTGTTAACAGTTTGTGACAGCTAAGATTCATGAGAATTATGAGTAGAATGGGGATCGGCATTCGCACGGCTCAAGTGCGTTCTGAGCGTCTCGTCGGTCAGATTCATGTTTACGATGGGGCAGGGAAGGGAAAGTCCCAGGCGGCGCTGGGCGTGGTGTTACGCTCAATTGGGCTGGGAATTAATACTGATTTAGCAACGAGAGTGCTGCTGTTGCGGTTTCTCAAAGGACCGGGACGCTCCTACGATGAAGATGGGGCGATCGCTGCCTTGCAACAAGGCTTCCCTCACTTGATTGACCAAGTTCGCACAGGGCGGTCAGAATTTTTTGGTGCGGAGGAAATAACGCGCTTTGACCGCCAGGAGGCGCAGCGCGGTTGGGATGTGGCAAAAGGCGCGATCGCATCTGACCTCTATTCTGTCCTAGTTCTGGACGAACTGAACCCGTTACTGGACTTGGGTTTGTTGCCAGTGGAGGAAGTGGTTCGGACGCTCAAGCATAAACCGCAGGAGTTGGAAGTAATTGTTACAGGTCGGGCTGCCCCCCAACAACTGCTAGAAATTGCGGATTTGCACTCTGAGATGAAGCCGCACCACCCGATTACCGAAGGTAGGGACGGGGTTTCCCTGCCTTTACAGGGGATAGAAATCTATACGGGTGCTGGTAAAGGCAAGTCTACTAGCGCATTGGGTAAAGCATTGCAGGCGATTGGGCGCGGGATTAGTCAGGATCAGTCGCACCGAGTGCTGATTATGCAGTGGCTCAAAGGTGGGACTGGATATACTGAGGATGCCGCGATCGCAGCTTTGCAACAAAGTTACCCAAACTTAGTCGATCATCAGCGCTGCGGACAAGATGCGATTGTCTGGCGCGGACAACAGCAAGAACTAGATTATGTGGAAGCTGAACGCGGTTGGGAGATTGCTAGGGCAGCGATCGCGTCTGGGCTTTATAAGACAATTATCTTAGACGAACTCAATCCCACAGTTGACTTAGAACTGCTGGATCAACAACCAATCGTAGACGCACTGCTACGCAAACCCCGCGACACGGAAGTGATTATCACGGGGCGCTGTCTAAATCGTCCAGCGTATTTTGACCTTGCCAGCGTCCATTCAGAGATGATTTGCCATAAGCATTACGCTGACAGAGGGGTGGACTTGAAGCGTGGCGTAGATTTTTAGAGTTTCAGCGATCGATCGATATAAATGTAACCTGCTCCCGGCAGGTTTCGTTTGTGTGCTTGCTGTCGCTGTACGGTTTCAACCGCCCGCCCGGAGGATGATGTGAGGCAAATCTCTAGGAGGAATTGTATAAAGAAGTTCACCAAGGCAACTATCCATAGGAGTATTCTAGAAAAGAAAATAATTTAGTTAGCACTCGCATGACTTTCGGCAACGAGAGTTAACACCTCCGGAGTCTTCCCATGTTCGTACCCATTTCCCTAGTCATCACGGCATACAACCGGGAACTTTATCTTGCTGCCACGATTGAAAGTATTCTGGCGCAGACTAGGCAAGACTTTGAGCTACTGGTGTGGGATGACGGTTCTACAGATAGAACTGTAGAAATTGCCCGTGAATACGAAGCCCGCGATCGCAGAGTTCGGGTAGTTGCAGCCGAACATCAAGGACGAGTCAGCGCCTTGCAAGCAGCGATCGCGCAAACCACCGGCACCTACATCGGTTTGGTAGATAGTGACGATTTGCTTGCGCCCACAGCAGTGCAAGAGACAGCAGCTGTGCTAGAGGTGAACCCGGAGGTAGGTTTTGTCTACACCGACTACATCGACATCGACCAAAGCGGCAAAGTCATCGACTACGGGAAGCGCTGTCGCATCCCCTACTCCAAAGAGCGGCTTTTGCTCGATTTTATGACCTTTCACTTCCGGTTGATGCGTCGCAGTTTCTTCGACCAAGTGGGGGGAATCGAAGAGTCCTTCGACTACGTTGAAGACTACGATCTGTGCCTGAAGCTGTCAGAAGTTGCCGAAGTACGGCATATCAACAAGCCACTTTACTACTATCGTTGCCATCAGGCGAGTGACTCGCACACCTATACCAAGCAACAGGCGAAAAACGCCTGCAAAGCGATCGCACGGGCACTGCAAAGGAGAGGATTAAGCGATCGCTTCTCTGTAAAACTGCACATCCTCAGCCATTTCCCTTTCAACTCTAAAGTCCTATTAGTTCGCAAAAAGCAATCAATTCTCAATTACCAATTCTCGATTACTAATTCTCGATTACCGATTGCTAAAAACATCGCCTCTTGCCTTCTCGCCCTCACCTGTAGCCTTTCTCCAACTTTTGCCCAAGCACAATCAATTACCACCGCACCTGACGGCACCAACACCAATGTCACCACCTCTGGCAATCAATTCAATATTACTGGTGGAAAACTTTCAGCCGATGGAGGAAATCTTTTCCACAGCTTCAACGAATTTGGCTTAGAACAAAATCAAATTGCCAACTTTCTTTCTAACCCATCTATCCACAATATTTTGGGTCGCGTCACGAGTGGCAACCCTTCTATTATTAACGGACTTATCCAAGTTTCCGGCAGCAACTCCACCAACTTATACTTGATGAACCCGGCTGGCATTGTGTTTGGTTCGGGTGCCACTTTGAACGTACCAGGAAGCTTCACCGCCACCACCGCCACCGGAATAGGGATTGGTGACAATTGGTTCAATGCCTTCGATCCTAATAACTACGCCAACTTGGTAGGCACGCCCAATCTCTTTGCCTTTACCACATCCCAGCCGGGTAGCATTATCAACGCTGGGAATTTAACGGTGGGAGAGGGAAAAAATCTCACTCTTATCGGCGGAACTATCGTCAACACCGGAGAACTCAAAGCACCAGCAGGTAATATCACCGTAGCCGCCGTACCGGGCAAGAAGACGGTACAGATTTCGCAAGCGGGAAACGTGCTGAGTTTAGAAATTCAGCCATCCGTCTTACCTTCCAGCTTTAATGCCCAGTTATCAAATCCTCCCTCACTGCCGCAATTACTCTCCGGTGGAGGTGTCGCCAATGCCACCAAAATGACCGTCAACAGTGCGGGAAAAGTGGTGCTAAGCGGATCGGGTATTACCATTCCCACAGAACCGGGAACTGCAATTGTCTCTGGGAAGCTGGATACCGCCAACACTCAAGCCGGTATTGGCGGTGCAGTAGCTGTACTAGGTAATCAAGTTGGTTTAGTCGAGAACGCCAGCGTTAATGCCTCAGGAGATGCAGGCGGCGGTCAAGTATTGATTGGCGGAGATTATCTGGGGAAAGGTAGCGTACCCAATGCTGCTTTCACCTTTGTCGGCGCAAATGTGACACTCAATGCCGATGCCATTACTAATGGCAATGGCGGTAAAGTCATTGTCTGGTCAGATCAAGCCACCCGTACCTATGGCACCATTAGTGCCCGTGGCGGCGCACAAGGCGGTAACGGCGGATTTATCGAAACTTCCGGCAAAGTTTACCTGGATGTCACCAAAGCAGCGGATGCAAGTGCCCCCAAGGGTCTTCCTGGTACTTGGCTGCTTGACCCCTCGAATATCACTATCATCAATGGCGGCGGTTATGGCTATGGTAGCTTGGACAGTTTTTCGCCAAATTTCACTGCGAATGCCGACAATTCTACGATTAGTAATGGCGCAATCAATAACGCCCTCAACTTTGGCAGTAGCGTAATCATCTCCACGAATAATCCTTATGGCACCCAGGTAGGCAATATTACGCAGAATGCTGATGCAGCGATTGGCGGTGGGTATTTTTTTGGTGGTCCTGTCACTCTTACTCTTGAGGCAGCCAATGACATTATCCTCAATGGCTCTATCGGCGGTAATGGCTACGCCCTAAATGTCGTGCTTCGAGGTCAAGGGGGTGCGGGAACTAGAGCAAACAATGTAACAATTAATGGTCTGATTGATACTGACGGCGGTGACTTCAGTAGCCTGAGCAACACTTTCAACAGTAGCGCTACTACCATTACCACCCAAGGCGGGAATATCAACATTGATGCTACTGGCAACATTACTACAGGCTTCCTCAACGCCAGTTCTACTTTTTTTAATGGTGGAAATATTGACCTGATAACGAGTGCAGGTGGCAAAATCGCAATTGGAGGCGATCTCAATTCCTCTGGCGGTGCTTATGGTTCCGGATCTGCTATCACCCTCACTGGCGATGTCTTGCTCAGTAACAACGCCACATTCACCACCATCGGTGGTACTGGTTATGGTTATGGTTCTGGTTATGGGGACGGTAACATCGAAATCACCGGAACGGTCAATGGCACGGGTGCAGGCGGTCAAAATCTGACGCTGAATGCAGACACGGGTAACATTACATTTGGGAACGCTGTCGGCAATATTACACCTATTGGAAATTTGAGCGTCAATAGTGCCTCCAATCTCACCCTGAACGGCAACGTTACCACAACCAGCGGCAGCACCCTCAGTTTCAATACCCCTGTGACGCTGAGTAACAATGCAACCCTAACCGCAGACGAGATTAACTTTAATGGGGCAGTCAGCGGTGCGGGATACCAAATTGGACTGGCACCCGCAACAGCATCGAAAAATATTCAGGTTGGGAATGCGACTCCTGTAACCGATAGTTTGAATCTGACCGCCGCAAAGTTGGGACAATTGCAAGATGGCTTTAGCTCTATTACGATTGGACGCCTTGATGGCAGTGGTGCGATTACGATCGATAGTGCAGGTGTCACCTTCAAAGATCCTCTCACCGTTCAAGCACCCTCTGGCTCAGTGGCGGTTAATGGAGCCATTACAGGCACGGGGGACGCCTCCATCACCCTTGATGCTGGATTAACCACCCTCAACGCAGATATCGCTACCGCCGATCAAAACATTACTATCAAAGGCGATACGCTTCTGGGTAAAGACATCACCCTCAGTACCGGCGCTCAAGGGGGTGGTGATATTAATCTCAGTGGCAAGACAAACGGAACGGGCGCAGGGGGGCAAAACCTCACTTTAACTGCCGGTACCGCCAACATTCAAATCGCTGATGCAGTGGGCAACAGCACTTCCATCGGAGCTTTAACTGCTAACACCAGTGGCTTCACTAGCTTGGATGACAGCGTCAATGCAGCCAGCGTGACAATACAGGGGAGTAGCGTCATCGGCGGGAATGTCACCAGCAGTGGAATTCAAAACTATGGCGGCGATGTTTACCTCGTCGGTCAAAACCCGATAGAACTCAGTAGTAGCGCTGGCTCGATTACCTTTGGCGGTATCCTCGCTAATAGCGGCAATGGTACCGACCTAACTATCAGTGTCAGCAGTGATGTCACTTTCCAGGATGCAGTGGGAGGAAATGGTTATTTTCTAGATAATCTGACAGTAAATAGCGGCAACAATGTCATTGCAAAAGATATTACGGCTACCGGGATTAAAATAACAGCGAACAATAGCATCAGTACAGGTTCGTTCAATACCAGCAAGACGACGGGAAATGGGGGCGCGATCGCTCTTACTGCTAAAAACAACCTTACCACTGCTAACATCGACTCTCATTCTGATAATGGGGTTGGCGGAAATATTACCCTCATCAGCCAAACAGCCGCGATAAAAACCGGAAATTTAACTGCCTCAGGCACCACGAAAGGCGGGAATATCTTTGTATCTGCCATTGACAGCATTACAACGCTGGGAATTAATTCCAGCGCTAGCTTCGGAGATGCTGGTAATGTCACCCTTGACCCCGAAAACGACATTCAAGTTAGCTTCATTAATGCCCAAGGCGGAACGGGAGGCAAAGGGGGCATCGTTGACATTACCACCGAAAGTCTGTTTCGAGCTACGGGCACCTTCACTGACCAAAATGGGCAAAAAGCAAGTATTTCTGCCGCTGGGGGTGCTAGTGAAGGTTCCATCATCCTGCGCCACGGAGGCGGTTCCAAAAACGTTCCCTTCGTTGTCGGCAACGCTAGTAATAACGGCACAGCCGGAGTATTAACAACTGGGTCAGGCAATACAATTGCTTCAGGATCTTTCCCCGGCAGCTATACTCAGGGCAAGATTCAGCTCGTTACTGCCGATCAAGCCGACCAACCTGATACACCGTCCTCACCGAGTCCCCTGCCAGAGGAAATCAAGCCTCCACAGGAAACGCTAACGCCCCAATTGTCGGTGTCTGCCAGTTCGGCTCTCGCGGAAGTTGACACCTTGTTCGCTGACCTAGACGAACCGTTCACGCGCCAGTTTGAGCAATATTTTAGTGGAAGTGCGGATACTCCGATTAGAACCCTCACCGAAGCCCGCGATATTCTTCAAAACATTGAAAAATCGACTGGGATAAAACCAGCACTTATCTACATCACTTTTGTTCCTGCCACGGCGGCACCTCCTTCAGCTACCGATAAGACTCTATTACCTGCAACATTGCCAGAATCAGACATCCTTTGGCAGTTTAATCCCCAAGGCTTTGCCCTCAGCCAAGCATCCCCGCAACCCGCCGCTACTCCCGCTACCAGTCTTCCCGCCCAAGACAATGACCAACTCGAATTAGTTGTCATCACTGCCAAGGGTCAACCAATTCGCAAACGGGTGCAGGGGACAACACGCGAAGAAGTTCTCACAGTCGCTAAACAATTCCGCAGCGAAGTTACTAACCTTAAAAAACTCAATGGCTACCTGGCACCATCTCAGGAACTTTATCAGTGGATGGTGGCACCTTTAGAAGCCGATTTACAAGCTAGAGGTATCCAAAACCTAGTATTTCTGATGGATACAGGTTTGCGATCGCTGCCAATGGCTGCCCTCCACAATGGTCAACAGTTCCTGGTGGAAAACTACAGCATCGGCATGATGCCCAGTCTCAGCCTCACCGATACCCGCTATGTGAGTATCAAAAACACTCAAGTTTTGGCAATGGGCGCGTCAAAGTTTACCGAACTGAATTCCTTACCAGCCGTGCCGATTGAATTATCTATCATCACTCCGACGCTGTGGTCGGGGAAATCTTTCCTCAACGAGAAATTTACGCTAGGAAATCTCAAGGCACAGCGTCAGCAACAGCCTTATGGAATTATCCACCTGGCGACGCATGGCGAATTTAAACCTGGGAAAATCGAAAACTCCTACATTCAGTTATGGGATACCAAGCTACGACTCAACCAGCTGCGCCAATTGGGCTGGAATGACCCGCCAGTGGAATTGTTGGTACTGAGTGCCTGTCGCACCGCACTGGGAGATGAACAAGCAGAGTTAGGCTTTGGGGGCATAGCAGTGCTGGCAGGGGTGAAATCAGTTGTAGCCAGTTTATGGTATGTCAGCGACGAGGGAACTCAAGGATTGATGGCGGATTTCTATGCCCAATTGAAGAAAGCCCCGATCAAGTCAGAAGCTTTACGGCAAGCGCAGATAGCAATGCTCAAGGGGCAGGTACGCTTGGAGGCGGGCGAACTGCGCCTCCCCACAGGAAACATCAAGCTGCCACCCGAACTCGCCAACCGGGGCGACACACAGCTGACACATCCTTACTACTGGGCAGCTTTCACGATGATTGGCAATCCTTGGTAAGAGGAGTAAGGGGTAAAGACTGAGGACTGAGGGCTGAGGACTGAGGACTGAGGGCTGAGGGCTGGGGGCTGAGGACTGAGGACTGAGAACTGAGGACTGAGGGCTGAGGACTGAGGCAGAGAAAATCGTACTTGCATTCAGCCCTTCGCATTCGTAACTGATTTGGAAACTCTATTTTTTTCTACGTTTCTATGCGTCCTATAGCCCAGAGAGCGCACGACTAAGCGAATCCGCGCCGCTATCGGCTTCGCCAGAGGTTACGGGTTCGCCCTCCATGCACTGGTATTCTCTGGAAAACACAAGGAAGGCGACAATCGAACCCGGTGACTTCGCCCGTCAACAGGTAACTGTGAAGTGTTGTTTGTTTTAGAAGCCACTGGTTCGCCTTTCAGCTTTTTGAAGCTTAGTTATAAAATACTTTCACGCAATGGCAAAATTAGCACTTGCTAATTTAAGTATTGCTACCAAGCTTTAAATTGGTGGTTTCGGCTATTTTAGGAACAGTCTCCAACGTATATCAAACTTAGCTGCGCTTCAACCTGAGGCGTGCCGACAGGAACAGGGGTAAACAGTGCCTAGTGGAAAAATCCACTGCCAGGAACGACTCCCCCATAACCAGGTGACTACACAAAATTGTTGTTTTGAGGAATGCTGCCGTGGAGTCGGGAAAGATTTTAGGCTTTTTCATCGAGGAGGCAAAAGAACACCTCGAAACCCTGGAAAAAGGGCTACTGGATTTGCGAGGCGTAATGGCAGATCAAGAAAGGATTAATGAAATGTTCCGCGCCGCCCATTCTGTCAAGGGAGGGGCAGCGATGCTGGGCTTTAACAGTATTCAAAAAGTTTCCCATCGGTTTGAGGATTGTTTCAAGCTCCTCAAGGAACATCCAGTCAATATCGATAACGATCTGGAGTCCATGTTTTTAGAAGGGTATGACACCCTTAAGCACTTAGTTGACCAGCTTCAGGGGCCATTTGGTCTCCGAGAAGAGGAAGGCGAGAAAATCGTGCAAGCAGCAGAACCTAATTTTGTTAAGTTACAGGCACACCTTAACCGCCTGCTTGGGGCGGCAGGAAGTGCGCCAGAAGCGAGCAAAACGTCAACTCCAGATATTTCTGCTCAGGTGACTGGGGTGCTAAAACAAATGTTGCCGCTGTTTAAACAAGCAGAAACACCCGCAAATCGTCAACAACTTTGCGCTTTGTGCAGTCGTCTCGTGCAGATGAGTGCTGAAATAAAAACCTGGCAAGTGCTGGTAAGAACTGCAAATCGAGCGATCGCTAATCCCAAAAATACTTATGCCACCTTGGCACCGATTGTAATTAAGGAACTCAAGCAGGCTAGCGATCTGTTGCCACACGGAAAAACTGACGCGATCGCGCCGAGTGCCAGTTTGCGGCTGTTGGCAGCTTCCCCTGAAGCAACTACCGCCCCAATTCCGCCGGCAAAGGTGGCAGTTGGGGAAGGGGCACCCAGCCCAACGGAGTCAAAACCCACTCCGACATCCATCAAACAAATCGCCGTGCCTGTAGAACCTAGGGCGGCGGCAAAGGTTTTGGCTCAAGTGTTTAATAAAGAGCAACTGCTGCTGCTAGCAAAGTTACTCCACCAAGCTTCTCGCTGATTCTCTCTACCACAAAACGCGGCTGTTGCACAAAGCACGCGGCTACTTTTCCTTTGCTCAACCAGCTACAGAATCAATCGATGGGGCAGTACCCAAAGCACTGCCCCATCGTTTTTTTTGCAATTAGACGAACATTTATTCATTAAGCTGTCTTTTGCAATTCAAAAAATAGGTATAAAAACTGCTTTTTCCTTTTACTTTAATTTTTGATTAGGTCAAAACTTTCAGTATGTTTGCGTGTAAAAAATAACGAATACTGACTGGCGAATAACCGATTAATCCTTAGGAATAGTCCTTGTGGTTAATTCCAGAGAACAACTAGCAACAATTTAGCTTTTTGGACATTAAGAAAAGACAAGTATTATTTAAATATTTAAAAATATATACAGAAATCTAAATATCCTATTCAATTTTTTAACCTAGTTTTAGGAAAACAACTCCTTTTAGGCCAGAAATTCTCATTACTTGTTAAAACTGATACCAATAGAGACTCAAAACCCTTAGCTACAGTGATTAGAGTGTAACTTTTAGAAAAAATAAGCATCTATCTATTTGTAGACAAACTTGTTAATCTGGTGGCTTCAAAGACTTAAATAAAATAGTCTGAAAGTTACGACTCAGGGTGTATGCAGCTCCACAGCTAGAAAGGCTATACCAGAGTAGAGACAAAAGGGTGTATCCAGTCCAACGGCTGAACGAGTTAACAAAGATTGCCATAATAAAAACTCCAGGTACTCAGCCAGTGCCTTGATTGAAAGCTATGCGAAGTTTACAAGCGAATCAGCAAGGCGCTGCCCAATCAGCGCCCAGGATGGATACCCTCCCTCAGGCACTTCTGAGCGAACTAGCAGTTGGCGTCTTGGTGATGGGAGCGCAAGGAGAAATACGCTTTACGAATCAGGCGACACTGGACTTGCTGGATTTAACAGCAGACCAGATGCTGGATCAAATGCCGCTCGATCCCGCTTGGCACGTTATCCAAGAGAATGGAACGCCATTTCAGATGAAACTCCACACGGCACCAGTCCGGGCAAAGCAAGCGTTGTTGCTGCTTTCGACCCGGCAATCGCTGCGAAACCTGGTGCTAGGGGTTTATAGACCGACAAAGCGCGATCGCATTTGGATATCTGTTAACACCGAACCGCAGTTAGATCCAGACGGTTGCGTCGAGCAAGTCGTCTGCACGCTGAGTGAAATCACCAACCAAAAGGCAAGCGAACAATTTTCAAAAATCAATGAATGTTTTTCGGGTCTTGGTTCCGACCCGGATGAGAATATTAACCGCATCACGGCATCCGCAGGGGAATTACTCGGCGGTGCTTGGGCAGTCTACAATCGGTTGCATCAAGGCTTACTGTGGTCTTGGGGTCAATGGCAAACGCCGTCGGAGTTCCCAAACGTAGGCGATTTGGACGGACATCTCTGTTATGACGTAATTCAGCAGGGAAGCAACCAGCCTTATGTCATTCAGGATTTACCCAACACTCCCTACGCACACAGCGATCCTTGGGTCATTCCTTACCAACTGCAAACCTACGTTGGACAAGCAGTTAGATGCGCGGGTGAATATATTGGCTCGCTTTGCGTGGTCTATCAGAACCAGTTTGTTCCCACAGAATCTGACAAGAAGCTGATGGGGATTATGGCTGCGGCGATCGGTGTAGAAGAGGAACGCAAGAGGGAAGCAGTAGTGTGGGCGCAAAATGAAGGGAAATGGCGATCGCTACTGCAAAACAGCTCCAATTTGATCACAATCTTGGAAGCCGATGGCACCATCAAATACGCAAGCCCTGCCATTGAGGGCATTTTAGGATACAAGCAAAAAGAATTAATTGGCAAAAATACCTTTGATCTTGTTCACCCAGAGGATGTTTCTTTAGTCAAAAACGATTTTCAAGGCGTCCTCGAAAATTCAACAACTGCTTTATCCATTGAGTTCCGGTTTCAGCACAAAGATGGCTCATGGCGTTATATCGAAGCAACCCACAGCAATCTGGTCATGGATGCACCAGGGGTTCGCATTGTTGTGAACTCTCGTGACATTACCGATCGCAAACTGGCTGAGACAGCTTTAATTCAATCGGAAGCGCAACTGAGAGACAAAGCAGCTCAGTTGGAACAAGCCTTATACGAACTGCAACAAACTCAAAGTCAACTGGTACAAACCGAAAAAATGTCCAGTTTGGGGCAGTTAGTCGCCGGTGTTGCTCACGAAATTAACAACCCGGTTTCTTTTATCTACGGTAACCTTCCCTACGCGACGGAGTATACTCAAGACCTGCTGCACCTCGTTCACCTCTACCAGCAGGAATATCCACAACCAACACCCGCTATTCAAGAAGCAGCAGAAGCACTAGACATAGATTTCCTCAGCGAAGACCTTCCAAAACTGATGAATTCAATGCAAGTGGGAGCTGAACGTATTCGACAAATTGTGCTGAGCTTGAGGAACTTCTCCCGTCTAGATAAAGCGGCAAGAGAGCCTTTCGATCTTCACAATGGAATTGATAACACTTTACTTTTGTTACAACATCGCTTGAAGCCGAAAGCAGGACGCACCGAGATCCAGATAGTTAAAGAGTATGACAACCTGCCTCGTGTCGATTGCTATGCTGGGCAAATCAATCAGGTATTTATGAATATTCTGAGTAATGCGATTGATGCCCTAGAAGAGTCAATCATTAATGGTGAATGGTCAGTTGCCAGTAGAAAAACAACTGACATTCCTACTATCCGGATTCGCACCGAACTGGCAAATGACAATAAGGTGGTCATTCAGATTACTGATAATGGCCCTGGCATTCCATCTGAAGTGCAGCAACATATATTTGACCCTTTCTTTACTACCAAACCAGTCGGTCAAGGTACTGGCTTGGGGTTGTCAATCAGCTACCAGGTTGTTGTAGAAAAACATGGCGGCGTCTTGAAGTGTCAGTCGGCACCGGGAGAAGGAACGGAATTCTGTATCGAGCTGCCCGTAAATCTTCCCCAGCCGGAAGGAGTGTAAAAATTAGCGAATGGCACTTACTTAAGCATAAAAAGCTTAAACAGAAAAAGTAATTTGTTGGTTGGGTTTCACTATGATTCACCCAATTACTCGCTAAACTTACTAGATGTTAGTTTTCGTGCCTCAACCCAACCTCCGGGCTTATTATAGGCTAATTAACTAAACCTCTAATTTTGGGGATAAAAAGAAGGAAATGTAGAGACGCGCAACTGCGCGTCTTTAGCTTGTTGAAGTGTCAAGCAAAAGTGGAAAAGCCCAAATCTGGCGGGACATCTTGAATACGTCCCGACCCTATCGCTTGCAGGGCTGCTTTGAGCGAAACATCACCTGTATAGAGGGCACGACCCACAATCACACCGCTAACTCCCAAGGGTTCGAGTGTTAGTAAACTCAACAAGTCAGTAATCGAACTAACACCGCCAGAGGCAATAATGGGGATGGAAATAGCGTTAGCGAGTTCTCTTAATGCCTCTAAATTAGGGCCAGAAAGCGTGCCATCTCGATGAATATCGGTGTAGATAATGGCAGCAACCCCTAATTGTTGCATTTGCTTAGCCAAGTCGATTGCCGCAACTTCAGACGTTTCTAACCAGCCTCTCGTGGCAACTCGTCCATTCCGAGCGTCAATTCCTACGATAATTTGCCCTGGAAATTCCTGGCAAAGTTCTTCGACCAGCTGGGGTTGTTCTACAGCTATGGTTCCCAAGATTACCTGCTTCACACCCATGTTTAGCAGCTGAGAGACCGAGCTTTTGTCGCGCAAGCCGCCCCCTACTTGTATTTCTCCCGACACTGCCTGTAAAATCGCCTCAATTGCCTGCCGGTTGACCAGTTGACCCGCCTTAGCACCGTCGAGGTCTACGATATGCAACCGGGTTGCCCCCTGTTCTACCCACTGTTTAGCAATATTAGCGGGGTTGTTATCAAAAACTTGCGATCGCGCATAGTCTCCCTGATATAACCGTACGCACCGACCTTCTAGCAAATCAATCGCTGGAATTACATTCATCTTCAGCTATTCAAATCATCAAATGAGTAGAGTGGGCAGCGCCCCCCTACTCAGTCCAGACTATCAGCTAACAGCTATCAGCTAGCAGCTAATTGTTGTGGCGGCAGCCCAAACAACTCTTCGAGATAATCAGGCGTAAGCATTTGGTTCCAGTGACGCAGCTGCACCATGAGGCGGGCAAATGTGAAAACTAATTCCACCGCGTATAAGGCATAGCCAATTTGCAAGACATCGTTCCCTTTCGGGCGTTCGCCCTGATGATGTTTGAGAAGACCCATTAAATTTTTAGTGGTGCCCTGCAAGCGGGTGAGATAGGAATCTCCAAACGCCCAACGGCTAATCCCCCAGAACTTTGCTAGGTGATTGATTTCGTCTTGCATGGGTTGCGCGATCGCTTGTTGCAATGCCCCCGTCGAATGAGCCATTAACCAGAGATATACAGACGTTGCTCCCCACTCGGTTGCGATCCGGGCGATCGCGTGTTTATAAACATCTTCTCGTAGATTTCCACTCGATTCATAGCCTTTTACTGAGTTCGGATGGGATTGTAGTTTATCACCCGTTAATTGTTGATAGATTTTGCTAAAAGTGGGGCGGTGTTGCCGTTCTTCTTTCTCCCATATTCCGACTTCTAGCATCGTGCCATCCGCTGCAAAGGTACCGCCCACAAATCGCGCCATTGGAAAGTGGGCTGCCTGCAAATAATTCCAGCTTTCCATCGCATAAGCGCGAATCGGCGTTTCAATCTCCACCGCATTTGCAACTGTTGCAATAAATAATTCGGGAGCGACACCGATAATTTGATTAGAAGTAATTGCTTGCCAATCAATCGTTTCCCAGCGGCGCTGATGAGGATTTTTAAACTGTCTCGGTAAGTCTGACAGGTTCTGCTGGAGAATCTCCAACGATAGATAGCGCTCAATCAGATAATTAATGCGCGATCGCGTTTGTAAATAATGCGGATGGGGATATTGATTTCCAGCTAGATCGACCGACCGCTCTTTAATGCTAGAATTATTCATAGATTCAGTTCTTCCTTATTGCTTTGACCTTGATTATTAAGTACCTATTCAACCTTCTATTTAGTATCTTTGTAACAGCATTCTGATATTCAAAAGCTTATATTTTTGATAAAAATTGATACTTACAGGACAAATTTAGTATCGAAGAGCAATCCGGATTTTTTTTAAATTTTGTGACACATAAAAAATTGACATACTCCGAAAGTCTTAAATTAGCGATCGCTTAGCGATTGCCAATTACTTTAATAGGCGATAGATGCCATTTTCCTTAAACTGCTGCTTTTTGGTAAAAACGGAGAACAGTTTGTGACAGTTTAAGCAGCGACCTCCTAGGGAATAGCGGACAATTAGCAATGAGTACCCAGTAAAAAAGGGTGGACAGTGCCCACCCTTCTGACTTTATTCACCCTTATGAGGACGGTGCTAGTTCCTCCAAAATCGTAAATCTCACATGATTTAGAGATAATTCTCCAATAGAAACGGACTGCTTATTGACTCTTTCCCCATGACTCATCAAGCTTTCAAAGGTGATACCTTTGCCCATTTCAGCGTGATACCAAGCTAAACCCATGAAAAACCGCGATGGATAGGGGCCTTTTTCGACCACATCATCCGGATTGGATTCCATCGGCAACCAACCAAATCCAGGCAGGTAGAACTCCATCCAGACATGATTAAAATCAGGTTGCAGGGGCAAATTCATCAATTCAGGATGGGGAGGGCACTTGTAGCGACCTACCGTGCGGCAGGCAATGCCATTCAGCCGCGCCAGGGCAAGTAAAACCCCCAGGTACTCACCGCAGGAACCAACACCCCTTTCTAAGGCGACATCTGGCGGGTCAATGTAGGGCTTAATCCCGTAGGAAAGACGGTCATAGACATAGTTGCGAATTTTGAAAATTTTCCGCAGCATATTCGTTTCGCTGCCAATCGCTTCCTTGGCGGCCTTGAGGATGATATCGGTGTCCATTGCCAAATCATCATCATCCGTCAGATATTTGCTGCGTAACTCAGGCGGGAGGTCGGGAAGTTTTTCGGCATCTCTGGGCGTCAGGCGATATTTGATGCTCCAGACTTCTATCAGGGCTTTCCAGCCAAATATATGGCGATCGCCGGTTTTGAGACTGTTAAATTTAAATACAGCCACCCGCTGTCCGTCTTGAATTTCTTCCGTGAAAGGCAATCCGACGGCTTCAATTTTTCTGATCTTCTGCCGATGAGTCTCCGAGGGTAGAGCAATTCGCCACTCCACATTTTCTAAATCCACCTCGTCGAGGGGGGAAAGTTCCTCGACGTAGGAAATTTCCATCAGATAACCATTCGAGAGAGCGTAGCGTTCAGCCTCGTTGTAGTAAAAATACAACGGGTGAATAAACGTGCGATCGCGGTACTGTAATTCGTAATTCGGGTCGGCGTTCGGGTTATCGCGCAGGTAAGGCTCCTCACCTGCATAAGCTACGTAGAGAATATCTTTCCCCGTTTGAGGATCTGTGTAAAAAGCTAACCCTGTCGGGCATTCAAAAGGCGTCAGTACGCTGAATTTGATCTCACCCGTAGCTCGGTCAAGGCAGTAAACTGTTTGCTCAATGCTATCGGAAACCCAGAGTTCCTCACCCTTGACTGTGATATTTTCTACCCCTACTCCAGGGGCATAAAATCGGGTAATTTCTTGACCTGTCTCACGACTAAGAACAAGAATATATCCCGCCTTCTGGGAAGTCACGTAAACAGTTGATTCCCAAACAGCAACCCCATTGGCTGGGTAGGGCAATGTGACAAAAGACTGAGGCGTCAAATCAGTGGTAGAGATGCCATTAATGGCGTTTGGACAAAAGAAAACACCATTTTCCTGGGTACACCAGAGAGTATCTTCCCAAAGAGCTAACCCAGTCACGCCCAGAAAATCTGGCAGATGATTGGCATTGAGTATAGTAGTGTTGTCACTCTTCGGATCGATTTGCAGCAGATACCCGTTAGTGGCGTCAATGGCGATAAGTGTATCTTTCTGAGAAGCAATGCCATGTATGGCAGCAGCTGCAATCGGTCTAATTGTCCGATGCCAAGGATTTTCTTTGAGTGGTAGAGCCGCTGAATCAGGAATCATCTCAAATCTCAGTGAAGTTTATGTAGAAGTGGATACCCAGGGAGGCAGAGGGGTTTGAAAGTTGGGATTTGGGATTATGAGGATTTAGTCAATCTAGAATAGCGATCGCCACTCTCAAATTGGTTTGACCCTAGTCTTAGCCCAAGTTACCAAAAATGCAACCAAGACAACTGCTTTATACGAACTTGAGTACGATCTTATTTGTGTGTGTCAGCCGGGAACTCTAACAACGGTTAGGACTTCTTTAATTAATGACCTAACTAAGGATTGAGCCGACCCATTGCCTTTAGATGCCCCCTCTGGGGATTCTTGCAGAAGGGCAGACTTCATGACTCGATGTCCGAATAGAAAAACAAATTTTCCGTACATGAGTTTGATATATAATTATGGACACGCGATCGGACGAGCTTGCTGCTCCAAAGCGATATCAATCTAGCGATTGGTTGTTAAACAGAACCTTCAAAAGTGTCAGAGTGCAGAGCCATTCACAACTGTCTGGATGGGCAAAATCTTCAGGCACTCCGCTTGAAAAGGTCTGGAAATTGAAAGAGACCGGATCAATGAGGTCTACACAAGAAACTACAGTGCCGCAACAATTAGGGGTCGCTCGCGATACGCTCCCTAAAGGAGAAACCCTCGGCAAAATTCAACCCAATTTCAATTTTTTAAGTAGACTCGTTGAAGTAAAAATCCCACAGCTTAAGTTCTGGGGAGTGTCAACAGAAAACAGTTCTAGCATGATTTGGATGAAACGCTACTCACAGATTACAACACTGGCTGTTTCCTTAACGCTCGGACTGGTTCTGAACGTGCCTTCCCAGGCACAGGCACAGCCTGCCTCACTCAGCCGTAGCTTACTACCAGATACTTTAAACTTCAAGCCGCCAGAGCGAGGCACCCCTGATGGCAGAGAACAAGGTGCAACCCGCCAACCCATCCCTTGCACGCAAGGTCTCACTGCCTTGACACCCTTGGGTGTTGGGCTAACAGTTGCAGAGTATCCAACCTTTTCATGGTATATGTCTACAACGTCAGCTCGGTCAGCGGAATTTGTGCTGAGGGATGCAAGCGATCGAGAAGTCTACAAAGCGAATTTTGCGATCGCGGGAAAACCTGGCATTTACAGCCTTAACCTTCCTCCATCCGCCAATTTACCACCCTTGGCGCAGGACAAGGAATATCATTGGGACGTCTCGGTGATTTGTGATGCTAACAGCCGGGAGAAAGATATTGTCGTAGGGGGTGCGATCAAGCGCATCGCACCAGATTCAGCCTTAGTCAGACAAATCCAGCGAGCCACTTTACAAGAGCGCGTTGGTCTTTATGCACAAGCTCGCCTTTGGCATGAGACACTCGCTACCCTTCTGGAGCTACGCCGCTTGAATCCTAACGATTCTACCCTGGCATCTGACTGGAAAAAGCTGTTACTGTCAGTTGAACTGAACAAGGTTGCGAGCGAGCCTCTAGTTCAGAGCGCAGCTAGTCGAAGAACGACTGGCTCAAACTAAAACAACCAGTCTTTGGGTTGTTATATCTGCTAAAAATAGGAATATTTGACCCACTTGTTCAGAGTTTTCAACTCCAAAATGCGACTCGATGAAGGCAGAAAGCCGAGTTCGGATCGTGAAGAAAACGATGTAGGGGTTGGGTAGTCAGTCAATCTAGGGCGGGACAATCGAATCTTGTTGGTTGAACCGCACCTATCTATTCAAAACTCAAAACTCTCTGGAGCAGTTCTGCTATGGACTGGATGAAGTCCCCTAGGTTAAAACGAGCCTTAGCTATCTCTATGGAAGTAGCACTGCTCACGGGTTTCTCAACTCTGATAGGGACACCACCAACACTACTCGCCCAAGGAATGCCCGATCGGTGGATAGTTGCTGGATATAATCCACCTAAAACCGTTGGGGCACCAGGGCGCAGAGAAGGGGGCGGAACTCGCAGTCCTGGAAGTTGTCCGGCGGCAGGCAAGCCCCTCACTGCGCTGATTCCTGCCAATAACATTGGGTTTACCGTCGCCGCATATCCCAGCTTTTCATTCTACGTCCCTCCAGTGCCTGCCCAAGCCTCGCCACTGGCACTAGAGTTCGTACTGAAGGATGAAAAAAACGATCAAGAGATTTATACAACAACCTTCATGACTATGGGAAAGGGGGGTATTGTCAGCATAAGTCTTCCGACTTATGCTGGATTACCACCCTTGGAAGTCGGTAAGAATTATCAGTGGATCTTATCGATGGTTTGCGATTCCGAACAGCGATCGCTCGATGTTTTTGTACAAGGTTCGATTCAGCGGGTTCCACAAACCGCGCAGCTTGATAATCAGTTGAGGGTGGCTACACCGAATAAGCGCCCAGATGTTTATGCAGAGGCGGGGATGTGGTTTGATGCCTTAACTACTCTGGCAGAACTGCGCCGCTCCAATCCGAACAATTCCGCTTATTCTGCTGAGTGGGAACAACTCTTGAAGGCAGTTGGACTGGACAACATTGCCAAAGAGCCTTTGCTTCCCAGTATGACGACATCTGCTAGCCAAACGACACCCTTTCAGCGCTTGAGAGAAAATCAATAGTTTTGAATGAACTGCTCCCTCACTTTAAGGATGAAAATATACTTAATTTCTCATCCTTGAAGACTCAGCAGGCAATGGGGCAGGGAAAAAGCCTATGCCCCTACCACTTAGCACTGCAATTTTCTGTAAATATGAAATGAACCGCTAGAGGACAGGATAAAGCTGAAGGCTGGCTATCTAAACTCCACAAGTGTCCCGGCTTATATCAATTCACTTTATGGGGGCTGTACTTTAATTCTCGCAGCCCTTTTTTCTAGCGATCGCGTTGTGGCGCAGATGCACTCTCTTTGCAGGGATTGGTGTCTCTGATGTACCATCTTTTGTGAAATTGTACTATAACCTTTTACCTTAATATCGCCTAAAATAGATTGCTGAAAGTGGCTACTGGCAAGACTTGTACCATCCAAAATCGGCAATTCAAAATTTCAAATCTTATAGAGGGACGCATCACACTTTTACCCTCTCGCCATTATTACCTCGTAGTCTCAGCAGGATATTCTGGATAGCAGGCTAGGGGAGAAAATTAGCAATTCCCTCCTGGTTTAGCCCAAACTGGGTAAAGCTGTCAGGAAAATACGTTCCCTGGCTGAATAATAGTGCCGCAGGTGATATCGATCCGTTTGTCTTGGGGATCGCGAATCCAGTCTGAAATGAGAGTGCGCGTGCAATCAGGTGCAAAAGTCAGGTGCAAAAGTCATTGATTGGGCGTTTGAGTGTGGTAGCAAACCGATCTTGTTCGCGAGCAAATTAGCTCGCCTTCCGAAGGCACAATGTAACTAGCAAAGAGGCGACGCCATTGACAGATGATGGCATAATGAAAACATAAAATTGAGTCTTCAGATAGATGCAATTTTGGTGAAAACCGCAAAATCATGCCGCTCGTTTGCTTGCAAAAGTAACATTCTCGCTCCTAAAAGCGAGAATGTTACTTTTGGAGAGAGAAAAGGAAAAAAGTTGAATTAAGTAAAGAAAATACGGATTGGATACAAAAAAATTGTATTAATTGAAGTTTTTAGACAATTCAACCCGTGGAGAACACAGCTACCATGCGTTCAAAATTTCAATGGTTTTGGTGTGGAGTGTTAATTGAGGGTGCGATCGCTTGTGTCTCTGCCAGCGGTGCTAATGCCAAAACACTACCGGCAACGCCCGATCTGAATGGATTGAATTTTCATCGCGAAATGGAAACGATGAAAGCGTTTTCCAGCGACGAGAGAGCAAAAAAAGAACCCGCTAGGCGTTCAGTTGCCCCGTCAAAGGGCATACAGCAAAAGCGCGTGGGAGTTGTTCAGCCTGAGCCAGAGAGGTCTGAAAATAGGCGGCTGCAAGCGCAGACTCTACCTGCTTCACCGCAGAACCAACCACAGCTAAATCAACCCCTGCAACCCCAATCCGATCCTAACCGCGATCGCTTTCCGCAGCCTGCACCCCTCCCAGAACCTCTGCCGGAAGAGTCACCGTCGCCCGTACTGACGCCCCCAACACCAGCGCCTGATGCTGCACCGTCCTCAGACACTCTTGAGGTGAAAAAGATTCAAGTCACTGGCAGCACCATCTTTGGGGCAGAACAGTTGAACTCGATTACTCAAACTGTAGAGGGGCGGACTGTCACCCTAGAAGAACTCAGAAACGTTGCCGATGCGATCACCCAGCTATACCTCAACCAAGGCTACATTACCTCAAGAGCCATCCTGGTAGACCAAGCCATTACGGATGGTGTCGTCCAGATTCGCGTCATTGAAGGCAGCCTAGAAGAGATTAGGGTAGAAGGAACGCGCCGGTTGAATTCAAATTACGTGCGATCGCGCGTGCGTTTGGGGGCTGGCAAACCGCTCAATACGGGCAAGCTAGAAGATCAATTAAGGCTATTGCGCGTCGATCCCCTATTTAAAAATGTAGAAGCCAGCCTCCGCTCTGGGAGCGGGGTGGGTCAAAGTATTCTCGTCGTTCGCGTTACCGAAGCCAACCCCTTTTATGGCAGCTTCGGCGTCGATAACTACTCGCCTCCGAGCGTTGGTTCCGAACGATTGGGCGTCAATCTGGGTTATCGCAACATCACCGGCATTGGAGATGAAATTTTTGGCTCCTATTACCATACGACCACAGGCGGCGCTGATGTTCTTGACTTAAACTATCGGGTGCCGCTCAACCCCATGAACGGCACCTTGCAACTGAGATATGCTCCCAACCGAAATAGAGTCACCCAAGCCCCTTTTGAAGTTTTCGACATTCGGGGAGAATCACAGCTTTATGAAATTAGTTATCGACAGCCGTTAATCCGCTCACCGCGTGAAGAATTTGCCCTTTCTTTAGGCTTTACTCACCAGAATGGTCAGACTTTTACTTTTGCAGGGCCAACCCCGTTTGGTTTTGGCCCCGACGAAGAAGGTCGGAGCCGCACCAGCGTGATTAAATTTGGGCAAGACTATCTGCGTCGGGATGTTAAGGGTGCTTGGGCATTGCGATCGCTTTTTAGTCTTGGCACTGGCTTATTGGATGCCACCATCAATCCCGACCCCATACCCGATGGTCGGTTCTTAAGCTGGCTGGGCCAAGTGCAGCGAGTTCAAGTCCTGAATAACAATAATTTCTTAATTGTGCAAGGAGATATTCAGCTATCAACCAGTGGCTTATTACCCTCCCAACAGTTTGTAATTGGCGGCGGTCAATCGTTGCGCGGCTACCGACAAAATGTGCGTGCTGGTGACAATGGAGTGCGACTTTCAATTGAAGATCGCATTACCGTTCAGCGAGATGAAGCCGGTGCCGCCACATTGCAGTTTGCTCCTTTTGTGGATGTGGGTTGGGTGTGGAATGTGTCTGATAATCCCAACGATGCCACGTTACAGGATGAGAGATTTTTAGCAGGTGCTGGCTTAGGGCTAATCTGGCAACCTCTGCCCAAGCTAAATATACGACTAGACTATGGCATTCCACTGGTTGATATTGAAGACCGTGGCGAAAATGCCCAAGATCGGGGATTTTATTTCAGCGTTAACTATCAATTTTAGAAAGAATTAAAAATTAAAAATTGAAGAACTCCTCATTTTTAATTTTTAATTCTGCATTTTGCATGGATTACCACGGGTTGCCAATCATCGTAAAAGCTGCCCAATAATAAGGATGAGATAAATTTTGATTCTCCAGCTTCGCGAGTTCGGGCGTTAGAGCCACATCCCCTCTGGGAGTTTGCAGTTTACCTCCCTGTATTCGCACTTGCCCCTTCAGCATCGCTACCTGTGCTTGCCGCAGTGCCTCCACTCTCACGGAGGCTTTTTTCAATTCTTGGTAAAATTCCGTCATCAGTCCCAAGGTGCCTTGGTCGCTGACGTACCAAAGACTTGCCAGCGCTGATTTGACTCCTGCCTGCACCGCTAACCCAGCAAAACCCAGCTCCGCCTGCTCATCACCCAGTGCAGTGCGACAGGCACTCAAGACTAACAAATCTACCGGCGGGTCATTCCACTCAAGCTGTGGCAGTTGGTTTAAGGACAGCTTCGTGTCCCATAGCTGAATGTAGGAGTTACTCGGATCTCCTGGTTCAAATTCTGCATGGGTTGCCAGGTGAACAATTCTAAACGGTTGTAGACGGCGCTGAGTCTTGAGATTCTTGAGAGTGAAAGCATTGTTGAGGAAGGATTTACCAGGCCACAACTCAGGTGTAATGATTGATAACTCGGTTGGCACAGCGGGAAGCGGGTCTTGGTCGGGAAATTCCGATGCTCCCATTGCCAAAACTTGAGAGTTTTTTAGGTTGCGTTGGAGAGTGTCCGTTAGGCTAAGACTGGGGATCAAGCTGACGCTGTATTTCTCCACCAGAAATTGTTGACCATCATATAAAGCTGCAAATGGTACAGAACGCAACCCACTATCGGGCACGAATACGAGATTTTGGATGCCTCTAGCTTGTAAATCGCCTTCTAGCGGAGCGATTAGCCACTGATACAGTTGCTTGGCTGAGGTCAGGTAGGTGGGAGTGCGTCTGATCCGAATGACTTCCTTGCGAAATTGCTCGGCGACTTTGAGAACTTGCGTTCGCGAAGCGTATGCGCCTTGCGCTCCTAGCACGGCTCCCGATAACCGCTTGCGGATGGGTGGACCCTCTGCCGTTACCAGCACTACTTCCAGCTCATCGTGAGTGCTGACATCTGTAAAGGCTGGGGTTTCTTGCCCCTGCTGAGTGTTGAGTGAGAGAGATTTTTCAGTCCCTTGTACTCTCCTACCTTCCTGCACCTCTGCTGCAATGGTCGGAACAAAAGCAACATACATCAGCGCTGGTCTGACTCCCGTTTCTGTTTCTATTCTTGCGAGAGTCTGACGAGCATCGAGCAGAGAATTAACACGGGGGGGAAGATTATTGAGACCGAAATATTCGGCAAATTGACGGGTAAAAATTTCTTCGCGTTCAGTCACGACCGCATCAATTTCAATTGCCGGGATATCCGGCGGGAGTTCTGTGGGTGGCTCCTCTTCTGGGTCGTCGATTAAGATTGTGGGATCGATTATTTGATCGGGATCGGCAGTAATTAATTGAATATTTCCCTGGGTGTCTGGCCCAGGAAAAGATTGGAAGGTCGAAATCGTGAATTGCCCATTGTTCAGTGCTCCGGCTGTCCCGTTCGTTGTTGGATTTCCAACTAAAAAAGGAACTAAATTATTGCCGCCACCATGCTGGATAGCGATCGCGCCTCCTCCAATTCCTCCGGACGTAGAGATACTGGCAGAGATCCCATCTTGGTCTAGAAAAGTGCCTGTGGCTTTGAAAAATTGACCAGTTGCAATGTTAACGTTTCCCCCCACGCCATTCGTTCCCCCTTGGGCATTGATGGAGGCAACTTGAATATCTCCAAGCGGATCGAGGGTTACAGATCCCCCATTCCCAATTGCTGAACTAGAGTTGATGACTCCAGCGTTGATTTCGTTCAGAGCCAAAAGCGCGATCGCGCCCCCGTTACCAGCGTTGGAAGAGGAATTAATAGAACCAGCAATATTAATTGTCCCTGTCGGACTATTGGGTGAAGTAATATTGTTAATTTTGTCAAGTGCCGAAAGAGTAATTGCACCTCCATTCCCAAGATTTGATGAAGAATTTAAAAAACTTTTAATGTTAATTGAACCTGCTGTACTCGTTAGAAAAATATTGCCGCCATTACCTGAATCAGAAGTTGTCAAAATCCCGTCTAAGGGCGAACTCAGGATATTAATATCCTTAAAAGCGGACATCGTTACAGAACCCCCATGTGCCCCTAAAAAAGTGGCAGAGGTATCGATTTTTCCGAGGACTGTAATGTTGTTAGCAGAAGCCAAATTCACAGAACTCCCTAGGGAGGGCAAGGAAGTTTTAGAAGTGGCTCCCTGCACCACGACATCACCAGCGTCTACCTGGATGTTAGCTCCAGACAGTTTCACCTCCCCAGTGCCGCTAACCGTTACTTTTGTCGCATTGTTAGCACCTCCACCTGTGAGTAACTGAGGCAAAGAGAGAGGAGAAGCGATGGAGAGGGGAAGAGAAGGCGAGAGAGGTTGAATCTCTAAACTCAGCAGGTTTCCCGCCTGAGAAAGGCGAAGCATCTTTTCACCGGGTACAGATGCAACCACGATCCTCCCCCCAGGTGCCGAGAGATTACCGAGGGAGACAACCGTACCACCGAGTAGATTGAGATCCTGCCCATCTTTAACGGCTAGCTGTGCCTCGTTGACAATCGCTCCGGGAGTTTGAGGGGTGGCGAAGGCAAAGGTATTCGGCGTCCCTACCAGCGCCGCATAGCTATTAGAACCGATGGCATTAAACCATCCTGAGTCAAATTTAATTCCAGTCGCTGTGGTGGCGGTGAAGCTCCCAGGTACGTTCAAACTAGCTCCTGCGCCAAAAACGATCCCGGCGGGGTTCATCAAGAAGAGGTTGGAATTGCCGCCAGAGACTTGGAGAAGCCCATTAATGACTGAAGGATCGCCCCCCGTAACGCGCCCCAGGATATTTTGAATGGAGGGGCTAGAAATGAAGTTGGCAATCTCACCTTGGCTAAGACCAAATTGGGTGAAGCTGTGGAACAAATTGGTCTTATCAGCGGATGTCGTGCCGCCTTGGATGTCATATTGGGTTCCATTAGGCTTCACAATGGTGCCGGTGCCGTCAGTCGCCGGGACGATCGATTGTGCCTGCACGCTCAGAAAGCAAACGGATATTCCCAATGCCAGATGTGGAAGGGCAAAAAGCAAAAAGGCGATAGATTTTGACCTTTTCCTTTTGACTTTTCCCTTTTGTCGTGCTAACAACAATTTAATTCTTTTGACAATTGATTTCATAAGGCCGCTCCTGAAAGGAAACACGTTCCTCAAGTCTTTAGATTTTTCAACGCTAGCTTTTGGGGCAACTTTTGCGCTAGAGGCAGTGTTGAAATGGCTACAGGCTTTTGTTTATAGTGTTTGGACAGTGTAAAGGGAGAAGTCCTCGCTCTGCGGTAAATTGCCGTATCGTCCTGTCCGTCAAAACTAATTAGGAAGGATATAAAAAGAATGGATTTCACCACCACTCAATCAATGAACAGGAGTTTGAGCGCCAACTCATCGCTTTTAGGAGATAAGCTAGTGAATTAGCCAGCTCCAGCCTGCCCATCTGGAGAAAGCTCAAGTCGGGCGGTAACACGGACAGAGCAATTACCGATCGGATTTTCCGGTTTCTTCCCAAGTGCCGGACTATCCACAAATTGCGTAAAGCAAAGCGATTGCTTCTATCGAATCGCTTCCGGGTGCCAAAGAAAGTAAACAATAAATAGTAGAAACATTCTTTGTTTGGGAAGCGGTACACCCCGCCCCGCTTTCCCCCAACCCTCAAAAGGGAAGGGTGTCCAGCGGAAATTTTTATGACTGACGCTTTTGCCCTTAGATGGCACCGCACCCTGATTGTTCCTGCCACGCTGCTGGCTCTTTGTCTGACCACTATATCAGCCAGAGCGCAAAATAAGGTGTACAGCCCAATTCCTGTACCGGCAAACAACGAAGTTTCCGACACGCTGACTGAAAAAGATATTCCGACTGGTGAGGGAGGTTTTGCTCGTGATTACGTGGTGAGTCTGGATGCTGGAGATCAGGTAGCGGTTGACTTGATCTCTGATAGTTTTGACACGATTGTGACGCTGATGTCGTCGGATGGCGCTACTGTGGCGGAAAATGATGACGGTCCCGACGGCAGCACTAACTCGCTTTTATTTTCCCGCATTACCGAGCCGGGTGATTATATTATTCGGGTTCGGGCTTTTGGGGAAACAAGTGGCGGTTCTTTTAAGCTCAAGGTAACGCGCCTAAAACCAATGTGAGTAGAAAGTAGAAGTTTTGAATTAGTTGAATTATAAGTGTTGAGTTTTAAATTAAAAAAAACACTCAATACTTATAATTCATGAGTCTCAAATCCGCTCAAAATTTAGGCTAATTTCTCAGGCAAATCTTAAAATACTTATCCGAGCGAAGTTTGGCCGAACCATTAGAAATTCTTATCAGTTAGTAGCGGTAATGAGTCATCAGAGAATAGAGGGAAGGATGATGGAGAGATGGGTACATCTGAATTTTCGATGCGTTTGCCCTGTTTTCCAGCCTAAGCGCGATCGCTAGTTATCTTGCCTCTAATCTTCTAAGTGCAAGGAACTAACAGAAATCCAAAATTTAGGGGAGACTAATTAACTTTGGTTCTGTGAAATTAGAGTTTACAGGGAAGTCAGGGGAATCATCAATTCCGATATCGTAAATATTTATATTTATGAATTGAGGAAATCCATGAAATCACTTCTTAGAATCGACTCTTTGTTTTTTGCAGGAATTGGAATTTTTACTTTAGCCTGGTTTGTTTGCCATACCGAGAATTATGTTCTGCCTTATCCTTTAATTGATCCAAAATTACCTCCAGGCTTTTCAGAAGAAAAATTCTCCAGTATCCAATTAGGAATGGGCAAAGATGAAATTTTAAAAATCTTACCTGCTCCCGAACATAGCCTCGATCGTGAGAATTGGAGTTATGGTGTAGATGGTGCAGCTCTTTGGGGTGATTTTGCTTGGATTTCGTTTGAAATGTCTTTTGATAAAGAAGGCAAAGTAATAGGGAAAAAACGCTACATTAATCATGATTAACTGAATATATACCCCCTTTAAATAAATACACAGAGCGCTTTTCTCAACCATTCGATAGCTGGGGTTAATGTGTTACGGCACTATTTCAGCGAGGCGTTGCTGAAGTAGTTGAGGAAATTGGGCGTAGTATTTTTGATTGAGTGGGGAAGGATGAGGGAGTGGCAGTAGCATCACTGAACGTTGATGTATATTGCCTTCTGTGTCCTTCGCCTGAAGCGTAACTTGAATGCTGGCAGAGTAGCGATCGCTTCTTGCAAAAAACTGCTTCAATTCATCCTTAGCCGCATAAGGGGCAAACCAATTAAATGCTTCATTTCCCAAAGTGATAATTTTATCCCCTTGCCAATGCAATACCAATAATCGCTCTAAAAAGGGGCGAAATCGTTTTTTCACAGCCTCAGCGTATGCTTTGTTACCCGGTGGTTTGTAAGGCACGGTATTTGTCAGTAAAACGCGATCGAGGACAACCTGTAAATCGGTATCCTTATTGGGTTCGGTGGCTGCGATCGCACGGTACAGACCCCGACGCACAAAGCCACCAGCAGCACCGCAAAGCGGTTGACGTGCCCGTACTTCATCTTTTCCCAAATCGCGGGCAAAAAAGCATAGCTTGCTCTCTAGATTGCCTGCATAGAGAATTGGCTGCGTAGGCTCCAAACTCGCTGCCAGATACACAGGTTCATCAACGGGAAATGTTTCCCGTTGCGCTTCCTGCTGGATATCTGCAATTAACTGTTTAATGTCTGACATAACGTTTTATCTTACTTAAGATAGATGCAATAAATTATGCTTGTAAACACCAAATCTATTGAATGATACGATGTTGGCAATTTAAGAGACTATCCTATACAACGTCTAGATTAAAGGGCAAATTAAAAGCTACAGTGTTTTAACGACTAAGTTTTAACGACTAATTACGATTTGGAGTTTCCTATGGCGATAGAAACCACCCTAGATGAAGCTTCCATTAAGCAAAGCTTGGAGCAATTTCTGCTAGTGTTGTCTATTTCCTTGAGTGTGGCGACACTCTCACGAATTTTCAGTTGGTTACGCCAAATTCCTTACACATTGCTGCTGGTAATTGTCGGGTTATTTTTAGCATTTGTAGATGTGCGGTTGGTGAATCTGTCGCCAGAATTAATTCTGGAGATTTTTTTGCCTCCCCTACTATTTGAAGCTGCTTGGAATATCCGTTGGCGAGACTTGAAAGATGATATATTTCCCGTCACTTTGTTTGCCATTGTCGGTGTCATCATCTCGGTTGTTGGTATTGCATTTCCTCTCAATTGGCTGACTGGACTTCCTCTTACAACTGCCCTCCTTGTCGGTGCTTGTTTATCTGCTACCGATCCCGTTTCCGTAGTAGCTTTGTTTCGGGAACTGGGTGCTGGCAAACGCTTAACAATGTTGATGGAGGGAGAGAGTTTATTTAATGATGGCGTGGCGGTAGTGGCGTTTACGTTGCTAGTGGGAATCCCGCTGGGAACCAATGAGTTTGCACTAGACACTACAGTTGCTAGTTTTTTAGTATTTGTTGGTGTTGGGATTGGAATTGGCAGCTTAGTCGGTTTTGGAATTTCCTATCTTACCCAACGTTTTGACTTGCCATTAGTAGAACAATCACTTACGCTTGTTTCCGCTTATGGCACTTATTTGATAACAGAAGAGTTGGGTGGTTCTGGGGTAATTGGGGTTGTCACGGTTGGCGTAATTTTGGGTAACTTTGGCTCTCGCATTGGCATGAACCCGCGCACCCGGTTATTGGTATCTGAATTTTGGGAATTTTTAGCATTTTTTGTTAATTCCATCGTTTTTCTTTTAATTGGCGATCAAATCCACTACTCGCGTCTAGTAGAGAATTTTAGTCTGATTGCGGTGACAATTGGGGCGGTATTGGTAACGCGAGCAATTGCCATCTATGGGCTCAGTGCTTTGAGCAATTGGCTAGTTAAATCTCAAATAGGTTGGCGAGATCAAACAATACTTTGGTGGGGTGGTTTAAGAGGCTCAGTTTCAATTGCCTTGGCGGTAAGTGTACCCATTATCTTACCAGGAAGAGAGGAAATTATTGATATGGTGTTCGGCGTTGTGTTGTTTACTCTGTTAGTTCAAGGTTTGACAACTCAGTGGTTTTTGGAAAGATTAGGACTGATTGGAGATCAGCCGCTACGCCAGCAATATTCAGAGGCAATTGCCCGTCGCGTTGCCTTAAATCGAGTGTTGAATTATTTATTGGAAGCTGGCAAAGAATTAGAAATCGATCAGGAGTTTTATCGTTACGAGTTAAATCTGGTTCAAGGACAACTCAAGGGTATTGAGGAGGAAATTGAGAAGTTGCAAAATCAATATCCTCAGTTGCGAGCGCTTAATATGCAACAACTGCGAGAAAAACTCTTAGATATTGAAGGCGACACCTACGCTGAACTGATCCGTGCAGGACGTTTGAATAATCGACTCTCACCCGTCATGCAGGAAATTTTAACTGAATCAACAGAGGATGAAAGGAAATAAACTGGAGCGCGATCGCACCCTAAAAGAAAATCCTCTCTTTTCTAATTGGTCTGTGATTACGATCGCGGGGCGATTCGTTTTTTTAATATATATTGTTGCTGTTTCTTGATACTCCTCACACCCATTTACTTTTTTCCCGCTTTACTAATCGCTTTTCTTCTAGCAATCCTACTTGAGTTGTGAGATGCTAGGCGGAGAGTATCGCCGCGAAGCCGACAATTAAGAAAGCTTAATTTGAACTTCAAATTTTTAATAACTTCGCCGTCTCTTGCGGCGTAACCAAAGTATTTGCACACAAAATTCCCGAAGCAGCAACAGCGGGAACGCCAATTCCTGGCATCGTACTATCTCCCACACGATACAATCCAGAAATCGGCGTTTGTGTGCCAGGAAATGTCCCTTGACCTGCTGCAATTGCAGGGCCATAAGTTCCCTGATAGCGGCGTAAGTAATAAGCGTGAGTTAATGGTGTACCAATAAGTTCTAATACAACGCGATCGCGTATATCCGAAATCACTCTTTCTAACGCACGGAATAGAGATTGCGATCGCTCTTTTTTCCTCTCCTCATACCCTTCATCTCGTTGCCATCCCTCATAAGGTTCTAATGTGTAGGCGTGAACTACATGATGTCCCTCTGGTGCAAGATTAGCATCCCACACCGAAGGGATAGAAATCATGCAAGTATTCCCCGGTTCAGTAATATCTTTACTCGCATCGTGAACTACCACATGATGTCCCGTCAGATTTTCCGAACCCTCAGCGCGGATGCCTAAATGTAAGTGCATAAAGCTGTCAACCGCTGGCGTTTCTAAAGATTGTTGACGATAAGACAGCGGCAAATCTTCTGGGCGCAATAACTTAGTATAAGTATCCCAAAGGGTAGCATTAGAAATTAAAACAGGCGCATTAATAACTTCACCATTCTTTAACTTAATGCCTGTCACTTTGCCCGATTGGATTAGTATTTGCTCAACATGAGAATTTAATTTTAATTCGCCACCCCAACGCTTTAAACCGCGCACTAAAGCATCAACAATTGCGCCACTTCCTCCAACGGGATACTCGACACCAGCGCGAGAACGTTCTCCCAACATAAATGCCACTTCTGGGGCAATTGTTCCGTGCGCCTTAAGTCCAGAAAGTAGAAAACATTCCAAGTCAATTAAGCGCCGCACCCAAGGATCTCGTACCTCTCGATCCAGCACATTACCAACAGAAGCTTGGACGGTTTTTAGATGCGGTAGCAGTTTCAATACAGATGGTAAATATTTCCCCAAAACCACTGGTATTATCTGCCAATCTGCCCTTAAAGCAATAGTAGGAATCTCCCGCAGCGATTCGTAAAGAGGTAGCAGACGTTTTTCAAATTTTTCTAATTCTCTTGCACCTTGAGGTGTAATTTTAGCAACAGTTTGTCGATAGCGTTCAGCATTGCTGTAAACGGGAAAGGTGCCTTCAGGAAAATGGTAATGTCCTAGGGGATCGTAGGGAACCGCTTGCAACGATTCTCCCAAAAGTTCTAACACTTGCTGTAATGGATTTAGACCGCTTCCAGGGGTGAGTCCGCAATAAAATGAGGGGCCAGAGTCAAAATGGAATCCCTGCCGAGAGAAACTGTGTGCAGCGCCACCAGCGATCGCGTGACTTTCGCACACTAGCACTCGTTTTCCGTAACGGGCAAGTAACGCCCCTGCGGTTAAACCGCCAATTCCGCTACCGATAACAATTACATCTAAACTCATGTTATGACAATCTCATTTAATTTATGAACACTATCTTTTTTAAACGAATCGCCTTAGCGTTAGCGAAGCCATGCGCGTTAGCGCTTTAGAAGCTGAGAACGCAGAGGAAGAGAAAAGAGATTATTCTTTAAATAGATTGGATTTATATTAGGGAGATTTATTGGATAATTATATTAATAGCTTGTGGAGCTAATCTTTATGGTACAGCACAACCCGGAAACCAGATTACCAACAAGTGCTGAACTTCCTTGTTCGGATGATACACCTGTGGATAACGAAGACCAGAATTTTATCCCGAATTTTCTATTATTCTTGCTAGAGTTCATTTGGGGTAATCGCCTTGACTGGTATTTTGGTGTAGATATGGGCATCTATCACACGACAGGCGTGAATCCAAGAGTACCCGTGGTGCCAGATGGATTTCTAAGTTTGGGAGTGGAACGGAGGAAAAACAATGGTTCTCGCTCCAGCTATGTTCTCTGGGAAGAAAATAATATTACCCCCATTTTTGTCTTAGAAATTGTCTCTCACACTTATGGGGGAGGATACGATACAAAAATGGCAATTTATGCCAATTTAGGAGTGTTGTATTATGTAATTTATAATCCGAATTTCTGGCGGCGCGACCAGGAACAACCTTTTGAAGTTTACCGTTTAGTAAATGGGCAATATCAGTTACAAATCGGAGAACCATTCTGGATGCCAGAAATCGGTTTAGGAATTGGGCGATTTGTGGCTCAAGTCGGAGGCATACAGCGCGAGGTATTGTACTGGTACGATGCCCAAGGTGTGAGGTATCAGACAGGGGAGGAATTAGCTGAAATTGAGCGGAATCAGCGGGAGTTAGCACAACAGCAAGCTGAGTTGGAACGACAACGCTCAAATGAACTGGCAGAGTTATTAGAGAGATATCGCGATCGCTTTGGTGACTTAACCCAAGGGTAAGGATACGGAATTGCTGTCGAGCGCGATCGCTAAATCCATAGTTACCAGATAAGAGATAATCAAACGGAAGTGGACTGAGATTAGATTGAAAAAGTGACTCTTGTAGAAGACCACTTTCAAGATTACTCTGACCGTAAAATAAGAATGAACCCGTATCGTGGTGATGGAACGAGAAATTTATATCAGAGAAGCTTTTCCAGAGGAAGATTCTCTAATTGCTCAACATTTTTATCAAATGTGGCTGGATAATCATGTTCCTTCTGACTCAATAGAATCAGACTGGCTCAACATTACGCTCCAGTTTATAGAATGCGCTCGAAAAGAGGGATGCTACAAAGCTTTTGTGGCGGAGATTGATGGGAGAGCGATCGCTTCAGCAAGTTGTCAGCTGTTTGCTGGTCTTTACCCGCATATCCTCAAACCGGAATCTCGCAAATATGGATACATCTGGGGAGTTTACGTTGAACCGCCTCACCGCAGACAGGGACTTGCCAAGAAACTTACGCTTTGTGCGATCGACCATCTAAAATCGCTTAACTGCACAAGGGTTATCCTACACGCCTCCCCACCAGGTAAGCCAGTCTACTCTAGTCTTGGCTTTAGCGAAAGTAATGAGATGCGGTTGGATTTGCTGTAATTAAAGAGACGTATCCTTGCGAAGCGGCACACGATCTCTACCCTATCTCCTCTGAAAAAGGGTGTACAAAATTCCAGCGGTGTTTGCGAAAAATAACAACCCTGACCGACTTTCACCTCAGAACGTGGTTGGGATGTATCAGAAGATGGGCACTGGCTCATTTCGATGACGGAGGCGGTCTATTTTAACTGTCTCAGCAATTGCAATGCCTTTTGAGAGTCAGCGGTTAATCCTTGCTCGGAGAAAAGTCGCGCAGATGCTTGTAAATCCTCAATTGCGCCTCTAGCATCGCCGGTTTCGTAGCGCAGCAGCCCCCGGTTGCCATAAGCTTTAGCAAAGTTGGGAGAAATAGCGATCGCCTCGGTATAGTCGGCAATGGCTGCTTGAGGATTGCCGATTTGCTGACGGGCGATCGCTCGATTGTAGTAAGCTGCTGCATTGTTGGGATCGCGCTGGATGGCTTGGTCATAATCCGCGATCGCTTCTTTGATATTTCCCAGCCGCCGCCGGACAATCCCGCGATTGTAATAAGCTTCTACTAGATTGGGGTTCAGACCCAGAGCCTTTGTAAAATCAGCGATCGCTTCCTGGGTTTCTCCCAGTTGAACGCGAGCATTCCCCCGATTCACGTAGGCGGTGGCATCCTTAGGCTGAAGCTGAATCGCTTTGCTGTAGTCCTCAACAGCTCCTCTAGGATTTCCTAGCGCACTGCGGGCGTTCCCCCGGTTGTAATAAGCGATCGCATTTTTCTGGTCGAGATTCAGCGCCTTGGTGTAATCCTCAATTGCTTCCCCATACTTTTTTTGGTCGGCATAAACGACACCCCGATTGAGGTAGGCATCGGCATTCTGGGGATTTCGCTTTAGCAACTCCGTGTAATCTGCGATCGCTCCCTGATTATCTCCTAGCTTCCGCCTTGCCAACCCTCGGCTGTAGTAGGCTTTAGTCAGGTTGGCATCCTGGCGAATTGCAGCGGTGAAATCATTGAAAGCGCCGCTATAGTTTTCTTGGTTATACTTCTCCATCCCTCGATTGAATAATTCCTCTGCACTCGACTGAGCCACTATAAGAGTGCTAGGGAAAGAGTGCTGAGGAAAGAGTAGGGGCTGAGTCTGTGCATAGATAGCTGTCGTCCCTCCACTAAGTAAGGCGGCAGTTCCTATAACGGTGATAGCTTTATATCCGTAGTGCATCGCTTCATTACTAGAAATTACGGAATTAAGTAACTGGGTGACAATAAACATAACTCAATAAGCCCGTTCATCGTTGATTGTGCATGGTAATTTTCAATTTTCCATGAGCGATAAACAGTCCTATCCGTTAAGTTTATTTATCCCAATCTACTTAGACGCTCATCAAGTAAAAGCTCACAAACGTTAGCTGAAAACCTTCCTAACTCTACTCAGTCCTCAGCCCTAACTCTACGCAGTCCTCAGCCCTCAGCCCTCAGCCCTAACTCTACGCAGTCCTCAGCCCTCAGCCCTCAGCCCTAACTCTACTCAGTCCTCAGCCCTCAGCCCTCAGCCCTAACTCTACTCAGTCCTCAGCCCTCAGTCCTCAGTCCTAACTCTACTTAGCCCTCACCACTCTGAAAGCTGTAGATTTTCTGGGTTTCTAACTGATGGCAAACTGACGAAGGCAGGGTACTTGCGGGGAAGTTCTGCCGGTCTAGCTGGATTTGTAAGCCTGTCAGGGGGTCTATTCCCGTCGAAACCATAAATTCTAGATATTGCAACTGAGGCCACGCGCTCAAAGCATCCAGAATTTGCGCGATCGCTCGCACATAAGGATGTCCTGTCTGCTGATACCAATCCGGTGACGCCAGATTCGGTTGGTCAAAACCTAAGTGAACGGTTAACGATGGCGTGCCGAACAGAGCGATCCCAACAGGTCGCGTTTCTTCCTGCAACAACAAATCGTGAGTTTTTGCCAAATGCCGCAGTTTCTCCAATCGTTCGTAGCGCTTCGTGACTGACTCCGGCTCATCCTGCCAGTGCAGCGCTACGGTGATTAAATACGTCTGCAACAGCATATGACCCAGCTTTTTCGCTTTGGTCGCTAGATAGATGGAATTATAATCATTCGCCTCAATCAACAGCGGCACCCGATCCACCACTTCTAAGCCATACCCTTTTAAACCTGCAATTTTGCGGGGATTATTCGTAATCAGGCGAATTTTTTTCACTCCCAAATCGTTGAGAATTTGCGCCCCCACCCCGTAATCCCGCAAGTCAGCAGGGAAACCTAAGCGCTCGTTTGCTTCGACGGTATCCAGCCCCATGTCTTGCAACGAGTATGCTTTCAATTTATTAACCAGCCCAATTCCCCGTCCTTCTTGGCGCAGGTAAACCACAACCCCCGACCCGGCATTCTGAATCATTTTCAGCGCCGCTTGCAACTGCATGCGGCAGTCGCAGCGCATAGAACCCAAAGCGTCACCCGTGAGGCATTCCGAGTGCATCCGCACCATCACTGAGTGGTCTGAGAACTCGGCTGGGTCTCCCTTGACAATTGCGACGTGTTCGGATTGATCCAGGCTGTTGCGGTAGGCGTAAATTTGAAAATTCCCAAACTGAGTCGGCAGTTCAGCAATCGTCTCGCGGCAGACAAACCGTTCGTGGTTGAGGCGGTAACTAATTAAGTCAGCAATGCTAATAATTTTCAGTTGGTGAGTCTTGGCGTACTCGATTAACTCTGGCAACCGCGCCATCGACCCATCGGGATTTTGAATTTCACAGATCACCCCAGCCGGGTACAATCCCGCCAATCTTGCCAAATCAACACCGGCTTCTGTATGACCGGCTCGTTTCAGGACGCCTCCTTCCCTCGCCCGCAAGGGGAAAATGTGACCGGGACGGCGCAAGTCATTCGGCTGGGTTGCTGGGTTCAGAGCGACTTGTATCGTCACCGCCCTATCCTCCGCTGAGATGCCGGTACGGACTCCCATATTCGGTGCGGCGTCGATGCTGACGGTGAAAGCAGTTTGGTTGCTGTCGGTGTTGTTGCTCACCATCAACGGCAGATCCAGTTCGTCCAAGCGATCGCCTGTCAGCGCCAGACAAATCAAACCCCTTGCATTCACCGCCATAAAATTAATCATGTCGGGCGTGGCGAACTGAGCCGCGCCAATCAAGTCGCCTTCATTTTCCCGGCTCTCATCATCGACTACCACGACCACCCGCCCCGCCTTCAGGTCTGCCAAGGCGGCGTCAATCGCGTCAAATTTAAACGGTTGGGTTGAAGAAGCGCGATTTTGCGCCTCTTTGCTTTGAGACAATTCCACAGATTAATTAGCGCAATAAACCATAGCTCCAGTATCTCTTTTTGAGAGTAGCCTGTGGGCAGCCCCCAGCGGCGCGATCGCTCTCGAATCCGCGCGATCGCTCAAATTGATACTTATCGTCTGTAGACTTATCGTTATCTAAAACAACCTTCTTTCTCAATTATGGCGGCTAATCCCGAACTCGAAAAATTTGGCAAACAACTCCGAAAATTGAGAAAGGCACGGGAACTTTCCCAGGCAAAATTAGCAGAATTAACTGGGTTACACCGCACTTACATCGGTGGTATTGAGCGGGGCGAGAGAAATGTTTCCCTTGTTAATATCGTCCGTTTAGCAAAAGCTTTAAGCGTATCGCCCTCCGAGTTGTTAAAACAAATTGAATAAATGAATCTCACATTATTAGTTTTTTTAAATTCATTTCTATGAAAGTAATTCGATTGAAATACAAAATATTACCGTTTTGGGATTAAAATATAAGCTTAAAAAATAATTATATAAATAAATAGATCGAGATTCATAGATAGTAACTAAAAAAAAATGAAATGTTCTTTTTTCTCCGTTTCTCTTATCTTCTATATTCTATAGCGCGGACGCCCTCAGCTATGCTCGCTCGCTAAGACGATTCGTTTAAAATATCTCGTAGAAATCCCCTCGGACTGCTATAGCGCTCCAAATTGAGTTGTGTGATGTCAGCCCTTCAGATCCCCAACTTCGTAAGACTTGTCGAGGATCTCGCCTTCACAACTCATTTATGACTGCTATAAGTAGGACTTAAGGGAAAGAAGAAGGATTCCCTCGCACCTTGCCTAAAAGAGAGTTATGGCGTTAGGTTCAAGTGAGAAGCGCAATATGTCATGATATTGATTTATAACGCTAATTAGACCACGCAGCACCGCCCAAAATATCAATTGGAGCGGTGCTTTTCTATAAGGATAAATTCCCAAAAGAGTCGGTCACTCCCCGAACAGTTGCTCTAGCCAACCTTGCATTCCCCGCAGCTAACCTTGTAACCCTAAATGATGACGCTGATATTTCTACCACCAAATCTTGGTTTTAATACTACAATGCAGCAAAAGTCGCTTTCAGCCATCAGCTTTTAGCAGGACTGAGGAATAAGCAATGACAAAGAAATTCTATTCAGCAACCATTAGGGACATGGCAATGCCGTATCCTGATCGCTCAGTACTGACTTTGGTTGACTGCGCTTTGCTGACCGCTGAGCGTTTAAAATTTAAACTTTTTAGGGAACAAGCATCATGGGTGATTTAGGGCGCGTGCCTGTTGGAATTGTTGGCGCGTCAGGCTATGGTGGTGTGCAACTTGTAAGACTCTTGATGGAGCATCCAGGAGTCGAACTGGTTTACCTAGGTGGTGAGAGTAGCGCTGGAAAGTCCTTTTCTGACCTTTACCCCCATTTAGGTCATCGTGTTGACTTAAAGATAGAACCGCTTGATTTAGATACCATTGCCAACCGCTGTCAAGCCGTTTTTCTCTCTTTGCCCAATGGTCTTGCCTATCAGATGGCACCGACGCTAGTGGCGAAGGGGTGCAAAGTGCTGGATTTATCCGCCGATTACCGATTTTCCAACCCGGAAACCTATCAAGCTTGGTACGGGGGAGAACGTCAAGACCGAGAACTCGCAACTACGGCGGTTTACGGCTTACCGGAACTATACCGCGATCGCATTGCCGACGCCCAGTTAGTAGGTTGCGCTGGTTGCTACCCCACCGCCAGTTTGCTAGCACTCTCGCCGCTACTCAAGCAAGGGTTAGTCTTGCCAGAAACGGCGATTATCGACGCCAAATCTGGCACCTCCGGCGGCGGACGGCAAGCGAAAACCAATTTGTTGTTGGCTGAGGCAGATAATACGCTAGGAGCTTACGGTGTTGGCGGACGGCACCGACATACCCCCGAAATTGAGCAAGTTTGTAGCGATCTCGCCGGTCACGAAGTTACGGTGCAGTTTACCCCTCACTTGATTCCAATGGTGCGCGGGATTCTCGCAACCGTTTATGCCAACTTGCGCGATCCTGGGTTAGTCCGAGAAGACTTAATTACCATCTTTTCAGCCTTCTACCGTGCTTCGCCTTTTGTCAAAATATTACCAGGCGGCATCTACCCCCAAACGAAATGGGCTTGCGGGACTAATCTTTGCTATATCGGCATCGAAGTTGATCCCCGCACGGATCGGGTCATTGTCATGTCAGCGATTGATAATTTAATCAAAGGTCAAGCTGGTCAAGCTCTCCAATGTCTCAATTTGATGCTGGGTATGGAAGAAACCCTAGGTTTACCTCAACTCGGTTTTTACCCGTAGCGATCGCCTTTTAGATTTTTGGGTGTTGAGTTGGATGGCTGAGGGATCGTTTTTTCGGAGTCGTCGAATGAGCGGCTGGTGTTGGCAATCAGAGGGGCTTACTGAAGTTAGCTGCGGCGAGAAAAATTTGACGCGATCGCGCGACTCAGTCGCAGCCCAATAAAATATTGGATCGCTAGGTACATACCAAAAACCCGTTTTCTAGTCTAGAAAACGGGTATCTAAAATAATTGGCTGGCAAACAGCGATCGCAGGTCGTAGTATTTATTCACCCCTAATTCCTGGTATGGGGGCATGGCACAAACACGCCCCCACAAAATGTGAATGAGTTTATGTGAAAAAATACTCCAAATGCTTTGATTACGGCACTAATTGAAATGAGCCGAAAAACTTTTGAACTTCCTTGGTATTTGAACCAAGCGTACTGACTTGATACAGCCGCTTGTTCACCAGAAAAATCCGACATTGACCAATAGAACCATCCGAATCTTTATACTTAATTTCTCTGCCGGGACTTCCATGCAGTGAAATTGGGCGCTGAGCGATTAACTTCGCACCATCCGTTATATAACCCTCAGTCGCCGCATCCAAGAGTTCTTCAGCCTCTAGCCGATCGATCTCGTTGGCAAAGTCAGCATAGGAGACTAAAAAGACACCATCCGACGTAGCGGCTGTAAACAAATGCTGCTCAACGTCACCTTCTTCAGCTTTTTCGGTATGTGTTTCTTCCTCTGGGGTTCCCGGCATTAGCACCACAAAGCCTCCTTCAGAGGAAGAAAACTCCTGCCAATCCTCTTGAGCGTCTGGCGTCGTTTCAGCAGCGCCGATGAGCTGACAGTTATTACAGGGTTGGATTTGAAGTAATGGTCTAACTGCTTCGGCGCGGACGGCTGCTGACACAGACAGGGGAGCAAATAGGGTGGCGATCGCTAGGATTTTTAGTTTCATATTGAGTTGTGCAAAAGTCGGTCAATCCTTTTATAGACAACAGACAAATTGACTGAATTCCTGAACGAGCCACCCGATTATCTGGCACAAACTGCCCGAATTAATCCGCTTTAGCGGGGACCTAGCCCAATCGTAGCCGCATAGACGGCGCGATCGCCTAATTCATCTTCAATTCGCAGCAGTCGGTTGTACTTCGCCACCCGTTCACTGCGACAAAGCGAACCTGTTTTAATTTGTCCGGCTCTCGTGGCTACGGCTAAATCGGCAATCGTGGTGTCTTCAGTTTCGCCGGAGCGATGGCTGATGATTGACCGGAATCCGTTGCGAGTAGCCAGTTCAATCGTTTCCAGGGTTTCCGTAAGAGAACCAATTTGATTGAGTTTAATCAGGATCGAGTTCGCTGCGGCTTGCTCGATGCCTTTTTGCAGGCGGATGGGGTTGGTGACAAACAAATCGTCGCCGATGAGTTGAACGCGATCGCCCATTTTCTCGGTTAATAGTTTCCAGTTTTCCCAGTCTTCTTCGTGCAGTCCGTCCTCAATTGAGACAATCGGATATTGTCCTACCAACTTACCCAGATACTCAATAAAGTCAGCCGGGGAATGGGAGGAGCCATCGTAAACATACTGCCCTTCTTTATAGAACTCACTGGCAGCAACATCTAGCGCCAGCGCCACGTCTTGTCCGGGTTTATAGCCAGCCTTTTCAATCGCCGCCACTAATAGTTCCAAAGCCGCTTGATTGGACTCTAAATTAGGAGCAAAACCGCCTTCATCGCCAACGCCAGTCAGCAAGTTTTTGTCCTTTAAAACTTTGCTGAGAGCCGCAAACACCTCGGCACCCCAACGCAGCGCTTCCTTAAACGAAGATGCCCCGACTGGCACAATCATAAACTCTTGGAAATCCACGTTATTATCCGCGTGGGCACCGCCATTGATCACGTTCATCAACGGCACCGGCAACACATTCGATAAGGGACTACCGAGATAGCGATAGAGCGGCAATTCCAGAGCCGCTGCACCCGCTTTTGCAGTTGCCAGGGAGACGGCGAGGATGGCATTTGCTCCCAAATTCGATTTATTTTCCGAGCCATCCAGCTCAATCATCGTGCGGTCAACCAAAACCTGATCGAGCGCATCCATCTCCAACAACTCAGGAGCAATTTTCTCCTCGACATTCTGGACGGCTTGGAGGACGCCTTTGCCACCGTAGCGGCTGGCATCCTCATCCCGCAGTTCGTGGGCTTCAAAAGTCCCTGTAGAAGCGCCGCTGGGAACTTGAGCCAATCCCATCACACCGTTGATCAGATAGACTTCGGCTTCCACTGTGGGACGCCCCCGCGAGTCGAGAATTTCACGAGCCACAATGGCGTCGATGGCAGTATCTGGCGTGTTAATCATTCCGTTTCACCCTTCAGTAGCAAAATTGCAAGTGTCTCACACATCAGCAAACCTTAGATAGGCTTTTTAGCCAGCTGGTTATAGCGGTGGTCATCCCTTGTCGAAAACACCTAGCGTGGCTGAATGTAATATGGTTTCTATGGTGGCGTGGGTTGTTGTGTAAAGATCCCGATCGGGGATTGAAATAGAATACGTCCTGAGCGGACACTCAAACGTCATATTAAAAAGGAATTCGGGATCAAAACGATGCGAATGCTACATACGATGTTGCGAGTCGGCAACCTAGAAGAGTCTTTGAAATTTTACTGCGACGTGCTGGGCATGAAGTTACTGCGCCGCAAAGATTATCCGGATGGGAAGTTCACGCTGGCATTTGTGGGTTACGGTGACGAATCTGACCATACAGTTGTGGAACTAACCTACAACTGGGGCGTAGAGCAGTATAACCTGGGAGATGCCTACGGTCATATAGCTCTTGGCGTTGATGATATTTACGCCACTTGTAACGAAATCAAGGCGCGTGGCGGCAAAGTGTCGCGGGAACCGGGGCCAATGAAGCACGGTTCCACGGTGATAGCTTTTGTGGAAGACCCAAATGGCTACAAGATTGAGCTAATTCAGCTAGGAACTCAGGGATCTGCCCAGAAGTCAGAAACCGCTGAAGCAGCAAGTCGGTAGGTTTTAAAAGTAAGCGATCGCATATTTCTAAACATTTGAGACGTGCGATCGCAGATTTCCTTTTAACGCCGATCAAGTTGGAATTTTTGATCCCAAATTCTTTTTTAATATCAAGACCGTGAGGCGTAATTTTGAAGCCGATAGCCCCCTTAATGTGGAGGCTACAAATTACCATTGCACAAATGAAAGTAAAAATACCTAAAAATCCAACCCCTATTAGAGGCAAGGATTTTCAGGTTGCTGGTTCCTAATAATTGAAATTGCAGATACCAGCAGATAAACGCTTGATAACCCACACCTTTATCTCGCGGCAGAACCCCTGTAAATTCGTTCTGCTTGCTCCGGAGATAACAGCATTGAGGCAATTCGCTCAGGTTTAGTCCCTACGGCTACATCCTGATTAGTGGAAAGCTGGCTGTAGAGTGGCAGGTACTCTTGACGAAGCGGATCGTATCCCCAAACATCTCCCGTTTCAATGTGATAAATCCAGGCGTGGAGAGACAATTTGCCTCGGTGAAGTTTAGCGCGAATCACTGGATAAGTCCGCAGATTTTCAATTTGCGTTAACACATTCTCAGCAATCGTGGCTTCCAGAAGTTCTTCACCTGAAAGGTCTGTGTAGTTCTCTTTAATTAGCCGACGTGTCGCTTCTGCGTGCTTTAACCAGTCGTGAACCAAGGGCATTTCTGCCGCCAAACTGTCCAATTTTAACAGTCCCTTCATTGCACCGCAGTGAGAGTGACCGCAGACAACAATTTGCTGAATATCTAAAGCATGAACGGCGTATTCAACGCTTGCGCCTTCGCCGCCATTCGTTGCCCCAAACGGCGGAATCAGGTTGCCAGCATTACGGATGACAAACAGTTCGCCGACAGCCGCTTGAGTAATCAAATTCGGATCGATGCGAGAATCAGAGCAGGTGATGAACAGTACCCTCGGTTTCTGACCGTGAGCGAGTTGCTCAAACAATTCCTGGTGTTCGCTGAAGTAGTTGCTTTGAAACTCACGCAGCCCTCTAATCAGTTTCTTCATATAAAGCCAATTTTTGCTCTAGCGATCGCGATCCCTTCCCTGTAAATCATAGGATGCGAACCGACACGTCGGCGTTTTGCGATCGCACTTCCTCTCATATAGCAGCACGCCCGCAAGATCGTTCACACTCGAGAAAGACCTTGCTTAACATTACTTAATTTTATCCCCACTCTGTTGCGTTCTATTCCTGAACTATGACCACAGCCACGAAACCGTCAACCCGTAAAGCTTGGGCAAATGCGATCGCCCAACCTGCACAAGAATTTCCTCTGACTCCCCTCCCGCTCCTTTCTGGCAAAATCCCGGAAGGGTTGCGCGGCACCCTCTACCGCAACGGCCCAGCCCGATTAGAACGTGGCGGCATCCGGGTGGGACACTGGTTTGATGGGGATGGTGCGATTTTAGGGGTGCATTTCAGCGATGCTGGTGCCTCTGGTGTCTATCGCTACGTTCAATCAGAGGGATACCAAGAGGAAGCCAAAGCGAATCAATTGCTCTATGGCAACTATGGCATGACCGCACCAGGCCCCATCTGGAATCAATGGTTCAAACCGATTAAAAATGCCGCCAATACCTCGGTACTGGCTTTGCCGGATAAACTGCTGGCACTGTGGGAAGGTGGCAAACCCCACGCCCTCGACCTGCAAACCCTGGAAACTTGGGGATTAGATAATTTATCGGGACTGAGTGACGGATTATTTTATTCCGCTCATCCCAAGCGCGACGCCCAGACTGGGGAAATTTTTAACTTTGGGGTTTCACCCGGACGGAATGCAACGCTGAATATTTATAAAAGTGACTCCACAGGCAAGATTCTGCAAAAGGCGGCAGTTCAACTAGATGGCATCCCAATGGTGCATGATTTTGTCCTCGCTGGGCAGTATTTAGTCTTTTTCGTGCCGCCAGTGCGAGTGAACGTGCTGCCGTTGCTAACAGGCATGAGCAGCTATAGCGATGCGCTGGAGTGGCAACCAAACCTCGGTACTCAGTTTTTGGTTTTTGACCGCGAAACCCTGTCGTTGGTGAGTCGTGGCGAAACTGAACCCTGGTATCAGTGGCACTTTGCGAACGGCTATGTAGATGCCAGCGGGTTAGTGATTGTGGATGTCGTTCGGTACGAAGACTTTCAGACGAATCAGTATCTCAAGGAAGTCACGACGGGTGAAACTCGGACTCCTGCCAAGAGTACGCTGTGGCAAATTCATCTCAACCCGGCAAGGAGTCAGGTAACAAGCATCAAAGAAGTCTTAGATCGGCACTGTGAGTTCCCGGTTGTGCCACAGCATCTGGTTGGTCAAGCTTCGCCCCAAACCTATCTATCGGTACATCGGCAAGGTGTAGAGATTAGCCAAGATCAATTTGGCGCGATCGCTCGTTTTGACGCTAAAACTGGCACCCTAGAGGAAGCCGATTTGGGAGAGAATCGTTATCCCTCAGAACCCATCTATGCCCCGGATGCCCTGAATCCCGAACAGGGTTGGGTGTTAACGGTGGTGTATGACGGTAACACCGATACCAGCGAAGTCTGGATTCTGAATAGCGCTCGCCTTTCGGAGCAACCTGCGTGTCGTTTGGGATTACCCAGTGTCATCCCCCCTAGCTTCCACGGCACCTGGAAACCAGCTTAGGAGCCTATCAACGTTGTTTTGAAGTCTCTTTGAAGTCCTCTGTAGGGGCGCAAGCCAGAGTGCCTCTACAGACTCTTAAGGCGCGAAATCTCGCCTTTTTTTATCATCTGGCGACTTTTATCATCAACCCAGAGAGCGATCGCCCGCTTCGCTGATTTTCAGGGTTACATCTACATTTTTTTTGCTAAGTAATTAGCTAATTTTTCTAAACTAAGGAAAAGTAGACGAATTCAAAAAGATAATATAAAAAGCCCGCTTTATTCAATAAAACGGGCTTTTAAAATTTGGCGATTATTTGGCTGATGTTGACTGTTTTAATCCTCACACAAAAGAGAAAAACCGACCTGTGGAACTGGGGGAAGCTGGGTTGATTTCTCAGATGACTTCTATGTCAAATCAAGATGAAACAACCCCCTCAAAGCGGCTTCAGAATTTCCTCTTCCTCTTCGTCCGCTACCGCGATGGGCACTGTCCTGCCTTGAATCATGAGTAAATAAGTGTTTTTGGGTTGAATCTGCTTGGTGCAAATTTTCCGAGCGATCCCGAAGGTTTGGTAAATTCACCGCGAAGCCAGTAACTAATAGGCTTGATAAGAAGAGGGAGCTGTAAAGGCGCATAGTAGATGTCTCGTCAGAGCTTCTATTGCCTGATTCGGACTCTCTGATGCATAATCAGGATAAAATTGCAAAACAATCTGAATAATTGAGTTTATGATGCTGTAATTTATTGCGGAATTCGTAGAATAAACGTCCTACTTTGTTCCCGCAATTTTTTACAAGCGTCAGAAAATATAGGCTTGCCTGAAGATTCAAGAACGCTGACTCACCGCGGCTTGGGTTATAGGTGCTTGGATTGTGGGTGCTTGGGCACCGTGAGAGCGATCGCTATCGATCTTTGGCAACGCTTACGGGCAGTTCTGGCAGTTTTAGATGTAAAGACGCGATAGCTGTATTCTCCAGATAGGTACTATAGATATACAGTTCCGATTATTTTCATTGATTTGTTGTAGCCGTCCATGACCACTTCTCCCCGCCGGTATCACATCACCACCTTTGGCTGCCAGATGAACAAAGCCGACTCAGAGCGTATGGCTGGCATCTTGGAAAATATGGGCTTTGAATGGTCAGAAGAACCTGAAAATGCAAACCTGATCCTCTACAACACCTGCACCATTCGGGATAACGCCGAGCAAAAAGTTTATTCCTATCTAGGCAGACAGGCGAAGCGCAAGCACGAACAACCAGATTTGACACTGGTAGTTGCGGGTTGCGTCGCTCAGCAGGAAGGGGAAGCACTGTTGCGGCGGGTGCCAGAATTAGACTTAGTCATGGGACCACAACACGCCAATCGCCTCCAAGATTTGCTGGAACAAGTTTTCAACGGCAATCAGGTAGTGGCGACTGAGGCAGTTCATATCATTGAAGACATCACCAAGCCGCGCCGCGACAGTAAAGTGACCGCTTGGGTGAATGTAATTTACGGCTGCAATGAACGCTGTACGTACTGCGTGGTTCCCAGCGTTCGCGGCGTCGAGCAATCGCGGACTCCAGAAGCGATTCGCGCCGAAATGGAGGAAATAGCGCGTCAAGGATATAAGGAAATCACCCTATTGGGGCAAAATATCGACGCCTACGGGCGGGATTTGCCCGGAATCACGGCAGAAGGGCGTCACCAGAATACGCTCACAGACTTGCTTTATTACGTTCATGATGTGCCGGGAATTGACCGGATTCGCTTTGCAACCAGCCATCCGCGCTATTTCACCGAACGGTTAATTCGAGCTTGTGCCGAATTGCCCAACGTGTGCGAACATTTCCACATTCCCTTCCAGTCAGGAGATAACGAGATTCTGAAGGCAATGGGACGGGGTTATACCCACGAGAAATATCGCCGCATCATTGACACGATTCGCCGGTATATGCCAGATGCCTCGATTAGTGCGGATGCGATTGTCGGGTTCCCTGGAGAAACCGAGGAACAGTTTGAGAATACGCTGCGGCTGGTGGAAGATATTGGTTTTGACCTGTTAAATACGGCTGCTTATTCTCCGCGTCCGGGAACGCCAGCAGCCCTGTGGGAGAATCAGCTGAGCGAACAGGTAAAAAGCGATCGCCTTCAACGTCTCAATCACTTAGTTTCCATAAAAGCGGCTCAAGCGTCCCAGCGTTACTTCGGTCGCATCGAAGAAGTCTTGGTAGAAGATCAAAATACCAAAGATCCCACCCAGGTGATGGGACGTACGCGGGGCAACCGTCTCACCTTCTTTACCGGCAACATTGCCGAACTCAAAGGTCAAGTGGTGAAAGTCAAAATCACCGAAGTTCGCGCGTTTAGTTTGACTGGGGAACCATTGGAAGTGCATCAGCCAGTGCCGGTATAAGATTTTTAGGTGGCTCAGAGGATTTCGCGGTGCTAGCATCTGCTATGAAAACATTTATCACCTTGTGGAAACTTGAAGTAAGCTCCCGCCTTCCACTCCTCCGGCGAGACTTACAGGAAGCCGTTTATCTTCCCCCTCGCATTGCTTACACTTTATACAACAGTCTGATATTGGTGTATTGGACGGCAATTGCTGCGGGAAGCATTGCTTGGTTGACTTGCCGCTTTACTTACTTATTGGGTGCTAGCACTCGTCAACTGATTCTTCCTAAACAGGAACCGCTTCAGCTCAAGGGCAAAAAACCCCCGGTACAGGCGATTCAGACTTCCACCGCCACGGCACCCCTCCCCACCGCCAAACCAAGCCTCCAGGCTTCCACCGCCACAACCCCAGTCCCCACGGCAACACCCACCATTCAGGCTCCCCCAGTCCTGACGCCAGTCGCTCGCGCACCTCTAGCCGTGGAAAAAATCGCACTGAGCGAGTTGACCACTACGGCGGCTCAAAAGGTCAAAGCAGCAAATCCCGATCGGGTCGTCCTGGCGCGACCTTGGGGCAGAGGATGGCGGATTGCCGTGCTGGAGCCGGAAGAAGCGATGACTGTCCAACGTCCCTGGAAACTCGTTGTCCGCTCCTGAGCGAGGCAAATAACACTGGCATCATAACAAAGAGGGTTGAGGGAGTTTCCGTATCGGAGTTCGTCTCACGCCTCTAGGCTGTAGTAAACTATCGGCGGTGTGCAGTGTCAGGAATATCCGAAATGAATAAAATGCGGGTGGGATTGCTGTTTGGGGGCTGTTCGGGAGAACATGAAGTTTCGCTAAGTTCGGCACGGGCGATCGCGCAAGCTTTGAGTGCCGACCAAAACAGCGCTAAGTACGAACTCCTGCCTTTCTACATCCACAAAGATGGACGTTGGCAAGCCGGGGAAGTGGCTCAACAAGTTTTAGCATCTGGAAGACCCCCGGAATCCCAACTGGCCTCAGAAAATTCTCCGCAACAATTACCCAGTAACGAAAACGCATCACCGAATACCGAACTTACGATCCCATCGCCAGACCTCAATCGTTGGCAATCTCCCCCCCAAGCTGCTGAGGTAGATGTCTGGTTTCCCATCCTCCACGGCCCGAATGGGGAAGATGGCACCATTCAGGGAATGCTTAAATTAATGCAAGTGCCTTTTGTCGGGACTGGGGTTTTAGGTTCTGCGATGGGAATGGACAAAATTGCCATGAAAATGGCATTCGCCAATGCAGGATTGCCTCAAGTGAAATACATCACCGTTAATCGCTCGCAAGTGTGGTCGAATCCCTGTGTTTTCCCCAAGCTTTGCGAACAAATTGAAGCGACACTCGGTTATCCCTGTTTTGTGAAACCGGCGAATTTAGGTTCATCGGTGGGAATTTCCAAAGTGCGATCGCGTGCTGAGTTAGAAACCGCCCTCGATAACGCCGCCAGCTACGACCGTCGCTTAATTGTGGAAGCAGGCGTGGTGGCGCGGGAGTTAGAATGTGCCGTTTTGGGGAATGACAATCCCAAGGCTTCCGTCGTTGGAGAAATTACCTTTGACAGTGATTTTTACGACTACGAAACGAAGTACACCGAGGGACGCGCGGATTTAGCGATCCCAGCGAGAGTGCCAGATGCCGTTGCCACTCAAATCCAAGAAATGGCTCTTCAAGCGTTTGCCGCAGTTGATGGGGCTGGTTTGGGGCGGGTGGACTTTTTCTACGTTGAAGCCACTGGCGAAGTCTTGATTAATGAAATTAATACCATGCCTGGTTTCACGGCAACGAGTATGTATCCCCAACTTTGGGGGGCGACGGGTGTTGCTTTCCCAGAATTAGTCGATCAACTGATTCAATTAGCCTTAGAACGTCATAACGGGTAGATCGGCAGCAATTCATTTAAACTTTTAACGCAAAGGTAGGCGAAGGAAACCGCAAAGGAACGCCAAGAGGGATTTGGGTGAGATGCTCAATTTGGCAGTGTCAACGCGGTGGGAATTTACTTAAAGTTGATCTTCGTATCCTTTTGCGTAAACCTTTGCGCCCTTTGCGTTAAAAAGCCTTCTAGTCTAATCTGTGTTTTGTATCAGTTTGTAAAATCTAAAGGAGATAAACTTGGAACGGACATTTGTCATGGTCAAGCCTGATGGTGTACAGCGCAACCTCGCGGGTGAGGTCATCCGGCGCTTTGAAGCCAAAGGTTTTACTCTGGTTGGCTTAAAGTTGATGAGTGTGAGCCGGGAACTGGCAGAGCAGCACTATGACGTACACCGAGAAAGACCGTTTTTTGCGGGTTTGGTCGAGTTTATCACCTCTGGCCCAGTAGTCGCGACGGTATGGGAAGCCGATGGAGTGGTCGCAGCCGCTAGAAAAATGATTGGGGCGACTAACCCACTGACCGCTGAACCGGGTACAATTCGCGGCGATTATGGAGTCAGTATTGGTCGCAACCTCATCCACGGTTCCGACGCTATCGAAACCGCGCAGCGCGAGATTGCTCTGTGGTTTAAAGATGAAGAACTTGTTAGCTGGAAGCCCAGCTTGACTTCCTGGATCTACGAGTAAATCACCAACGGCTAATCGCGAACGGCGCTTAAAAAATGTGCCATCGGCGATTAGCCATTTTCAATCTTTTTTTGCCTAACGCTTTTGCTCTTCCTTCTGCTGAATCTCTACGGTTTGCTCAGCGGGGACGCGCTGAGAAAATCCCCAGGCAAATATCACCCCAATACAGGCAATGGTTAACCACTCTGGCGGCACCAAATCTGGCTGAATCGCTTTGCAGAGCAATCGCAATCCTACAAGGGCAACGGTGATATAGCCAGCATCCTGAAGATGGACAAATTCATCGAGCCAACGGATGAATAAGCCAGCCATAAACCGCAGCGTAATCACTCCAATCGTACCTCCGGTGAGAACCAGCCAGGTATCTTTAGAAATTGCGATCGCTGTAGTGACGCTATCGAGGGAAAAAGCTAAATCGGTGACGGCGATTATCGGAATTGCATGCCATAGAGAAGCAAATCGCGGCCCATGATGTTCCTGAGCTTCCCCTTCATCGGAAGTAAAATACTGAAACACCAGCCAAAGCAGATAGAGTGCCCCTAATAACTCAAACTGCCAGAACTGAATTACCCAGGTTGCTGTCAGAATCAAAGTGATTCGGAGGATGTAGGCAACTGCTAATCCAAAGTTGAGGGCGCGACGCTGGAGCGTGCTGTCTTCTAAGCCTTGGGCAATAGCTGCTAGGGCGATCGCGTTATCCGCTGACAGCACTGCCTCTAATACAACTAGAACAAGCAGTACAAGGGGAGCTTCAAGTCCCGGATTGAGCGGAGAGTTCAGGATTTGGTCTAGCATTCACGCAAGCTTCAAACTGGAACTATCAAACTAAAAGCAAAAATTAACTGGCTAAATTGTGCCAAAATGATTGCTGTCTTAATTAAGCTTAACCTTTGTCGGGAAAAATTAGTCGAAAATTCCATTAAGCAAGCCAAACAATGGAGCTAGAATTTTTACGCGGCTGTGTTGCATCTTGTTACAAGATGTTTATATTGGGCATAATTTAGCCGAAATTGTTGAACTATAAACCTGAAATAAGGAGTTGGTAAACGATGTCGATATCCGATACCCAAGTGTATATTGCTTTAGTTGTGGCGCTGTTTGCTGGCATCATGGCATTCCGGCTATCAACGGAACTGTACAAGTAGATGTCACCCCTTGCTAGGGACTAGCCGCTGATGGCAAGAGAGAGTGAGGGAATGACAGGGCTTTAGTACACATCGGCTCCCCTTCTCCCGCTCCCTCTTCCCCTGGTTTCTAGTCCTTAGCATCCAATCCCTAGCTTCTTAATTCACTTGCAGCAACTCTAGGCAGGGGTACCTCCCTTAAAGCCTTTGACATCTATCGACAGACATAGTGGCGCTTGCGTCCAGAGTGGTATCCTGACACCATGAATGCTATTGAACCCTCACAACCTCATCAGCAACCGGCACCAAACAGCCGGATAGTTCCTCGGACGCGGCGACAACCGCGACGCCATCCTAACCGAGCGATCGCAATCGAAACGACAGCTAAATTAGCAGTAAATGTAGTGCTTTCATCGGCAGCGATCGCCGCTCTCGTGCAACTTTTGCCTTATCACCTGTCCCAGCAAGCAAAGCTAGGAGAAATCCGACAAGAAGTGAAGCGCACAGAAAAACGAGTCAATCGTTTAAGTAATAACTTCAGCCGCTACTTCGATCCCCAGCAAGCCAAAAGCGTGATGCAGGAACAAAGCCATCGAGTTGACCCTTCTCAGCGTCCAGTTGTGTGGCTGGATAACAATACGACTGATGAGTAAAAATTCAAAATATTTTGAATTTTGAATTTTTTTGAATTTTAAATGGTTCCTCAAGCGCTGATAGGTTTCAGCAGTTGGTTCATCCAATTTTCGACTTGCAAGCGCAAGCGTCCGGCAGAACCAAAAGGAGCAAGCACAGCCAAAGCGTTTTGATAATCAGCGATCGCGCAGTTCCAGTCGCCGTGCAGATGATGGGTACGACCCCGCTCTGCGTAGATATTCCCTTGTAGCTGACCTAATCTCAGCACTAGGTCAAAATTCTCTAACGCCAAGTCGTAAAGTCCCAGATCCCGAAAGGTGATCCCTTGGTTGATCCAAGCCCGAACGTTGCCAGGGTTGAGATCCAGGGTCATCTCGTAGTCCGCGATCGCTTCTGCCAACTGTCCTAAAGAAGCGTAGTAGTTGGCGCGATTGTTGTAAACACTGTCCAAGTGGGGATCGAGTTCCAACGCCGTGTTATAGTCGGCGATCGCTTGCTCCTTTTGACCGTTCTGGAAATAAATCAACCCCCGGTTGTTATAGTCAGTGGCACTGCTGGGGTTCAGTTCGATGAGAGTCGTCAGGATAGCGATCGCGCCGTTGCGATCGCCATGCTGAGCTTTTTCCTTTGCTAAAGCTCGTAGGGAGCGCAGGGATTGGTTCTGGTGTCCTCCAGATACCGAGGTGACTAGATTAAAACGCCTTGGAACTGTGCCGGTGGTCAATGAAACCGGCGAACCGTTTTGGTGTTTTGCCTGGTCTTGAAAATTGATTGCGCGAGCGTTCATAATCATCCTCAAGGGTACCTTGGACTTCTCTGGAATCTACTTTAGCGGCTTCCTATTCGTTGCCGGGGTGTTCTGTGTCACTGCTTAAAGCGTCTTCCAGCACTGGAGCGATCTCCTATACCTTCAGTTCGGTTTGGATGTCCTTTAGGAAATCTACAGCCCCAATCCAGAGCATTACTGAAACTATCTGTAGAGACTCCCTAAATCTCGTATTTACCCGTCTAGGAGAACTGACGACTGTGAAGCTTGCAGGATTGGCATAGGAAAAAATTATGGATTTTGAGCGGGGGATGCGAGGGGTGAAAATCCTACAACCATGCAAAGGTGCAAAAGAGCAGGGAAAATTGAAGCGATGCTCCCCATTACACCTCTCCCCACTGCCCCAACTGAATGGATGCTGGTAGAATGCAAGCGATACTTACGCGCTCCCGTCGGTGTTTGGCAATCGTTCCTTAAAACGGTCTTATGACAACTGCAACTTCTTATCCCAATGCTCCCGATCTCAGCGAAGATGACTACCTGCTACTTGGCTTAGCCACTTGTTTCTTCAAGGAAGATGGCGAAGTCCAAGAAGTCAACATTATTGAACCCATCCCCTCAGCTGCTCTGGAAGCACTTCTGAAAGGGATTCCGACCTCCTACAAGATGGCTGTTGCGACCACAATGGGTGCAGTGATCGTCGGCGATAACCTCTACAAGCCAGCAGATTTTCCAGAAGAGGCGCAATTTAGCGATGAGTTCACTTTTCGGGCGATCGCATCTGTTCGCACCTATAAGAACAAACCAGAGGCCAAATCTCATATTCCTCTGGGCACTACCCGCAATGACTTTAACTATTCCGTCGAACGCAAGCGAGTACTGAATGCTCAGCGCGTTGTCCGCAAAGAAGACAACGTGAAACAACACTCTCACACCCATAAAGTCCTTTAGGATATCTGCGATGTTGAAACTGTATGGCGGTGCCCGTAGTCGGGCATCCATTGTTAAGTGGTATCTTGAAGAGTTGGGCGTTCCTTACGAATTCGTCCAGCTCGATATGCAGGCAGGCGCTCATCTCCAACCAGAGTTTCTGGCAATTAACCCGATCGGAAAAGTCCCGGCAATTGTTGATGGAGATTTTAAACTCTGGGAGTCAGGGGCGATTCTGCTGTATCTCGCCCAAAAGTACGGCAAGATGCCAGCCACTCTGGAGGAACAAGCTCAAATCACCCAATGGGTAATCTTTGGCAATGCCACCTTAGGATCAGGGATTTTTGTGGAAGCGAGTCGGGAACGCGAAACGCCTAAGTTGCTGACACCGCTGAATGAAATTTTGGAAGGGCAACCGTTCCTGTTAGGCGAGGAACTAACGGTCGTCGATGTAGCAGTAGGGTCGATTCTGGCTTATATACCCATGATGCTGAAGCTCGACCTGAGCGAATATCCAGCAGTTGTTACCTATATCCAGCGACTCTCGGAACGTCCTGCCTTTCAGAAAGCAATGGGATCGCAGGGTTAAAAAAGTTTTAGGAAGCGGCCTTGTGCCTACCCTGAATCATAAAAGGGCACCCACGTGGGTGCCCTTTTAATTTTTTGGCAGTTCGGGTTTAGCGGAAACCCACAGATGCTTGCCAAACGAAAGCCAACAACAAGAAGAACACGGGGATGATCGGGAGAACGTCTACCAGGGGGTCAAAGAAGGAGTAAGCTTCCGGCAGTTTTGCCAACAGCAGTGCTGCTTCCATATTTAAAATCCACCTTTCCAACACAGTTTTAAGAATTGACAAGTATCTTAACATGACTCGGCTGTTAGCTGGACGCGATTTCAGCCTACATGGAAAATTTACTTTTACTAAACGGTGGCGATCGCTCTTGACGATCCTCGACCGCTAAAATTCCCCAAAATTGCGATCGCTATCTCTAAAAAAGCCAACTCGCTCCGAAAAACGTTTACGCTCATGCTTAAAGTTTCTTAATTTTTAATTTTTAATTATTCTGTTGGAGTGTCTAGCCAGTGACCAAATTCCGTGACAAAGCGATCGCCTAAAATTGCTTCCCGGATTCGTTGGGTAAACCGAATCAATTCAGTAATGTTGTGAATTGAGAGTAAAGTGTAACCGAGAATTTCTCGCGTTCGCACTAAGTGACACAAGTAAGCGCGACTGAAGTTCTGGCAGGTGTAGCAAGGACAACTCGCATCCAGGGAAGTGAAATCTTCTCTGTACTGGGCGTTTTTCAAATTCCAGCGTTCTCCCTGTACCATCACAGTACCGTGACGCGCCCAGCGAGTGGGTATCACACAGTCAAATAAATCGATACCCGCAGCGATCGCTTGTGCCATTTCTCGATAAGTGCCGACACCCATCAGGTAACGCGGCTTTTCGGCGGGTAACACTGGCGCAGTCGCCCGCACAATCTGGTGAATCAGTTCCGCCGGTTCTCCCACGCTGACGCCGCCAATCGCGTATCCTGGCAAATTTAACTCCGCTAATGACTCAGCAGCCGCAACTCGCAAATCCAGGTAAACGCCACCTTGAACAATCCCAAACAAAGCTTGCTCATTCGGACGTTGGTGAGCATTTATACATCGTTCCAGCCACCGATAAGTCCGCTCTGTTGCCGCCATGACTTCTGAGCGCTCCGCTGGATAAGGCGGACACTCATCAAATGCCATAATGACATCTGCGCCCAGTTCGTTCTGAATTTGGATTGACCGCTCCGGCGTTAGATGAATCATCCGCCCATCACGGGGAGAGCGAAAAGTTACACCCTCTTCAGTAATTTTCCGCAACTCGCTCAAGCTAAACACCTGGAAGCCGCCAGAATCTGTCAGCATCGGCTTCTTCCAGCCCATAAAGCGGTGCAGCCCACCTGCACCCGCCACAATTGCTTCTCCAGGTTGCAAGTGGAGGTGAAAGGTATTCGCCAAAACCATTTGGGCACCCGTTGCCTCCAGCTGATCGATTGTCACAGATTTGACAGTCGCCAGCGTCCCTACCGGCATAAACTTAGGTGTTTCTACTAAGCCATGTGGTGTCAAAAAAGACCCGGCTCGTGCCTGCGTATGGCGACAACGCGCCTGACATTGAAACGAAAATCCCACTTACTTTAGCTGCGAGTCCTACTAACAATAGTCTTTAGTCTTTAGTTTTTAGATGATTAGTCGATTTTTATTGACTAATGACTGATGACTAACGACTTCCTAACTAAAGATTACTTAGAATAAGCAATCGTCGTCGTCAAGTTGGACATCCCACTTAGCAGACAGAACTTGTGTCACCATTGCCTCTAAAGCAGCGGCGTTAATGATCGGCGTGCTTTGCTCTTGGAGTGGGCTAGAAAGTGGTATCAAACGTAACTGACGATGATCTTGAATCAAGTCAAAATAAGATTCCTGTTCGCTCGACTGGTGCAGTTGCAGATAATCAAAACTATGGACGTTAAGATAGATTGCCTGGTTAGCAATCATCGTAGACCGCTGTGGTTCAGCAAATACGTCCAGTACGCATCCTTCGCCCTCGCTCTGCACTTTGCCATCGAGGGTGTGGATGTAGCGAACGCGACCTAGATCGGTCAACAGTCGTCGCATATCTTGTTTATTAACAATAATGCCGCTGTCAATAATACATGGAGCCGGTAAGTGGGGCGGAGATTGGTCATAAGTCATGGGAACAGCCTCTGGTTCAAACAAGCCCGATCTTGCCTGGTCGCTGCGTAGATGCAACAGAATAATGCGATATACACTACTTAGGGAAGTAGGTAGCTTTCATAACCTAATGGTATACGCGCTTTGGGCAAGAATCCGAATCCTTACGGCATACGCATTCGACGGTTATGGCGAACGCGAACACTCAGCAAAGCGCGAGGAGCCTAACGGCATACGCCTATGGCAATCGGAACTGCTACGAGACAATCTTAGCCCAACATTTCTCCCCTGTTCATACGCTAATCTGCTGAATTTGTTATTGAAAAGTCATTAAGTTTGTTTGTGGTGCAAATTTTCTCATTTTGGAAAGGATTTCTGGGTGCGATCGCGTTTTACACCTGTATTCCGATTCCATCTGGATGGACATTAGAATTTCGCGGCATTGCGCGTTGGGCACCTTTGGTGGGTTTATTTATTGGAGGGTTACTCGCTCTTCTGGATACTTGTTTTCAACTGCTGGGTGTCCCAATGCTGACTCGCTCTGCAATGGTCGTTGTTGCTTGGATTGCCCTCACCGGGGGTCTGCATCTGGATGGGGCTATGGATACAGCAGATGGACTGGCAGTGCAGGATTTTTCTTCGGACAAGCTACGCGAACGGCAGCGGCGTCTAAAGGTGATGGCAGATAGCGTCACGGGTGCGTTTGGGGCGATGGCAGCGATCGCGCTGCTGCTATTAAAAACATCTGCTTTGAGTGACTTAGAATCTTATCGGTGGCTGGCACTAATGGTATCGGCAGGATGGGGAAGGTGGGGACAAGTGGTAGCGATCGCTTGCTATCCTTACCTCAAAGCAGAAGGTAAAGGTGCCTTCCACAAAGAATCCATTCGGACGCCTCAAGATATTCTGCTGGGATTGCTGTTGCTATTTGCCCTGATGGGATTACAGATTGTTTTGTCACCGCCTCGGTGGCTGGCAGCGGTGGGAACGGCAGCCGCAGGATGCGCGATCGCCCTTTTAACAGGAGCCTGGTTTCACCGCCAGCTAGGCGGGCATACCGGCGATACCTACGGGGCAGTTGTAGAGTGGACAGAAGCTTTTTTATTGTGCGCGATCGCTAGCCTCTACTCTCACTTTTCGGGCTAAGTTCTCTGTCGCAAGTTGCCAAGCCTTACATAGAAATTCCAATTTCAGCCAACGGCGTCAGAAAACTTGAATCCCAATTGAGGTTTTTTTCGATATTCCAAGTCACCTTGTAAAAATGCCTGCCACTGCCTCAACTGCCCAAGCCACTGCGAATCGTTTCGGCAAATTGGATGATTTAGCCTTAACGACATCCCTAATTGTCAAAGCGACATTCATCTATCAACGATGACATTTAATGAGTCACTGTCTAGAAAAGCGGGTAATCGGACTCGAACCGACGACATTCACCTTGGGAAGGTGACGTTCTACCACTGAACTATACCCGCATTTTGAGGTTAACGATCAGCAGTCTACTGATGGTTAACCTTTATTATACGACCGATCGAGCGCCAGCATCCAGTAATTGGAAAACTGGCGCGATACATCTTAACGTTGAGTCGCGATTATGGAGCCTTGACTAGATAAGGTGAAGAAATCGCCTCAGCACGACCGGCATTCACCAGCGCCTGGTAGACAAAAGCGGCGACTTCAGCACGGGTGGCATCACGACTAGGATTGAGCTGAGCCAGTGTGGGATAGTTGACCACCAGCTGTTTCTGAGTTGCGCCAGCGATCGCTGTGCTGGCCCAGCTAGGAATCTGGGTGGCATCATTGTAAACAGACAGCACATTTGTATCCTCAGAGCGCAACTTCAAGCCACTCGCTAAAGAAACTAAAACCTGCACTCTGGGAATGCGCTGTTCGGCTCTAAAAACTTGACCCGGATACCCAGACAAAAAGCCTCCCCGGTAAGCGCTTTGGATGGCTTGATAAGCCCAATAATTAGTTTTGACATCGACAAAATTAATCCCAGGCTGTATCTGTGCTGGTGAAAAAGCCTTGTTGATAATCGCGGCAAACTGAGCGCGGGTGACAGGTTCGTTGGGGCGGAAAGTCCCATCAGGGAAACCAGCAATTACATCTTTAGCAACTAAAGCTTCGATATAGGCTTGCGCCCAGTTCCCTTGAACATCGGCAAAACCACCGCTAGGTATCGACGTCGCCACAAAATCCACGCGCCCGGAAATCTTCTTAGAATCAATATCGTTGCCGACCGCGATGATAGTATTCGTGCGCGTTAGGTTGGCAACATCGAAACGAACATTGTTGCGAATCCGATTTTGCCCAGGATTCTCTTGAGTCCCTAAATTGGGCTGAGCATCTCCGCTTGCCACGACTCCATACCGCGTGTTTGCCTCAATAATGTTGTTACGAAGGACTGGGGCAGCGGAGTTGGAGGCGACGATTCCATCAACGTTTTGGACAATACGGTTGTCTGCGAGCAAAGGTGATGCCGTCTCAGTTAAAACAATACCATTCCCCGTCTCTTGAAACAGATTGTTGCGGACTTCTCCTTGAGCTGTCTTGGCGACTGAAATGCCATTCCCCTTATTTCTGGTAAAGACGTTGCTTTCAATTTTGGGGGTAGCTGTCCCGGTGACGAAAACTCCTTCCCGGTCATTGCTCGAAAAGGTGTTGTTGCTGACTGTTGCATTGGTAGATTCAATCCACAGTCCAGTTCCCCGACGATTCGGGTTAGTGATGGTCAATCCTCTGACTTCACTGTCTTTCTCTGCTCGTATTGCAATGTTCTGACCGGAAAAGGTAGGACTAACATAGCCGCCGCCGCCAATAATCGCTACAGTCTGCCCTTTGCTTTGCTCGTCGCCGCGCAGAATGACGCCTTGTTTGACAAGGAGGGGGAAAACTTCACCCGTGTCAGCCGTGTAGGAACCTGGAGCTAATTGTACGACTGTGCCAGAGCGGGCTTGCTGGAGGGCGTAGGTGATAGTGCGATAGGGTGTGTTTTCACTGGTGCCAGCACTGGCAGTATCGTTGCCCGTGGATTGGTTGACGTAGACAACGTTCGCGCTTGCAGGAAGTTGAGCTATCTGCGTTGATGGCGGGGTAAGGGCAGCCGCAGGAAGTGCCATGACCCCGCCAGACCAAAGTAACAAAGCGCTTAGCAGGGACGCCCGGACGGGTACGACACCAGCGAAACGTTTGGCGAAACGGATGCTAGAAGAATGGGAGAAACGATCGGGAAAACCCTGGGGTGTCATACGTTTGATGCTTTTGATGTGCATTATTAACTGTACGATTTAGTAACTTAGAGACTCACCAATTGGGATATTTTTTTACGCTGGAAGCTATACATACTTGGTGTATGCACTTGCGTCGCTAATATTAATATTCACAATTACGTTTGATGACAAGTTGCGAATATTATCAGTTCCCAACATGGCAACTTGCCCCTGCAAAGAAAATTCAGGCGATGTAAACCCTGAAATGCTCATAGGGCTGAGGTTTTATAAATTTAAGAGCGTTTTGGCTTAGGCTAATCCAGGCGAGAGGGATGATTCAAAAGCAGTTGTTACTTGAGCAGGAGGATGCAACCCATCGGCATCCAGTATCGTCAAAGTAGAGAAAGCACAGTTGCGCTATCTCTAAGCTGTTTTCAGGTTCCTTATGCGCTCTCTACTGCTGCGATCGCTACCTTTCGTGTTCTCTTTAGCCGCCGCTACGGGTATTTTGTTTAGCCCCTCTCGTGCGGATGCTGCCAATACAGTCGTATTGAAGTACCGCTTTCTAAGGGAATCGGTATCTGTTCCCGAACTCACAACTTTTGCTGAAACGGGTGAACTTTCGCCAGCGCTACGTGCTTATTTGGCTATGGCAGGAAGAAAACCTGAGGATTTGCGAAAAACCCTAACGCAAGAAGTTAAGGTGAATGCCCTCATTTTAGATCGGGTACTCAATAACCAGATTGGGGAATTAGTCTTGGGTCAAGTCAGTGACGTGGTTCATACTCCCGGAAATGGCGCAAACATTCAGTCTTTGCGAGGAGCTGTGATGAGTTCAGCGCTTCCAGACAATCAGATTACCTTGATTGAAATTTTAGAAAATTACCCAACCTCAGAAGTTCATGTGGAGGGCGATCGCCTTGCTGAGGTTTTTGGCAAACTCAAGCGATTGGGACAGGGATTGCCCAATCTAGGTGATTTAATCAGAATTGGTCAGTAGTGATGGGTCATTAGTCATTCGTTCTTGGCTACCGAACGAATGACTAATGACTAATAAGCAAGAGTTTCTAGGGTTTCGCGCAGATACCGGCGAACCCGATAATCAAGGTTGAACTCCTGAAGGCGGTCGTTATCCAACGGGTGTTCTATCTCCCAGCGCTGAAACCCAGAACTGGATGCGATCGCTTGTTTGAGGCTTTCCCAGATTTTGGTATTGCCGGAGAATTGGCTGGTTGATGAAGCAGGAAACCTGATCATATGCACCTTAAATTAAGGGAACAAGGAGTTTTCAGCTATCAGCCTTCAGCAATTCTATTTTAGATTTTGATTTTAGATTGTGAATTTACAACCCACTCTAAAATCTAATCTCTAAATCTAATCTTTAAAATTGACTGCCCGCTGATGACTATTTAACAAATTTCTATGTCTATTCTTAGGATAACGCAGTTAGGTTGGGGGGATTTGTGCTGTCAGTAACATCTCGCTAGTCAACCAGCCAAAACTTTTTGGGTTACGCCAGTTGCTGAAAGCTTTTCTACATAGACACCCATGTGCTGAAAAACCAAGAACCTTGAAGAAAAATCTCTTTTTTAGATTAGTCGGAGGACGTTGGGGCTTCTATTCCTGCATTTATTGGTTTTACAGAGTTGGGTGATATCGCAGATGTCTCGGAAATTTCCGAAGGTAAGATTTGATTGACCTGTAGTCCCGGAATTGTAAATTGTTGCGGAATTTCTTCTGCTGAACAGGGTTGCGTAGCAGAAAATGCTGCTTCATTAGTCAAAAGGACTCGCGCCACGCTCAGTGGTATCTGCAAGAACAAATTGCTTGCCAGAAATGCCAGTGCCGCTACTAGCAGTCCAGCAAACCGCCACTCCGGGGGAAGCGGTGTAACAGTTGCCGCTAGCGGCGCTGCCTGATAGATTAGCCACAATACCCACAGCATGAAACCAGCTGCTAGAACGGCTACTAATTGGTTTGTAGGTGACTTGAACTGTGACAACAGGCGTCGCTGGTTAAGCGTCAGTTGACTTGGCTTCAAGGCCACTGCCAGGATGCTAAAAATGTTAAAAGGACGGCTCAACTGCATCCACAGTATGGGTGCAATACCTATAGTGGCAACCAAAAAAAGTTCCAACCACACCGGCAACACGGGATCGCCAACTGCCAAACCCAGCCAGCATAGTTCCAACCAAATGGGAACTGTCGCCAGACCAGCAAGATGAATCCACAAGAACGGTTCCAACCAAAAAGAGCGCATATTACAAGTAGTAAAAAGGCAAAAAGCAAAATAAAAGGCAAAAGTCAGAAGAAAGGCAAAGGAGATTATTTCCTTTTTTCTTTTTTTTCTTTCTTTTGACTTTTGCCTTTTGAGTTTTGCCTTAATTTGGCGAGAGAGTACGGCGCTTGCTTACCATTTGGTAAGCTTCGATAATGTCGCCTTCTACCCAGGCATTGAAACGATCGACTCCGATGCCGCATTCGTATCCAGCATTGACTTCCTTGGCATCTTCCTTCATCCGCTTGAGGGAATCTAAGACGCCATCATGAACTATCTGACTGTTGCGGCGTACCCGCACTCGGCAGTTACGAACCACTTTACCCGACAGCACATAGCAACCAGCGACGGAGCCACGACCGACTGGGAAGACAGCCCGGACTTCGACTTGACCCAGAGGCTCTTCCACCTGCTCCGGTTCTAGCAGACCTTCCATTGCGCCTTGAATATCATCTAACAGTTTGTAGATGATGTTGTATTCGCGCACATCGACTCCTGCTTGATCCGCTGCTTGCCGCGCACCACTGGCAAGGGTGGTATTAAATCCAACAATTACAGCGCCACTGGCAGCCGCTAAGTCAACGTCTGTCTCGGTGACTTCTCCAGGAGCCGCTAACAGCACCCGAACTTGTACCTCATTTTGTGGCAGCTGTCCGAGCGCGCCCAGAAGAGCTTCTACGGAACCTTGAACGTCTGCCTTCAGAATCAAGTTGAGTTCTTTGAGATCGCCTTCCTGCGCTTGAGCTGAGAGGGTATTCAAAGTGACTCGGCGGGATGCCATGACCTGTTGCAGGCGTGACTGGCGTTGCTCGTCGGCTCTGACACTTGCGATCGCGCGACCTTCTTTTTCGTTTGGATAGACTTCAAACTCATCGCCAGCCGCTGGGACATCGCTCAAGCCCAACACTTCCACCGCGAACGATGGTGCCGCTGCCGTTACCCGATCTCCCCGGTCGTCGATCATCGCCCGGACTTTGCCCAATACTGAGCCAACTACCAGGACATCACCAACTCGCAACGTACCATTTTGCACCAGCAAGGTAGCAACTGGGCCTCTCGACTTATCTAGATTGGCTTCAATTACCGTACCCTTAGCTGCGCGGTCTGGGTTTGCAGAGAGTTCTAAAACTTCGGCCTGGATCAAAATCATTTCCAGCAGGGTATCCAAGTTTTCCCCTTTGATGGCGCTCACGGGAACCATGATGGTATCGCCGCCCCATTCTTCGGGTTGCAGACCGTACTGGGTCAACTCTTGCTTCACGCGGTCTTGCTGGGCATCCGGTTTATCAACTTTGTTGATCGCCACAACAATTGGCACCTCAGCGGCTTTCGCGTGGCTAATTGCTTCAATTGTCTGAGGTTGGACGCCATCATCGGCGGCAACTACCAGAATAGCGATGTCGGTGACTCGCGTTCCCCTCGCCCGCATTGCTGTAAAGGCTTCGTGACCGGGAGTGTCCAGGAACACAACTTGCTGAGTTTTTCCTTCATATTCCACATCCACATGGTAGGCACCAATGTGCTGAGTAATTCCCCCAGCTTCTCCCTGCGCTACCTTGGTTTTGCGGATGGAATCGAGCAGAGTTGTTTTCCCGTGGTCTACGTGACCCATAATCGTCACCACTGGCGGACGGCGTTGCAGGTGATCGAGGTCTTCCTCTGTCACCATCTCCGTTACTTTTGTCGCCGCAGCTTGTTCTTCTTGCGTCTCCACTTCTACGCCCAGTTCTTTCGCCACCATTGTGATGGTTGGGATATCTAGGGTTTGGGTGATATTGATCGCAAAGCCTTTAAAGAACAGAGTTTTGATAATCTCTGTTTCCTGAACTGCTAAGGCCGTAGCCAGTTCTTGAACGGTCATACTGCCCGTTAACACCAGATTTTCCGGACGTTCTGCTTTAGCAGCAGGTTCGCGACGGCGATCGCGATCGTTGCTTTGCCCTTCGCCGCGCTGCATTTGAGGCTTCCGCTTCTCTCTTTCCGCTGCCACCACGACTGGGCTGGCTGGACGAGCTTTCTGCTGCTTGGGAGGACGAGCTACAGATAGACTCACCTGTAATGCTGCTGGCAATTCCTCTAAATCCGTGTCAAAGTCTTCGTCGTCATCAATGAGGGGTTGAACCCGACGCTTGGCTTTAGCACCTGCCTTGCCTGCTTTATCTGGGTTTTCTTCTTCCTCATCTTCCCACTCAGGTTTTCGCTTATTGGGACCAACGAGACGGGGGGGATTCGGTTTTCTTGCCTCTTCTCCCAGAGTATCGGGCGTTCCCAAACCTTCATCATTTTCGTCCCGTAGTAGCTTCGAGCGACTGGAACCAGGTTCTAGTTGCGTGTCACCAGCACCGCCTGGGCGTCTACCAACAGGCATGGAAGGTCGCACCGGCCTTTGGGGAGGCGAGTGCAGTTCTGGAACTCGGGGTGGAGCCGGGGGGGCAGGTCGCTCCGTTCTGACGGGGGCAGGAGGAGCCGAGGCGTTAGTTCTTTCGGGTGCCCCGCTCGCTGGTCCTACTCTTTGGGGTGCGCTGACAGGCGAGCTAGTAGCTGTTTCTACCTTGGCACGTTTTAATACAGGCCGCTCCACATTACTTGGCGCAGGACGCTCCCCTGCTTGTCGCATGGGAGGTTCAACCAGATGGGGAGCTGGTTCAACAGCTTTCGGAGCTGGAATAGGAGGAGCCTCTACTGGGTCTACCTGTAGTTTTTCTGCTTCTACTACTTCTACTACAGGAGGATTATCCCGCTGGCTAGGACGCACTGGTTTATTCAGACTTGTCGGCTTCATGGGTGATGGCGTCTGCTGTCTTACTGGTGGTTGGGGAGGAATCGCGACCTGTTCTCCCGGCTGTTGTGGTGCGTTAGAACCAGACCCAGATTTATGCTGACGAATCTCCAGAATTTGCGGCTTGTTTTCTAGCCGGGGTCGCACCGATTGAGCGGCTGGCGGTGCTGTTTTACGTTGATCCATTGGAGCCCGCGCACGTGAAGCTGGTCGGGCTGCTGCCTGTTTTTCTGCCGCCGAGCGAATACTCTCCGCCTCCGATTCAGTTATTGTGCTGCTGTGGCTCTTGACTGCAATATTGAGCCGCTCACAAATTCCTAGAATATCCTTATTCTCCAAATCCAATTCCCGCGATAACTCGTAAATTCTTACTTTGCCGTTGTTCATCCAGTCTTTCCCCTCGAATCCTACCAGTTTTTACACCATAACCATCTGCTTGAACGACAACTTGTTGATCATTTGCTTACTGCCTAATGGGTGTGAAGCTTTAACTTGCTGCCTATACTTCTACTAATGATATCCAAGCTACTTATGGGAAGTCTGTTTATCACCAAGTAAATTCCCTATCCCTAAGGATAGTGAAACACTTCTATTTCTAATTTTGCACAAATCTTTACAATTTGGGGCACGTCGCTTTTTTTGGGCTTCTTTCCTACAATATCTCATTCGGACGGCTGTTTTAGGTCTGATGCGGATGGGAGGCAACGTTCTTGAGGGCTGGATTCGCTTCTTGACAAGGAGCGATCGCAGCCTTCAAGTTTAGTAGCTAGGCGCTGCCACAGGGTTTGGTACAGTGCTTCTGGAACAGGTACTTTGAGCACTCTGCCCAGCCTATTTTTTTTTTGAGCTGCTACCAGACAACTTTCTTGGGGACAAAGATAGGCAGATCGCCCCATCCCCCGATCTAATTGTAACTGCTGGGACGGATAGACTCTGACAATTCGCCAAAACGCCGATTTTGGCGCGACTTGGCGGCAACTCACACAACGGCGGTAGTTTGGTTCCATCTCAAGCAATGGGGAGTGTAGATTTTGGATTGAAGATTTAATCTCAAATCTAAACTTCCGTGGTTTCTACCTCATCTACCTCTACATCATCAAAATCATCACTGTCCTGCTGCCAGCTAGGAACGGCTGCGGATCTTTCCAGTTCTTCGAGTTCATCGTCTGCATCGTCATACTCAGCTTCCTCCTGGGCTTGCCGAGCGGCTGCGATCGCTGCCATGTTCCGAGATTCCGCTTCGTAATCGTACTTGGCAATATCTTTAATATCAATTTTCCAACCAGTCAGACGGGCTGCTAGACGGACATTCTGACCTTCTTTACCAATCGCCAAACTTAGTTGATCCTCCGCCACCAAAACATGAGCCTGACGAGCATCTGGGTTAATCAGACGCACCTCATCCACTCGTGCGGGCGAGAGAGCATTGGAAATATAAGTAGATGGGTCGGGCGACCAACGAATTACATCAATTTTTTCGCCACGTAATTCATTCACTACCACTTGAATCCGCGATCCTCTGGCACCAATACAAGCTCCGACGGGGTCCACATCGCGCTCCAGGGTATCGACCGCGATTTTAGTTCGCGGGCCAACGTGACGAGACGGAGGATTTGCTTCCCGCGCCACTGCTACAATCCGCACCACCTCATCCTCAATCTCTGGGACTTCGTTGGCAAAGAGATAAACGACTAAACCTGCGGCAGCTCTAGACACTAGCAATTGTGGCCCCCGCGCTGGGCCTTCGCGTACTTTTTTGAGAAATACCTTGAAGGTTGCATTGGCACGGTAATTATCGTTGGGTAGCTGTTCCCGTTTCGGTAAGTCGGCTTCTACTTCTGGCTGACTAAACCCACTACTGACAGCTAAAATCACGGATTGCCGCTCAAATCTCAGTACCCGCGCCTGCAAAACGGTTCCTTCCAGTTCTTGGAACTCTTCTGCGACGAGTTTGCGCTGCTGATCTCGCAGTTTTTGCGATAGCACTTGCTTGGTCTGAATTGCTGCCATGCGACCGAACTCAGTTTGATCGGGGGTTACATCTAAAACCACCGTGTCGCCAATCGCTGCTTCAGGCGCGACTTTCTGCACTTCTTCTAGACCAATTTCATGATCGCCACTACTCACCTTTTCAACGATGGTCTTGGTCGCCAAAACGCGGAAGCCTTCTTCTCCTTCTTGTTCTAGGTCGAGTTCGACTTCAAAGTTTTGAAAGTACTCTTCATCAAAATGATGCTTGTCGAGGTTCTGGGTACGACGATATCGCTCGTATCCTTTCAATAAAGCTTCTCGTAGGGCTGCTTGTACGGCACTTTTGGGTAAATTGCGCTCTACACTAATTTTATCGATTAGCTCTTTAAGTCCGCGTAGACTAACCATTGACATAAAAAAACCTCGCTAATTGCTATTGGTAATTGGTAACTGGTAATTGGTAATCGGTCAGTGGTCAAGAGGCAACTTCCTTGCGAACCACTGACGACTAACTACTAAGCTGACAGCTCAATTACCGTTTTTCATCCAGCTGCACTCGGCTGACCATTTGGCGGGGAATGGCGATCGCTCGACCTTTCTGGTTGAGGTAAACACCCTCTTCATCCCGACGAATCAGTTGCCCTGTCCACTCTTGCTGACCTTCGTAGGGTTCGGATGTGGTGACAATTACGGGAAATCCCTTGAAGGAGATGAATTCCCGATCTGTCGTCAACTGACGCGAAATACCGGGACTAGAAATTTCCAGGACATAGGCATCAGGAATGAAATCCGCTGCATCCAAAGCAGCCTCCAATGCCCGACTCATTCGTTCGCAGTCATCCAGCCCTGTGTCAGCGTTGCAATTCCGGATGTCCACGCGTAGCACGGGTGGGCGTTGGTTGGTGTGAAAAACCGCCCCGACTACTTCCAAGTCCAAGGCTTCTGCCACTGGCGCTGCTAAATCAATAATTTGTGGAATCAGGGGATGAGTCATTGGAAAACTCCAATAAAAAAAGTGGGTGCTGCCCCACTTCCTGCGAACACTATATTCCAAGAAGTCTCTGGACGAATCCTGATGGATTCGCCTTCCTAACTTTGAGTTTAACTCAAGCGGTATGCCAGTGGCGAGTCGTCAACCGAGCGCTGAGGGAAGATAAGAAAAAAGAGATAGGCACCGATGCTCGGTGCCTGAAGGGCTAGGAAAATTGGACTGAGGATTATTAACGTAGGCGCGTGCAAGCGCGGGATGAAGACTCTGTAGAAGAACAATTTTTCTTCTGGGTGGCGGCGCGATCGCGATCGGAAACTCTCTAGAAACATCTATGAAAGAAATGCTAGAAATTGAGATTGGTAGAGAATGTCTGAAAAATTGGTTATGACACTCCTTATCTATCGGGAATTTGGCGTTTTTGCGACAATCTATCAAAATTTGTGGCAGGTAGTTTACTAAATAAATAATCCTTCCCAGATGCCAATACTACTGTTCAAACACCTTCGTATCCAAGCTCAACAGTCTCGGTCTTGTCCTAGCACAAGCCAAGACTAAATTTGAATCCTAAATAAGGAGTTCAAGTTAGAGATTGACATCAGCAATTGACATACAAATTCAAATTATTGCTTGACAATCTGACGGATCGCCCGTGTTTCTTCTAACACTTGCTCCAAATCTTGCTCGGACAAGCGTTGGACGTAGTTGAGTTTCATTTCCTCCAACATATCGAAAAGTAAAGATTGAATTTTCTGAGCAGTCTGCTGTCTTTGCACCTCCGATCCTAAGGCTTCAGTGAAGTGTTCTATCAGGTGTTTGGAAAGTTCTGCGCCAACCGGATCGTCTTCCAGAGAGGCGGTGAGGGTGTTGTAGGCTGCAAGTGAGATTTCTTTGACCAGTTTTTCAGTTATCTGTGTGGGGATAGTACCCACTCCAGGTACTTGCTGGAGTCCCCGATAGAGGGGAGATTGGCTGAGAATTTTTTCAATGTTGTGCTGTAGAATTGCCTCTAGATCTGGCTGAATTTTTGGTAACACTTGATTGACAGTTACTTTCATCAGTAAAGTAGCGATCGCTTCTACTTCATTAACATTGTTAATGTCAACATAAGGACGAGCCTCCCGTCCTGATAACCACCGAGTCAGTTCTCCGCCACGAATCGACCCTTGTAGCTGGTTGATTACCCGGATCACAATAACTTCTGCCAATTCTTCTGCAAAGTTTGCCGCAAATCCTCGGTTAATTTGCACCCGGATTGATTCTAAATTTAATAATTGTGCTTGGTGTAGGCGCATGAAAACTGAAATGACGCGCAGCCACCGCCAAAAAGGTAGCAGCAAGAAAATATCATACCAGCGCCACATCATTGCTTCGAGCCAAGTGAGGCTATGGTGACGTCGGTGGATATAGTAGGTACGAAGTAGAAACTCAATGCCAAAGGGAATGATAAACCAGAGATCGATTTTCCAGAAGTAGTCAACGAAATTACCTGTTTCCCCAACTGGGCGAAAATAATTTCTTGCCATCAAAGGCTGAATTTCTTGGTTATAAAAGGTAATTTCTTTTTCCACGCCAGCTTGGGATAAATAAGGCAGACTCCAAAAGGTGCTAAAAGATTGTTTGGCAGAGACATTGCCAACGCGCTGACGCATCCGATTTTTGATTTTTTCCAGAGTCCCTGTCTTATTCGCCTCTGCAAACGGGTTTGTCTCAATCATTTCCACACTTTGTTGGCGCAGTTCCTCCAGTAAAGTTGCCACCTCTGGCGACTGCAATCCTTCTGTCTGTTGCAGCTGTGCTTTGAGTTTTTCTACTGTCTCTAGGTACTGCTGGGTTTCTCGATGGGGTTCAATACCTTTGATGGGGTCATAGATTCGGGTAATGCTGCGAAATTCCCGCAGGTAGAAATCGCGCAGCGGAATGTAAGTTAAGTCGAACAGCGCTAAGCCCAAGTTAGCCACTGCCAAAAGTGCCATCACACGTTCAAACCACAAGTTCCGGCGGGATTGGGGAGTCTTTGCCAATTTTTGAGGTGACATGGAAAGGAAGATGAGGTAATTGGTAATCGGGAATCGGTAATGGAAAAAAAGGGAATGACGAAAAAGCTGCTACCTACTACCTAGCTAGCATCCATCACAATTTTCAATTACCAATTATCAGCTTGACAGACCCTCTGAAGCTTCAGTCATATTTGATACCACTAATTGTTCACCAATTGCTGATGTTGCCTTCAAAATAGAAGGATTCTATTGGATATCAGCACGCTGAAAGGTCGAACCCGGTAGCGCACGCGACGCGATCACAATTGGCGGTTGTAGCGATCGCTTGGGAAAAATAAACGGTAGAATGCCCAATTCAGCTTAAACTGTAACTGTTCAAATCGCTATCGCGCTTAATCAGTGAGTGAGTGAGGAGATTGAGCTATGTGGAATAGGTTTGGAATGCCTTTAGCTGCGGTGATAACCATAACCGCCAGCTTAGTTAGTTATCAAGTAGCTATAGCCGAACGCAGCCGCGATTACACGCCAAGGGAATTTCGCTCCCTGTTGCGCGGCTTTGGGTATAACGTCACGATTGGAGATACTCTGACGGATGAAGCCACGATAAGGGCTATCCGCGAGTTTCAGCAGGGATATAAGCTAACACCTGTTGATGCTACAGCGGGGCCGAAGACACAGGATTATGCCGCAAATATCGTTAGAATTCTTCAGGCAAACTTGAATCTTGTCGTTAAGCCAAATCCGCCCCTTCCCCGTAACCAGTTTTATGGTCCGCGCACTGAAGATGCTATCAGGCAGTTTCAGAGACAATTTAATTTGCCGGTAACTGGCATTGCTACGTTACCAGTTCGTCAGAGACTCGACCAAGAAGCAAGAAGAATCCTCGGATTTGAACAGCAATCGCCAGCGCCAGCGACAACACCAACACCCCAATCAGCGCCAGAACCAACACTAGCGCCATCGCCAACACCGAGTCCCGCGCCAACGCCCCGCGCCACCCCAACGCCGAGTCCGAGTCCATCGCCATCCCCAAGACCAAGTCCTAGTCCTAGCCCATCGCCAAGACCAACGCCGAGTCCAAGTCCATCCCCGGCTCCCAGCCCAAAACCATCGCCTTCAAGCTGATAAATCTTTAAGGTGCTGTGGGTCTAAATCGCATAGCGATCGCGCTGAGTTGGCAATGGATAATCGGTCAGTAGTTAGGAGTCATTACTTAAAGGACGTATGACTACTGACGATTATCACAGCCTCAACTCCTGGAAAAATTCAATCTCAGGGCAGCTTAAAACTTAGCATTCTCTGGGATGGGTCTGCCCTTAGGCGCTGGGGGTAAAACTGGGGGACGTTCGTAGGGCATGGGAATGTACTGCACGCTTGGACGTCCTCCTTGGGGCTGCGGATAGAAATCCATCAGGTTATAGATTGACATTGGCAGCCCTACCGTTATCGGCATACCAAGCTCTGTGGCTTCTTCGACTGTAATCGGATAGTCATGGGTGACGCGCCCTGTAGTGATCGCGTCCACAATCCGTTCGATGTTTTCGGGAGCAATTTTCGGTTGGGGAATATTGTCTTTCAAGAGGGTTCGGACAAAGCGCTGCACCTGATCCATCGCTTTGCGCGAGAGGTCTGCCATGATGATCGTGTTGTCGTCGATTTCGCTAATTGGCTTCTGTTCGATGACTTTGAGGACACTCGCCGCTGCCATATTTCCCAACTGGGGATCGACTGGGCCTAAGACAGCGTTGGCATCCATGACGATTTCATCAGATGCTAAAGCTAACATGGTGCCGCCGCTCATGGCGTAGTGGGGTACAAACACGGTGACTTTGGAAGGGTGGCGAATTAACGCTCGAGCAATCTGCTCGGTTGCTAGCACTAAACCACCTGGGGTATGCAAGATTAGATCGATGGGAACTTCGGGAGGTGTGAGGCGAATTGCCCGTAGCACCTGTTCTGAATCTTCAATGCTAATGTAGCGCGAGATGGGAATTCCTAAGAAACTAATCGATTCTTGCCGGTGAATTAGCAAAATCACTCGACTATTGCGCGATCGCTCGAAATTCCGCAAGGCTTGCACTCGCTGAAAAGCCAAGCGGCGTTGTTGGAAGGCGGGCAAGATCGAGCTGACAGCCAGAAATACCCAGAAGAGGTCAAAGAAACTAAAGCTCATTATTCCCTAGCAAGAACGCAGTATTCCCCCTTATTCTTCCAATATCTAGAAAATTGAAACTCTATCTGTAGAGCAAACTATTTCAAAGATGAAAATGGGGAGTCGATTGTTGGTCGCTTCCCCGCTTTCCAGTTCCAGACGCGATAGATTGCGCCTGGAACCAGCTGCTTTTCTCGCTTAATGGCGGGCGATGCCCTCTTGACGGGCGGCGGCTTGCACGGCACCAGCGACGGCATTGACAACGCGCGGGTCGAACACAGAGGGAATGATGTTTTCCCGGTCGAGGTCGGAGGGTTTGACTAAAGAAGCGATCGCGTAAGCGGCTTCTAGATACATCGTGGTGGTAATGGTCTCTGCACGACAATCGAGCGCCCCGCGAAAAACGCCAGGGAAGGCGAGGACATTGTTAATTTGATTCGGGTAGTCGCTGCGTCCGGTTGCCATGACCGCGACATCTTCTGTGACTAATTCCGGCTGAATTTCAGGAATAGGATTCGCCATTGCAAAGACAATCGGATCTTTTGCCATCGAACGCACCATTTCCGGCGTTACAACTCCAGGCGCACTGACGCCTAAGAAGACATCAGATTGTTGCATGGCATCTGCCAAGTTACCGCTGGCTTCGACAGCAAATTCTTGCTTTTCCGGGGTGAGGTCGGTGCGTTGGCTGGAGAGAATGCCTTTAGAATCGCACATCCAGATGGATTGTGCGCCCGCTTTCTTGAGCAAACGAGCGATCGCTACCCCAGCAGCACCCGCCCCATTAATCACAATTCGGACATCCGCTAAGGATTTTTTCACTAACTTGAGGGCGTTAATCAATGCGGCAAGGCTAACAATTGCGGTGCCATGTTGATCGTCGTGAAACACCGGAATATCGAGTTCCTGCCGCAGTCGCGCTTCAATCTCGAAACAACGAGGGGCAGCAATATCTTCCAGGTTAACGCCGCCGAAGACTGGGGCAAGATTTTTTACCGTGCGGATAATTTCATCCGTGTCTTGGGTATCCAGGCAAATCGGAAAGGCATCAATCCCGGCAAATTCTTTAAACAACATCGCTTTGCCTTCCATTACCGGCAACGATGCGGCTGCGCCCAAGTTGCCCAATCCCAGTACGGCGCTACCATCGGTAACAATCGCAACCGTGTTTTGTTTAATCGTGAGAGTGTGAACCTGTTCCGGGTCAGATGCGATCGCCATACAGATGCGACCGACGCCGGGAGTGTAAGCCATTGCTAAATCGGCTTGACTTTTCAGCGGAATTTTACTCTGCATCGCGATTTTGCCGCCGCGGTGTAAGTTAAAGGTGCAATCGTAGACATCGATTACCTTGACATCTGGCAATCCTTTCACGGCTTGCACAATTTGTTCGGTGTGTTCCGTGCTGGCGGCATCGACGGTGATTTCTCGCACCACAATATTGCGAGTCCGCTCGATTAAACTAATTTGACCGATGTTACCTCCGACACTAGCGATCGCGGTGGTGATGCTTGCTAACATCCCAGTGCGATTGGGAATCTGGAGGCGAATCGTTAAACTGAAGCTAGAGTTGGGTGTTAGGTTGACCATGCTGACTAAGGATTTTAGATTTAAGATGATAGATTTTGGATTGGGAATCTAAAATCCTTTCCTCCAAAATCCAAAATTGTTCGCTCCTAGCCTAAAGGAGCTGCAAGTTTCCAATTGTACCCAGTTACACTACCGGATTAGCTGCCGCGATAATGGCGAGTCTCTATACCGAAATTGAAATTAATGCTCCTAAGCAGGAAGTTTGGCAGGTTCTGTTGAAAAAAGAAAAGTGGTACAAGTGGAACACTTTTTTATTTGACCTCGACCCAACGGTGCCATTTAAGCAGGGGGAAGAAGTTTTACTCTCTGTGCGGCGCGTACCGGGTGAGGAGGAAACAGAGTTTCAGCCGTTGATTACTAGAGTGCAGTCTGGACTATGCCTCGCTTGGGTTTCCTCGATTCCTGGCTTTAAGAATGAGTATGTCTTTGAGTTGCAAGAGATTGGTATTGGACGGACTAAATACTTCCACCGCAACACGTTCTCAGGGGTGCTGACTCGTGTATTTATGCCCTTCATTCGGGATGATGAGCAGCAAGGCATCAAGCGGATGGCGCGGGAGTTGAAGCGTTATGTGGAACGGATGTAAATTCTGGGAACACCTTGCCTTGGCAATTAAAAATCGCGGCTATATAAACTCAGTCTCCCGTTGCGGACTGATGAAATTAAAACCCGCGCACCATCTGGGTTTTGTCTATATAGCCGCGACTGCTACCCGCTAAGGAAATTCGGTTACAAAAACTGTTACCAGCCCTTTTCTATAAGTTGCTGCCGAATAAGATTGTTTTAAGATAAGACTCCTTCAGAAGCCGTGGAACTCCAACTCCCACGGTTTTTTACTTTATATAAGGTGCGGACTTCTCGAAAGCAAAGAAGTAGGGCTAGATTAGGCAAGCAATTGTCTAGCTTGCTTGTGGAGCCGTCTACCCATGCACCCCGATCTGAAGTCACGTAGAGACGCCATTTATCGCGTTTAGCTATTCAACTGGCAAAAGTTGTAGTTGATAGCGATAAAGTGCGACGGGTTGATCGACAGCTTTGAAATAGTCTGGATCTTGAGGCGAGAGGTAAATTGCTGTTACTTGATCGGCTTCAATGGATGAGTGAATCCATTGATAAGCAGTTGTGGTTTCTACAATATTGAAATACGGCTGAGGGGTGCCGCGAAAGACTTGCTGAGACACTTCTGTGGCAATAAATCGATCTGGGGCGAGTGTTTCGGTGCCTCGACTCGTGACAATTGAGACTAGCTGGCGATCGCCTCGCAGTAAAGTCACCTGACGATTGGGAGAATTGGGATCGACTTTGACCGATAAGATCGCGCGATCGCCTAAATATGCCTTCCCGATACTCAACCCGTTAAACGCCCGATCTGCCACTACCGGCTGATTTTTGCCTTTTGTTGAGACAGTTATCGCGTCTTGATTTTTGAATCGCACTGGGAAACTAACGGGCTGATTCAGCTGGCGACGATTGCTTTCAAACCCAGGCGTCACAATTTCTGGCGCTAAGGGTGCCACTAAATCCACTAACGTACTGGTAACGTTCCAAGTACCTTCCATCCAGTCAGGATAAACTAAGTCGCCCTTCGCGGCGCTGACGGGTGGTTTGCTGTCCCAGTGAGGAAACTGCGCCAAACGGTCAGCCAAACCCCCCGCCTGCGCTTCCCCTCCCCACAGCAGCAACCCCAAAATTAGGAAACAACCCCAAAAGACTCGTCGCATCAAGGTAAGCGAGGGTTTGTTTGTAGGTTTAGATAGCTCTTAAACACAGAAAGATCCTCAATTTACCGAGTTTTCAAACATTTCGACTACACCGAATCAACGGGTACTGGTTCCCAAACTTCTCCATATTTCTCCTGAAGAGACTGCCATGCTTCTACTTGTCCTGGTTCGTATTCTCCTGGTTTTCCCCACTGGAGAAATGCGCTCAAGGCGGGTTCATTTTTTTCATCCAAAAAGCGAATAGCATAGGTAGTAAAGTTACCGCGTTTTGATTCGCCTGTCTCAAATTTTACCTGCTTGATAGCATCCATATTCAGATGAAACTCGAATATGTCGGCGTGCATATTAGCGTACTTACCTTTAGGTAATTCTGCATAAAACACCTTTTTCAGCGGACTGCGTACTTCCAAAACAGCAGCACTGCTGGTCACAATCAGACGCAGTGTTCCTAAATTTTCGCAGGATTCTAAAAATTCTTTCAGATTAGCTTTCATGGTGAATTTGAATGTTGGAAAAAGTAAAGCTTTGTTGACATTAATGTGACATTAGGATAACTGATTCTCTAAGTAATCCTGAGGTTTTTGGCAAAAACCTCATGTTAGATAATCAATTTCCCTCATTTTAAAGCATACAAAATCATCCACGCATCAAATTAGCTATTTATTGAAACTCCGAACAAAGTCACCAAGCAACTAAAACCCAGCACAATTGTTTTCGGTTTTCCTTCTACCCTTGTTCTAGCTTTTGCATGGGAATGCTTTTGCATTCAGCGCAGCGGCACAGGCACAGTCGATTGTCTCTGCGACCGATGGCACTGGCATCCATATTATACAGAAGGGCGATGTCTTAAAAGACGATTTCCGGTTCACTTCGACATCACTAGCGGAACTCTTTCAGGCGAAAAGACGAATCTCTTCCATAGCTTCAGCCAATTCGGTTTTAGCCAGAACCAAATTGCCAACATTCTCTCTAATCCGTCTATTTATCTTTTGACTAACACAACTTAAACCTCTCCATCTAAATTCCCGTTGTTGTACTCTTTGAGCGCAAATCCCTTTTTTTAATAGGTCATCTATTCAGGAAAACACGGTAATGATAAACTATTTTATAGGAGCTATCCATCCCACATTTTGTATTACAATCTACCTTTCCCTAGAAGTTTAGGGTGTATTTTCCCTAGGGCAAGTTGTAGATCGCGTATACTGTAGGCAAGCGCTACCTTTGAGTTTAAAAACTGTGAGCCAGCCTGGTCATTTTCTCTGGGTGACTGGTACGATTTTCCTTTTATGGTTAAATAATTCTAGCTGCACCTTAGCACAAATTATTCCGGATGCTACGCTGCCAAATAATACTATTACTATCCCAGAAGGGAACGCCATCCGAATTGAGGGTGGCACGCAAGTAGGCGGCAATCTATTTCATAGCTTTACAGAATTTTCTATTCCTATAAATACTGAAGCTTTCTTCAACAATGCCCTAGACACTCAAAACATCTTCAGTCGCATTACAGGTAGCAATCTTTCTCATATTGATGGATTGATTCGAGCGAACGGCACAGCTAATTTGTTTTTTATCAATCCCAACGGCATTACTTTTGGCTCAAATGCCAAACTCAATATAGGTGGTTCCTTTCTCGCCTCGACTGCTAACAGCATTCAATTTAGCAATGGAACTGAGTTTAGCGCTACCAAGCCTAGCGCCCCCCCATTGCTAATGATAAATGTTCCGATAGGCTTACAATTTAACGATTCAAACGCAGGAGTTATTCGCGTTCAAGGATCGGGACACAATTTCAGGTTCGGACAAACAGGCGGACTAGAGCCGAATACGAAAACCGAGGGTCTAGCGGTGCAACCTGGGAAAACTTTAGCTTTAGTCGGGGGAGAAATCGCCTTAGAGGGCGGTAATTTAAAGGCTGAGTCGGGAGCAATTGAGCTTTGGTCAGTTACTCGTGGCTCATTGCCAATGCAAGTCAGCAGCGAACAAATCAACTTCAACAATGAACAACAACTTGCAGAATTAGGAAGTATTAATTTATCGGGTGCTGCTTCAGTGGATAGCAGCGGCGCACAGGGAGGTTCGTTTCAGATACAAAGCCGAAATCTGAAACTAGAACAAGGTTCGCTCATCGTATCCCTCACAGAAGGATCTCAACCGGGGAGAAGCGCCACCATCAATGTTTTGGATACTGTAGAACTGATTGGTAGAACAGCCGATGGCAGAATCGGTAGCGGCTTTTTTGTTCAGACGAATGGTGAGGGAAAAGGCGGCAATTTAACAATTACAACAGATCGGTTGCTACTAAGAGATGGAGCATCCATTGGTATGGGGACTAACGCTTCAGGGAATTCTGGTACCTTACGAGTGCAAGCGAGGAATGTTCTCTTGGGCGGTCTTTCAGCAAATGGATCGCGTCTGACGGGTATTTTTTCTAATCCTACTTTTGCCTCAACTGGAGTTGGCGGTGATGTGATTATTGATGCTAAACAACTATCTCTTGAAAATGGAGCGGTGATCTCTGTGTCTACCTTTGGCGCAGGTCAAAGTGGCAACATAACAGTTCGAGCCAATGACGTACAAATACGAGGAACTTCTGCAACTGGGGGAATTGGTAGCGGTTTTTATGCTAGGACTAGCTTAAGCAATATTGCGAGTTCTCCACCGCCGTTGACGGGAAATTCTGGCAACGTAACAGTAATTGCTAACAGATTGAGCTTTCGGGAGCGGGCAACAATTAATGTTGCTAATTTTGGGAAAGGCAATGCTGGTAATATTAATATTCGCGCTGCCATAGTTGAGCTAGATAATAACTCGATTATTAGAGCGACTCAGCGACAGGCGGAACAGGGAAATATTACGATTGAATCTCAAGATTTGCGATTGTGGCGCAACAGCCTAATTACGACTGATGCCAGTAACATCATCCTGTTTGATACGGGTCAGACAATTGCAAATAATGATATCAGTACCAATGGTGGCAACATCATTATTAATACAAAAACGTTAGTCGCGTTAGAAAATAGCGATATTACTGCCAATGCTCAACAAAGCTTTGGGGGTCAAGTAAGAATCAATGCTAGCGGCATCTTTAAAACTTCAAATAGCGATATCACCGCCACTTCTAGTCGAGGAACTCAGTTCAGTGGGATTGTCCAAATTAATACTGCTGATGTGAACCCTTCTTCTGGCTTAGTTGCACTACCAGAAAATTTTACTGACATTAGCAAACAAATTTCCCAAGGTTGTTTGGCTTCTAGGGGGAATAGTTTTGTTGTCACTGGACGCGGCGGTTTGCCAGCAGATCCCAATGAAACTTTGTTAGGAAGTACAGTATGGCGGGATTTGCGCCTCCCTAGGGGTAATACCTCCTTACCTGTCCCCGTTTCCAAGACTGCCTCTGCACGTACTCCAATGGTGGAGGCAACTGGATGGGTAAAAAATTCTAATGGTGAGGTAGAGTTGGTTTCCAAATCTATCAATGGTGTGGCTCAAAGTTCCTGGGATGAAATTGCTAGTTGCAGTGTTTCTAAGTAATATAACAATCTTCAATTATTCATGGAATCTTCCGTCTCTTTTCTTTAGTGTCCTTTGCGGTTTATTAAATTTTAAAACTAACTTTAGATTGCTAGAGACTTATTGCAAAAGAAGTTTTATCTTTTGAACCGCAGATAAAAACAGAGAAATATGAATAACCCTTTAATTTTGCAAAAACTTTTATGCTAAAAATAAGGTGGCTTATAAAAAGTATTCATTATCGGATTTTGCTAAGCTTGTTGACACTTTTTTTGGTGACAGCATTTTTACCGGCACTAGCGCAGACTAATCTTAAATTTTCTTATTTTGATTCACAATTGGTATCAATTGTTAAAAATATTCCGGATTCTGATGCTCCTTCAGAATCTAAACAGAATGATGCCTTTGTACTAGAACAAGGCAGAACCCTGTATGAAGCAGGACGATTTGATGAAGCGATCGCATTCTGGCAACAAGCGCTCGAAAACCTGGAGGCGCAGGGCAATCGCCTCCACGCTGCCCTCGTTTTAAGCTATCTGTCGAACGCTTATCAAGAATTGGGTCAATGGGAGCAAGCGAAAAACGCGATCGCTCAAAGTCTCAACTTATTGCAAACCCAACCCGATGCAGCCACTCTTGCCCAAGTTTTGAATACTCAAGGCAGCCTCCAGCTAGCATTGGGACAAACGGAAGCGGCTTTAGATACATGGAAACAAGCTGAAAAAGCTTACGGTTCAGCAGGCGACGACGTTGGGAAATTAGGCAGTTTGATAAACCAAGCTCAAGCTTTGCAAGCATTAGGACTCTACCGACAAGCTAAAACAAACTTAGAACAATTAAATACTCAGTTGCAAAACTTGCCAGATTCCTCGCTGAAAGTATCAGGATTGCGAAGTCTGGGAGTTACCTTACAAGTAGTCGGAGATTTAACTCAGTCCCAGCAGGTTTTAGAACAAAGTTTGTCACTCGCCCAAAGGCTAAACTTTCCCTTAGAAATTAATGCCAGTTTATTTAGTTTGGGAAATACTCTTAGAGCTTTACAAAAACCGAGGGAAGCGCTGGAAATCTACCGAAAGATAGTAGAGAGTTCTCCCAATTCTTTAGTTTTAGAAGTCCAACTGAACCGATTAAGCCTTTTAGTAGAAACTGGACAACCAGCCGCAGCCCAAGCATTATTACCCCAAATCCAGTCTCAATTAGAGAGTATCTTACCTAGTCGCGCTGCTGTTTACAGTCGAGTGAACTTGGCTAGAACTCTCATAAAATTGGGAAATCGGGGAGAGCGATCGCAGATTGTCAATTCTCAAGAGATTGCCCAGATATTAGCAAAAGCTGTCGAACAAGCGCGAATGCTTAAAGACTCGCGTGCTGAATCTTACGCGCTGGGTCAACTCGGATACCTGTACGAACAAACGCAGCAATGGAAACCCGCGGAGGAGCTGACGAGACAAGCACTCGCGATCGCGCAAGAAATTAATGCTTTTAGTATTGTGGCTCGTTGGGAAGGACAACTCGGCAAACTTCTCAAACAGCAAGGCGATATTCCGAATGCGATCGCGGCTTACACCAAAGCTGTTAATACCTTACAATCCCTCCGCAGCGACTTGCTCGCGCTGAATCCCGACGTTCAACTTTCCTTCCGCGAAAACGTCGAACCCATTTATCGTGAGTTAGTAGAGTTACTGTTAGAATCTAATCCCAGCCAAACCAATATTAAACAAGCTCGCGAAGTCATTGAAGCGCTACATCTAGCAGAATTAGATAACTTTTTTCGAGAAGCTTGTTTAGATGTTCAACCCCAGCAAATCGATCAACTCGATCCTCAAGCAGCAGTCATCTACCCCATTATTTTGTCAAATCGTTTAGAGGTAATCTTATCTTTACCCGGAAAACCTCTCAGCCATTACTCGACTAGGCTAGTGAAAAATGATATTGAAGAAACGCTGGAGCAGTTATTAGAATCTCTTAATCCATTTTTTTCAAGTGAAGCTCGTTTGCGTCTGTCTCAGCAAGTTTATCGCTGGTTAATCCAACCTGTTGAAACAGAATTAACCAAAAGTAATATCGCCACTTTAGTATTTGTGCTAGACGGTTCGTTGCGAAGCTTACCAATGGCAGCGCTGTACGACGGTAAACAATATCTCATTGAAAAATACAATATAGTAGTAGCTCCGGGTTTACAGTTGGTTGCACCACGAGTGGGAAGTGCGTCGTTAAGCCAGTTACTTGCCCAAAAGCGAAACAAAATTTTAGCAGGCGGAATTACCGAAGCTCGACAAGGTTTTCCAGCATTGCCAGGAGTAGGAGCTGAAGTCAGCCAAATCGCGTCTGAAGTTCCTTCCAAAGTATTTATAAATGAGGATTTTACCGAAGTAAACTTACAAAACTATCTGAATAAAAATTCTTTTACGGTTGTTCATTTAGCTACTCACGGGCAGTTTAGCTCTAGCTCAGATTCTACATTTATTCTGACGTGGAATGGTAGGATAAATGTCAAAGGATTCGAGAATTTATTACGTTCTAGAGATCCGGGTACTTTTAATCCGATTGAACTATTAGTTCTGAGTGCTTGCCAAACTGCAACTGGTGATAAGCGAGCGGTATTAGGATTAGCAGGAGTAGCCGTGCGGTCTGGCGCACGCAGTACTTTAGCAACTCTCTGGTCAGTGCAAGATGAATCCACTGCTAAGCTTATGGGCGAATTTTATCAGCAACTCTTACAAGGAGAAAGCAAAGTTAAAGCCCTTCGTCAGGCACAGATAGCTCTGCTAAAACAGCCAAAATATGCTCATCCTTTTTACTGGTCGTCTTTTATTTTAGTAGGAAGTTGGCTTTGAATAAGTAGGAGTTTTCAGTCCACTTACTTTGCAATTTTTGGAGGTTCTATTTTAGAAGGCTAACAGAGAGTTACCCCAGGTAACATAGCAATCGCAAAACGGTTCGGATAAGATGATTCCTTAAACAGCAATAGATTAAAAAGCCTCGATAACCCTTGTTCCTAGGCAGCGAAAATTATTGCATATTTCTACTAATCGAACCGTATTGATGGCAATCCTATTGGAGTTATGAGCTAGCGGTTCAGATTCCGAACTTCTTAACCAAGTCGGGAATCTCGCATTCACGAACCCTTTATCTGCCTATTTTTAGCCTTAACTTTCGATAGAAACTCTAAAAGTCCATAAACATGATTACTGTTCGCTGGGGAACTTCTTACAACAACCAAGTATTTCTACTGAAGAAATCTACGTGTTATTACAGTAATAATTAGGTGTAAATTCAGTACAATATTTTTTTTGAGGTAAGAAAATGGTACAGCACAAATCTTTTACCACTCAAACGCTAGTTGCATTTTTTTTATCACTAGGACTGATTATTGCTCCTAGCTTTTTGACTAAAGCGATCGCCCAATCCGAGTCGGTTAACCAATCTCAAACTCTAGCGGGTACTTCGATAGGTCGCGTAACCTTTGAACCTCCAGGAAGTGGACAACCAGATGACACCGCAGGAGGTGCATCTCGTGGTGATGAATGTCCTCAAGCAGTAATCGCTACAGGCGAGTGCGTGACTCCGCTGGTGCCAATAGCTACAAGCAAGTTGACAGTAGCAGAGCATCCAACATTCTTAGTTTATGTACCTCCAACTTCTGCTAAGGAAATATTTTTTGGATTAGTAGACGAAAATAACAATTTTCATTACCAAGCAAAAATTCCGATTTCGAGTCAAGAAGGCATTCTTAGTTTCAAACTTCCAGATAATGCGCCACCTCTAGAAATTGACAAGAAGTATCGGTGGACTTTTATCATCATTGGCGAACAAGGACTCAGACCCGGTAGTCCTGGGGTACAAGGAGAAATTCGACGAGTTAAACTCACTTCCGAGGTAATGAGCCAGCTTCAGAATCAACCTCTACTAGAGCGTGCTGCTCTGTATGGAAAACACGGGATTTGGTTCGATACCGTAGCAAGTTTAGCTGAAGCTAGACGCTTAGAGCCGAGTGAAGCAACTTTGGCTTCAACATGGCAGGAATTGTTAAACTCAATTGGACTACAAGCGATCGCTACCAAGCCACTTTTAAACTAGGCTATGGGAAAATCTAAGGTTTTGAGGATTTAAGAGTAGGGCAGAAAAGAATTGAATTAGTTCAGCAAATATACGTAGGACGGAAAGCAGGCGAGTTGAGTCGGATGCTGCCTAATTAAATTCAAGCATCAATCAATTGCCAAAATCGATAAGGGGAATAGGGAAAGAAGAAGCATTTTCCTTTTCCCCTTCCTCTTATTTTTGATGCTCATAAATTAATGGTACAAAAACTTAAAAACCAAGTTCGGCAATGGCGCGGGCTACTGATTACAGCTCCGATTGTGGCTTGCACAGTCATCGCTACAAGTTCTTTAGGCGTACTGCAAATATTTGACTTGGCGATATTGGATCAATTTTTTCGCTGGCGACCTCGCGAACCAATCGATCCCCGTATTGTAATTATTACTATCAATGAATCAGATATTGAAAAGGTGGGACGATGGCCTATTTCTGATGCTCTGTTAGCTGAAGCGATCGCAAAACTGAAAGTTCAGCGACCCAGAGCCATTGGCTTGGATATTTATCGAGATTTGCCAGTCCCTCCTGGTCATCAAGCACTGGTGAAAGTATTTGAATCTACGCCTAATCTAGTGGGTGTCGAAAAAGCGGTAGGAAATCCGGTTGCTCCACCCCCAGCGTTGAATCGTCTCAACCAAGTGGGACTCGCGGATTTGGTGTTAGATGCAGATGGCAAAGTCCGTCGAGGGTTGTTGTCTATTAGAACATCTGATGGTAAAACCCATCTGAGCTTAGGCGCAAAGCTGGCTTTAATGTATCTGGAAAAAGAAAAGATTAGCCTCCAGAGCATTGGTGCTAATAAATTGCGATTAGGGAACGCTGTATTTACCCCATTTACGGGAAATGAAGGCGGTTACGTTCGTGCTAATTCCGGTGGCTACCAGATTTTGTTGAACTACCGGGGGATGTTAGAAAATTTCTCCACGGTATCGATGACGGATGTTCTAGAGAACCGCATCCCGCCCAATCTTTTACGCGATCGCATTGTCTTAATCGGCGCAATCGGCTCTAGCTTCAATGACCTTTCCTTCACCCCTTATAGTAGTAGTCTCTTTGCGACTCCCAAACGATTACCGGGCGTCGTCATTCATGCCAATTTAATCAGTCAAATTTTGAGTGGTGCTTTAGAGGGTCGTCCTTTGATCCAGGTTTGGTCTCAACCAAAAGAAGCCTTATGGATTTTGGTCTGGTGTTTGATTGGTGGTGGAGTGAGTTGGACGTTACTTCGCTTCAACCCCTTGAAACAGAATGTTGCTGCCAGATGGATCGTCTCTGGGGTTAGCATTTGCTTAATCGGGGGAATTCTGACAAGTGGCAGTTACCTAGCTTTTTTAGCCAGCTGGTGGCTCCCTGTCGTTGCCCCGCTAATCGGCATGACTGGCTCTGCGGTTGCGCTGATCGCTTATCGGAGTCTGGAAGACCAGCACATAGCAAACCTGGAGCGCAAACAAGCAGAAGCCGCGCTGCGGGAAAGCGAAGCGAAGTTTCGCCATCTCGCGGAAAATGTACCGGGCGTAATTTTCCGGTACATCCTCCATCCAAACGGCAGCCATGAGTTTACTTACATGAGTTCTGGCGCTCGTGATATCTATGGATATGAACCAGAAGCGATCGTCCAAAATCCTCAGATTGCCTGGAATGCGGTGCATCCCGATGACCTGCTTTTGCTAAATGAAACCATCCTAGTTTCTGCTAGAGACTTGCAGCCTTGGTACTGGGAAGGTCGCATTACCTCGCTTTCTGGTGACTTGAAATGGGTGCAAGCCACTTCCCGCCCGGAACAGCAAGCCAATGGTGACATTATTTGGGATGGCTTGCTCGTTGACATCACCTGGCGCAAGCAAGCAGAACATCTGCTTGCCGACTACAACCGTACTTTAGAAAGCCAAGTACAAGAGCGCACTGCTAAACTAGCCCAAACCAATGCCCAGCTAGAGCAGGAGATTGCCGAACGAAAGCAGGTAGAAGCAGCCTTGCATCAGAATGAAGAACGAATGCAGGCGCTTTTGAGCGCGATTCCCGATGCAATGTTCCGGCACCGGATAGACGGCACTTATTTAGACGTAAAAGCAGGCGAAGAAGCCTTTCAGATGCTGCCTGAAGCTTTAATTGGCAGAAACTTATGGGATTTACCGTTGCCCGAACAGGTTAAAAATGACCTGCTAGAGTATTTTCGGGTAGCAGTTGAAACCGGAGAGCGACAAACCTACGAACACGAGGTGGAAAAACCCGATGGCATTCACAACTACGAGACACGCATCGTCAAAAGTGGTGCTGATGAAGTGGTTTGTATCGTGCGGGATATCACAGAACGCCAGCGTTTCACGGCTGCTTTAGAGGAAAGCGAAGAACGCTATCGTTCAGTCGTGACAACAATGGCAGAAGGCATTGTTTTGCAGGATGCCAACGGTGTTATCCATACCTGTAATGCCAGTGCTAACAGAATTCTCGGCTTGTCTCGCGAGCAAATGATGGGGCGAACTTCCCTCGATCCCAGCTGGCGAGCCATTCGTGAAGATGGTTCGCCCTTCCCAGGAGAGGCACACCCAGCAATGGTGACGCTACGAACTGGCGAACCTTGCTCTGATGTAGTGATGGGAGTTTACAAGCCAGATGGTAGCTTAACCTGGATTTCTATTAACGCCCAACCTCTATTTCGGGCTGGCGAATCTCTGCCGTATGCAGTGGTATCTTCATTCGCGAATATTACGGCTCGCAAACAGGCAGAACTGGCATTAAAAGAAAGCGAAGCCCGTTTTCATGGGTTCATGGATAACAGTCCGGCGGCTTCTTGGATCACGGATGAAAATGGGCGAATTGTTTTCTCTAGCAAAACCTACCGCCAGATACTCCAAATCCCAGACGGCTATGTAGTTGGAAAAACTGTTACAGAGCTTTATAGTGATGAATTCGCGCAACAGTATCTGGAAAACATTCGGAAAGTCATCCAAACGAATCAGTCAGTAGAGGCGATCGAACAAGCTCCCAGAACGGACGGCACAATCGGGGATTTTCTGGTATACAAGTTTCCGCTGGCGAACCTCTCTGGAGAACGCCTTGTTGGAGGTGTGGCGATTGACATCACCGAGCGCAAACGGGCAGAGCAAGCGCTCAAAGAGAGCAACGAACGTTTTGAGCTAGCGGCATCGGCAATTAAAGGATATGTTTACGACTGGGATCTGAAGCAGAATATTGTTCTGCGGACGCAGGGACTCTATGAAACGAGTGGATACCGTCCCGAAGAAGCCGGACTCACAGGTCAGTGGTGGGTTGATCGCGTCCATCCGGAGGATTTGCCGCAGGTTTCGCGAACGTTTTCCCAGGCGATCGCTCATCAAAATGAGTATATGCTTGAATATCGGTTCCGTCACCGAGAAGATCGCTACACTCATATGGTGGATTATGGGGTGGTTGTGCGAGGCGCAGACGGACAGGCACTTCGAGTTGTCGGTCATGCTATCGATATTAGCGATCGCAAACGAATAGAAGAAGCTTTACGGGAGAACGAAGCTCGCTTGCGAAGCCTTGCCGATAACCTTCCCGGTGCGGTTTTCACCTACACTTACTGTGCTGACGGCAGACATTTTCTAGACTACATCAGTGAAGGGTGTGGCGAACTTTTAGGGATTTCCGCTCACGAGGCGATGGAAAATTTCTCTGCCATATTAGCTCGATATCACTCAGAAGACCTCCCTGGTTATAACGCCGCTTTAAAAATCAGCCTCGACAATTTAATGCCTTTCTATTATGAGTGGCGGTATCTCCACCCAGATGGGAGCGCTCGTTGGCTGGCAGCTAGCTCTCGTCCGGAATCCCAAGCTGATGGCAGCATAATTTGGCGGGGGGTACTTCTAGATATTAGCGATCGCAAAATTGCTGAAGAAGCTCTTCGGCAGCAACAAGAGTTCCTGCGAAAGGTAATTGATAATGACCCCAACACCATTTTTGTAAAAGACTGGGAAGGACGCTTTGTGCTGCTTAACAAAGCTGCTGCCAAGCTCTACAACACGACTGTCGAAGAACTGGTGGGTAAACGGGATGTAGACTTCCATCCATTCTTAGAGGATGTTGAGCATTTCCTCCAAGAAACCCGCTCTATCATTGAAACGGGTCAAGCCTTATTTATTCCCGAAGAAAAAGTGACAGGCGCAAATAACCAAGATAAGTGGTTTCAGTGGCAAAAGATTCCTCTGCATCCACCTGCAAGTGATAAAATCTGCGTTTTAGGAATCGGAGTCGATATTACCACTCGTAAAATAGTAGAAGCTGAACTTGAACGAGCCAAAGAAGCTGCTGAGGCTGCTAACCGCGCCAAAAGCATCTTTCTCGCCAACATGAGTCACGAACTCCGAACCCCCCTCAATGCCATTTTAGGCTTTTCCCACCTCATGAGTCGTGCCCCCAATCTTTCAACAGAACAGCAAGAAAATCTCACGATCATTCGTCGCAGTGGAGAACACCTGCTGACACTGATTAACCAAGTCCTTGACCTGTCCAAAATTGAAGCTGGACGCATGACGCTGAGTGAAAATAACTTCGATCTTTACAGCTTGCTAAATGATGTCGAAGCGATGTTTTCTTTGAAAGCTACAGAAAAGAGCTTAAACCTAAAATTTGATTGTGATGTTGATGTTCCCCGATACCTCCGCACAGATGAAGTTAAGTTGCGTCAAGTGTTGATTAACTTACTAAGTAACGCCGTTAAATTTACCGATTCCGGAACAGTCTTAGTTAAAGTGAAATTAGGGACAACAAATTCCGAATTTCCTTCTTTCTCTCCCCTTTCCTCAATTATTTTTGAAGTTTCCGATACGGGAGCCGGTATTTCTTCCGAAGAACTTGACAAAGTATTCAAACCTTTCGAGCAAACAGCCGCTGGTCAACAAGTACAAGAAGGAACTGGTTTAGGATTGACAATTAGCCGTCAATTTATCCATTTAATGGGAGGTGAAATCACCCTCATTAGTGGTGGCAAAGTTTTCACTCCTGGAACCCCTATCAGGGAATTTAGTGACGATGCAAGTGCTTTATTTGCAAAGGGAACAACGTTTAAATTTAACATTCAAGCAAATATTATCGCTGCCAGCGAGATTGCAATCCCCCTCCAAAACCGCCGCGTTATTGCACTCGCACCCCAGCAACCTCGCTATCAAATACTAATCGCAGATGATAGCGATTTTAATCGCCAACTGCTGCTTAAACTCCTCCAGCCTCTTGGCTTTGAATTACTAGAAGCCTCTAATGGCAAAGAAGCATTAGAAATCTGGGAACGTAGTTCACCTCATCTAATTTGGATGGATATACGAATGCCGATAATGGATGGCTATGAAGCCACTAAACAGATTAGAAAGCGAGAGAATCAGAAACCTTCAGTTCAAAAGACATTAACCAATTTTCGTACCGCGATTATTGCCCTGACTGCCAGCGCCTTAAATGAAGATCAAGCATCTGTTATTGAAGCTGGCTGTGATGATTTTATACGCAAACCTTTCCGAGAAGAAGATATTTTTAATGCTATCCACAAGCATTTAGATGTCTCTTTTACTTATGAGGAAATGGCCGCTACATCTGAGAAAGAAATACTAGAACTGCCAGCCTTAAATACTGCCGAGTTGGCTGATTTACCTAAAAGTTGGTTAGAAGATTTATATCAGGCTCTTGTTGAGGGAGATTTAGAAATTATCGCTACACTGATTGAGGAATTGCACCCCAAAAATGATGTGTTGTCAAAAACTTTAATGACATTAGTTAATCAATACCAGTTTGAGCAATTGTTGATATTGATTCAATCTGTGAAAGACTTATAATCCGATGGAAGCACCTATCGCCAGACCTAATATCCTAGTAGTTGATGATAATCCTGCAAATTTAAAACTTCTCTTCGACATCTTATCTGAAAAGTCTTACAAAGTGCGAGTTGCACCTAGCGGTCAACTCGCACTCAACGCTTGCAATTCAAATCCTCCTGATTTGATTTTGCTTGATATCAATATGCCAGAAATGAATGGATATGAAGTTTGTCAACGTCTAAAAGCTTCTGAGAAAACTCGCGACATTCCAGTTATTTTCATTAGTGCTTTAGATGATACGAATAACAAGGTGAACGCCTTTACAGTTGGTGGGATTGACTATATCACAAAACCTTTTAAACGTTTAGAAGTATTAGCCAGAATCGAGAATCAGCTACGCATTCGAGAGCTAAAAATGCAACTAATAGAGCAGAATAAGTTATTGCAAGAACACCTGGATTCACGGCGAAAAGCAGAAGTTGAACTTCGTCTTTTACTCGCAACAACTCAAGCGATTAGTCGCAAAAATAATGTTCCTTCCGTGTTACAAGCTGTACTGCGCTTAGTTGGGATAACAATTCAATGGGATTATGGCGAAGCTTGGTTGCCCACCGAAGATAATAATATTTTAGAATGCAGTCAAAATTGGTATTCTAGCCACGCTAGTTTCTGGGATTTTAAAAAACAAAATAGAACAGTTACCTTGGCTCCTAATCTAGGGTTACCAGGTAAAATATTTGTTTCTAAAAAACCAGAATGGGTAGAAAAGATTCTAAATTCCGGAGATTTGCCGATTTTGGGCGAGGAAATAGGAAATGCTAGTTTAGCATCTGCTTTTGGAGTTCCTATTATACTAAACGAACGAGTATTAGCTATTTTGGTTTTCTATAAAAAAGGTTCGGTTCCGATTAATTTACATACCATTAATTTAGTAACCGCAGTAGCTACACAATTAAGTCCTTTAATCTATCACAAGCAAACTGAAGAAATTCTCAGAATTACTCAAGAACGCTATCACAGTATTGTTGAAAATGCAGTAGAAGGAATTTATCAAACAACACCTTGCGGGCGTTATTTGAGCGCTAACTTAGCACTGGCGAAAATTTATGGGTATGAATCTCCAGAAGAATTAATAAACAGTAGTCAAAATGTTGAAGAACAACTTTATGTTAACTCGAATCGACGGCGTGAATTTATAGAAGAAATGAATTCTAATCAAGCTGTCAGGGGATTTGAGTCTCAAGTTTACCGCCGAGATGGGACAATTATTTGGATTTCTGAAAACGCGCGTTCAGTCTGCGATTCAAAAGAAAAACTTCTCTATTATGAGGGAACGGTTTCTGATATCACAGAGCGAAAATTGGCTCAAAAGCAAACAGAAAAACTTTTATTAAATATATTACCTAAACCAATTGCTGAGCGGTTACAACAAAAGCAGCAAGTTATTGCCGATAGTTTTTCTGATGTTAGTGTTTTATTTGCTGATTTAGTAGGGTTTACTAACTTTGCATCCACAAAGACTCCAACTGAACTCGTAGAAATTCTCAATCAAATTTTTATTGAATTTGACTTATTGTCTAATCGACATGGATTAGAAAAAATAAAAACGATTGGAGATGCATATATGGTAGTAGGAGGACTACCAATACTAAGAGCGGATCATGCCTCATCAATTGCCAAGATAGCGTTGGATATGCAAAGTTTTATTGCTAGATTCAATACCCAAATTAATGAAAAGTTCAGTCTTCGTATAGGAATTAATATTGGACCTGTAGTTGCTGGAGTAATTGGTTTAACAAAATTCAGCTATGACTTATGGGGAGATACGGTGAATGTGGCTTCCCGGATGGAATCAAGTGGGATTCCTGGTCAAACTCAGGTCACGGCTGCCGTTTACGAACGCTTAAAAGAACAGTTCCTTTTCCAAGAACGAGGGACTATTTCAATAAAAGGGAAGGGGGAGATGATGACTTATCTGTTGATTGGTCAAAAATAACGATAAAAACACTTTATGGATCAGGGTCAAGATTTAAAATTAAAAGAGAAAATACTGGTAGTAGACGATACTCCAGCAAATGTTAGTTTGTTAACTAAAATTTTGTCAAATCATGGATATAAAGTGCGTGTTGCTCTGAGTGGTAAGCTAGCGCTGCAATCAGTTCAGGCAAGCCCTGCCGATTTGATTTTGCTCGATATCAAAATGCCGGATATGGATGGGTATGAAGTTTGCCGACAGTTGAAAGCCTCAGAGCAAACCTGTAGTATCCCAGTTATTTTCATCAGTGCTTTAGATGCAACCTTTGATAAGGTGAATGCTTTTACATTAGGGGCAGTAGATTACGTCACCAAACCGATTGAGCCGATTGAGGTTTTAGTACGAATTGAACATCAATTACGGCTGCGTCGGTTTCAGTTACAGATGCAAACTCAGAATACACAATTACAACTTTTACTGACTACAACTCAAGCAATTAGTTCTGCTGCTGATGTAGAAGAAGCATTAGAAGTCATTTTAATCAATCTTTGTCAAAATCTCGGTTGGGATATTGGGGAAGTATGGATGCCTTCCTCGAAGGGGACTGTACTTGAATATTGTCGATGTTGGTACCAGGATATCCGTTTTGATGAATTTCGACGCCAGAGTGAGGCGTTTCGTTTTTCTCTTGGGGAGGGATTGCCAGGACGAGTGTGGCTGTCCCAACAAGTGGAATGGATCGCAGACATAACGCAGGAGAACTCGACCCTTTTTCTGCGGAGTCAAATTGCCAAGCAAGCGGGACTTAAAGGAGTCTTAGGAATTCCAATCGCCTTCGACCATCAAGTGCTGGCAGTTTTGATATTTTTTCATGAGCAGGAAATCACGCCGGATGAGCGATCGCTCCAACTCGTCAATGCAGTCGCGACCCAATTAGGCTCAATGATTCAGCGCAAGAAAGCGGAGGAAGTGTTGCGACAACAAGCAGCACGGGAACGGCTAATTGCTGAAGTTACTCAACAAATTCGCCAATCGCTGAATTTAGACGAGATTCTGGATGCGACAGTCAACAGCATTCGACAGTGTTTGCTTTCGGATCGGGTAGCTATCTACCAGTTCGCCGCTAACAATAACGGCACCTTTGTAGCAGAATCAGTTGGTAAGAACTACCCTCACATGTTAGGACAGACTGTGAATCCATCCTGGATTCAAGAAGGTTTTAGCACTTTTTTTCAGGGATTCCCAATCGTTTTGGACAATATTGAAAAGTTTAATTTTACAGGTGATGGGATTGAGTTTTTCCAACGCTATCAGGTCAAAGCTGTTGTAGCAATGCCGGTTTTGAAAGAAGAACGTCTGTGGGGGTTACTGATTGCTCACCAGTGTGCTGCTCCTCGTGACTGGCAGCCATTTGAAGTGGATTTGTTGTCTCAGTTGGCAAATCAGGTAGCGATCGCAATTCATCAATCCCAACTCTACCAATATGTGCAGTCTGCCAACCGGGAACTCCGGCAACTCGCTAACCTAGACGGCTTAACTCAGATTGCGAATCGTCGCCGATTTGATGAGTGTCTGAATACTGACTGGAAGCGACTAAGACGGGAACAAGCACCGCTGTCTTTGATTTTGTTAGATGTGGATTTTTTCAAACGCTACAACGATGCTTACGGTCATCTGGCAGGGGATGATTGTTTGCGACAGGTAGCTGGTGCGATTAAAAGTGTTGTCCGGCGTCCCGCGGATTTAGTGGCGCGATATGGTGGGGAAGAATTTGCCGTAATTCTTCCTAACACTGATATTGAAGGAGCGGTTTTCGTAGCAGAGGCGATTCGACAGGCAGTTAGTAACTTGGCGCTTCCCCACAGTCAGTCTAAAGTGTGCGGCTATGTAACCGTCAGTTTAGGCGTGGCGAGTAGTGTACCCAATTTAGAATTGTTGCCGCAACATCTAATTAATGCGGCTGATGCGGCACTTTATGCAGCCAAAAAAGAGGGGCGCGATCGCGTAGCGCGAGTGTAAGCACTCGGTTTTTCCTTTCTTTGTATGCAACTCCTGACTCAAAATCTCTAGAGAAGATGTCAGCGAAAACAATTGTTCTGAGAGGCTTTTTCTAGTTCGACGAGTAATTCTTCTTCAAGGGGTGCGATCGCTAACAGAGGATGTTTCAAGTCTCCCCATTTCTTGCCAGCTCGCATCCCATACAGGGTGAGAATTTCCGGGATTTGTCTTGAGACCAGCACCCGCGCTGGAGCCAGCTGTCCTAAAAGTCGAGCTTGTCGATAGTGGTGCGATCGCATCAAAGCATCATCTAATCGTTGAGCGATCGCATCGGGTGACTCTTTGGCAGTGTCGAGCAAAAGAATATAACGATCCACTGGCTTTCTGACAGGTACCAAACTCTTGAAAAACGTTTTTTCTAGCGCCAAATCCTCAAGGACAGAACGCACGAATTCAGAATGCAGCTTCTCACCCACGAGATCGCTTGTCGCCTGATTTCTCCCCAAAAATTCCAGACACGGCGTTCCTTGATAAAAGTGGCTGACGCGCACGCGATCGCCAATTCGGTAGCGGTATAATCCCCCTTTCTGAGAAATAATTATCTCGTAGTCAATCCCCGCCACAATCTCGTGGAGTCGGTGGATTTTCCCCTCTCCATCCTCAAACTCAAAGAACACCTGATCGAGCATCGGGACGCATCCCTTTGCCTCAATTAGGGGAATCGTCATCGGTGCTTCGGTGGCGAGGAGTCCTTTTCCCTGCACCATGACACCCGGAAACAGCGATCGCAAAAATCCTGCACCATCTGCCGCATTAGCACTATCCCAGCAAGAAATTAACTTTAATTCTTGCCAAAGCAGCGTCCACGGAATCTCTGGCTGCAACAGGAGTTTAGAACGCTTTGCTGACATTTTGTTTTTGAGTTCTTTCCACAGTCGTACTCGATGCGTCTGGATGTAGTCGAGTTGTACGCGAAGGAAACTTGGACTCCAAATCGAGATAACTTCCAGATTTTCTTCGAGTAGGAGCGCGTGGGCAAGTTTCTCCTTGAATTCCTCTGCATTGCGAAGGCGATTCAATCCGGGAGGAGAAACCAGAAAAGGACGAAGAAATAACATTAACCATTCGTCCAGATACTCCGAATCATCCTCCAATCCGACGGGAATGCTATTTGGGCTTGCAGTATCAAGCCGGGGAGAGATGCAGAAGTATATCTTACCCGTAGAAAAGCCTGGGCCATGCTGAATTAGGTCATGTGCCCAAACACAGAACATCTGGTTAAAGGTAGCTCGAAGAGATTTGGTGTAAGGAATGGATTTTGCCGAGCCACTACTTCCGGAAGTCTTTTCGTAAAAGAGAATCGATTCTGGTGTCAAGATTGGCTGCTGGGTTGTTTTTTGCCGCTCGATCCACTCTTTGAGATCGTCGTAGTTAACAATCGGAATGCGATGCCAATCTGCAACCGATCGGATACCTAAAAATTTGCCATATTCACTCTTGGCAAGATTGTCTACAATTTCCTCTTGAACGGATTGCTGGGTTCTTTGGGGATTTTCTAGTGCTTGCAAGAAGCCCTTGGCGTAGGGGGAAAGAAGTTGTCCGAAAAGCTTGACAATAGGGCGCATCATATCAAATTTGTTTGGAGGATTAATTTGGAACCTCACCCCCAGCCCCTCTCCGCCAGCGGAGAGGGGAGCCGGAAGTTAAGAGGGGGGGCGGAAGTCAAAAAGGGAGTCGGAGGCGGTGTGTTCGTTGCCTTCGGTTGGATATCACTTGAATTTCTTGTTGGGATAAATGTGGGTCGCAACCGGAACGTAGGTTCCTTCCTCAACTACAACTCCGGGGCCAATGTGATTCCAGGCTCCTAGGAAGACGTTGCTGCCGATTTTCACTTTTTTGACATACAGCATCAAGTCCTGTTTTCTAGGTTTGATGATGTGGGAGTAGATGCCAACTCCGTGACCGAAAACTGCGCGATCGCCTACCTCAATCAGTCCGCGATCGGCTATTTCTAACTGCGGTGTCCAGTAAACGCTTTTACCAATCTTGGCTCCCCACAGTCTCAGCCATAGAGAAAAAGCACCAGGAATCAGGCGTAGCAGGGTTTCCAGCGCTGGAAATGCAATGTAGATAACTTGGATTTGGTGACTTCCCCACCAGGGTGAATACTCTTTGCTGCCTAGATAGCTGATCCCTTCCTTAACTGGGTAAAAACGCTCGTGGAGGCGATACACCAACAGGGGAAACCCATACAGAGAAAGGAAAAGAGCCGAGATGCTGAAGATTCCTGGAAAGAAGCAGATCCCCAGAAAAGACGCGATCGCAATCAGGATAACTAAGGCGGGAAAACAGGAGAGTATTGTGCCGAGGAAAGTCATAGTGAAATTAAAAATGCTTGCATTAAAAATGAAGAAGTCAATTTTTTAATTTTTAATTGCTAATTCTTCCAAGGCCACAGTAGCTTCTGAGTTAAGGTAAGGTTGATTTTGACCCCCAAAGAATCCGGTACGCGATCGCTTTTGTAATACGTTCCGTGCATCCAATCCCAAAGCTTAAAGTTGGCTCCGTAATTGCCACAAACTGAGCTACTCGCATGGTGCCAAGCATGATCTTGAGGTAGTATCAGCAAAGTCGATAACCAGCGATACAGCGAAGAGTTTGGTGTTGGAGTTATGGTGCTGTGACGCCACAAGTCTAAAGCTGAGCTAAGACTGACACCGGCGATGTACCATGTGGGATCTTGCAGCAGATAAATAAATAGAGCGTGAACCCATAAGTAGACGATCAAAAAGCTCGTCCACAGAGTATTTCTAGAAGTAGACAAGACATTCATTTCGGTGCTGGTATGATGAACCGCGTGGAGAGACCAGAGCCACCGATTATGTAGCAAGCGATGGTTCCAGTAGTAGATGTAATCCACAAACACGAAGCTCAGCAAGAATGCCGCGACTGGAGGCAGAGCAAGCAAGGCGCGATCGCTGGGTAGAAGATAGTGGTACAGATGGTAAACTACTGTCAGCTGAAGAATTGGGATGAGAACACCCTGAAAAAACAGACCAACAGCATCTAAAATCCAGTCCTCATAGGTTCTCATTCGCAAGGCGGTAAAACTGCGCTGATTCGCCACAGTCAGCGTCATTAAGATCGCAAAAGTAAAGAATACTCCCATCGCTAATCGCTCAATTTAGGGAATGTTGCCTGATATTGAATTCGTTTGAATCGTCATCATTTGGAACCTCACCCCCAACCCCTCTCCGTTAACGGAGAGGGGTGCCGGAGTGTGGGGAGAGGTTTTTCTATACCCGCTGAATTTCCCTCGCTAACGAGGGGAAATAGGATTTCTCCCTCCTCGTTAACCGGGAGGGTTGGGGTGGGGTTATAGAACCCGCCGCATTTCCCTGGTTAACGAGGGGAAGTAGGATTTCTCCCTCCCCGTTAACGGGGAGGGTTGGGGTGGGGTTCCGGATTCCCAGTGATTGATAAGCATTGATAGACTCCCACCGATTAAACCCAGAAGGTTACTTGAACAGACTTATCCAAGAGAGTTCTAGGATCTTCTCCTGCTTCAATCTTGCTCCGAATCGATTCAACTAGGACGTGGATTGTGTCAGCTGGGGTATTGGCAAACTGGGTGCCGTACTTTTCGATTACCTCTTGCTGAATACCAAGCGCTTCCACATCCTGACGGATAATATATTGGGCAGTCCAGCGAACAAAGGGACGCGCAATCTTATTCCAGATGCCGTAGTTAAAAGTGACGTCGGTATAGACGAGAGTAGAGTCCTCCGCTTCCGGAATCGATTGGCTAGTAATAAAAAGCCTTCTTTTCGGTGCCATATCGTATTCCACGCTGGTAACGTTTGGCATATGAAAACTATCCGTGTGCCGGATCTCGTAACCTTTCCGATTTAGAAAGCGGGTATACCAGCCGAGATTTGTCGTTTCGTTGCGGTATTCTGCGAAAACTGAGCCGTCTCGCCTCTCTACCATCATTTCCAGCTTTTGCTTGCGAGAGGTGCGAAATACCCCAGGGTGAACCGAGGCGGTGTGAGGAATATCGATAAAATTTTCCGCACAGTTGGTAACGTTGTTCCGAAAACGGTTAATAACCCGTACCGTCTCCCATCCAGGCTTTCCGTAGTAAGGCATTTGAAAAGGCTCAAACTCCTCACTCGGCTTTTGTGCCAGCCTCACATAGACGTATCCATCCTGCTCTCTAGTGTCGTAATGCTGAGTGCGACGAGCATGAGTCACCTTAAAATCTTCTCCCTCTGCGGGGACAGCGACTACCTTCCCAGTTTTGTCGTAAACCCAGCCGTGGTAGGGACATTGGAGCATTCCCTGACAGACTTTTCCTTTAGAGAGACGGCTGTTTCTGTGCATACAGCGATCGCGCAATGCCACTGGTTTTCCGTCATCTCCTCGAAAAACTGCCAGCCATTCCCCCAAAACCGTGCGTTCCAGCACAGTATTCGGCTTCAGATGTTCGCTGAGTGCCACAACATACCAGAAATCTTCAAATTTCACTAATCCTCCGCAATAAATTAAAAATAAGAAATAGAAGATTTTTTGGCTTCATTCTTCATCATAAAAAGCAGCAATTTCAATGTCACTGGTGAGATCCAATTGACAAGCTAACCTCACTTGGTTATTTCCTGGTGCTAGAGTTTCTAATACTTCCTTTTCATCTTTGCGAGGAAGAGGAATATTACCTCTTACAACTACAATGCAAGTCCCACAAATTCCGGTACGACACCCAAAAAGTACCGGAGAATTTTGTACTGTAAGATGCTCCGAAAGATTAGAGTGCTTTGCCAGAATTAAGGGAGAATAATCTGTTTCTGGAAAGCGGATAATACAGCATTCATCATTCATATTTAATTAAAAATTTTTAGTTAAGTATCCACCAATAAAAATTTTTGTTAATTAGTTAAAACCCCTTCATTTGTAGGTTGTGTTAAACAAAGGGAAACCCAAGCTTGCAAATCGTTAACAACGTTGGCTTTCGAGCCTCAACCCAACCGAAACCTCTTCTCTCTTTCTCTTCCTTGGCGTCCTCTGCGTCCTTAGCGGTTCGTCCAAAAAATCATAAATCCAAATTAACTGACCTGATTGCAAATCATTTATTTTATATAATTGAAATTTTTAGACCATACAGAAACTTCAAGTTTGTTTACATAATACATATACTTAACTAATGGCGTATCAATATTCAGAATTGCATTGGGATTATAACGAATATTGTCATAAATTTGTCCATCTTCCCCTTTCAAAGCATAGTATCCCAGACGGGTGAATAAGAGTAATAGTTGCGTCACCAACCAACCAAACAATCCTGTTCTTTTCTCTGCCACATAAATCGGTTGAATACGAGTTCTTCCAGGTGCAACTGGAGTATAGGCATAAATCATGTGCAGCGAAGGAAAAAGCCGAACATTCTTCATCATCGTTAAAAGTCCGATGCAGCCATCGGCATATCTCATAGAATACTCATAAGTATCGCCGAGAATTTTTCGCCCCAGGCGTTCTCTTCGAGTAGTTTTAGGAAACTCCCCTTGAAGAGTAAAATCTATCACATTGCCAGATTGATTCTGACGCAAGGATAGATTCATATTGATGTCTACTTTGTGAACAGTTTGTAAATGTTGAGCATCAATTCCATTCATCATACAAATGTGATGATGACAACTCCGCTCAAATGCTTTGTCGTGTACTGTTACAATTGATTTGCCTTTAAGTTCATCAAATTCTGCCACACCTTCTGGTGCTTTTGAATCTGGATACACCCAAATCAAACCGTATTTTTCATCAGTAGCATAAGATTGAAGGAAAGCTTTTTCAGGAATCGCCGATTGGCAGGGGATATCTTGACACTTTCCTTCTCCATCAAATGCCCAATGATGGAAAAAACAACGAATCGAATTTCCATCAACCCGCCCAATTCCTAAATCGGTTCCTAGGTGGGGACAATAAGCATCTAAAGCGCGAACTTTCCCATCTTGTCCGCGAAAGACAACAATTTTTTGTCCGCAGATTTCTAAGGATTTTGCCTTACCTGGAGGAAGTTCTCGGCTAGGGCAAGCAATATACCAGCCTTTGGCAACAACATCCCAATTGTTAAATATTTTCATTTTCAAAAGGGGTTGCGTGTTTAGATTTTGAGACTCGTTCATGTAAAAAAGTAGGAAATATGCACGGTTATTTCTCAAGTCGGTAATGGGTAAAATTTTTCCTAAGCCCAATTACCAATTACCTTCTTTTGAGTAGCGAGGTACTGGGGAATAGAATTAGCAGCCATGATGGACATCTCCCGGTTACTTGCCCAAGCGTAGTCAACTTTTTCGAGGTAAACTTTGTAGGAATCCATCGCTTCTGTACGGGTTTTGTAGCTGAGGTGCAGCCCTTCAGATTCCTCTGTGAAGCACAATCGCATCATTTCTTTGGCTTCTGGGTCGCTCATTCCAAAAATAGGCGATCGCAATACCTCGTAAATTGCCGAATAGAGGGCGGGGTCGTACCAAAAAATCCCGTTAATCGCGACTGAAAAGTGATAGTGATCTCTCTGACAGCCGCGTATTCCCAAGTTTGCCACTAGCTTCTCAAAAGCAGTTGGCGGCTTGAGACACTTCACTACGTCATGGGAAAGAATCGTAGAGCTGTTAAAGTGAAAGCTCTCATCCATGAAGTGATAAAAGGAAATTTTCGAGGGAATGGGAGCGTTCTCTGGGTTGGGATGCTTTTGGTAGTAGTTGCTGAGCTTATGCTGCACTAATTTACCGTTTAGCGTCCGGATACCCCGAACGGTGAAGTATTGGCAAGCCAGAAAAGTATTGCCTGCTGACAGCATTCCAAAGCTTTGCAACTGAAGTTTTTTCCACCACGTCTTGAGAGCATTGGTGTCCGCAAAAATCATTGTCTCTGCAAATGGCCCGCGCATAGGATAGCTGAAAACGCGCTTGCCAAAAAGCTGTGCTTCTACCTCGCTAGAGATTTTTCTGAAGGCGCTGATATGTGCCCTTTCCTGAGCAGATTCTAAGTCGAGGGTATCGCAAACTAGGCGAAAGTCTTCTTGGGCGTAAAGTCCGGCGGCGCTAGTCTGATTAAAGTAAATCGTGGCAATTTCTGCGGAAACGATCTGCGAATAGTAAGCTACCCAATAAAGTTGATTTAAGATTATTCTTTGGCTTACGCTCGCTTGTTCCCACAACGGAGTTCCGTAGAGTAAGGAATATTCTTCCGGGTTCCAATATTCATTTTTGCAGTCTTCATATCGGAAAGATGCTGCGGCTTCGTCGAGCAGTTGGGTATGATCCTGCTGTTTATTGCGCGTGTGGTTGATCTGAAGCTTGCGATAGACTTTTGAGTTCTCTAGAAGGGTGTTCCCTTTGGTTTCGTTAATCTGAAGTTGCTGGTCAACCTTTGGGTCTTCTAGAAGCATGTTGTCTTTGGGTTCGTTTAGTGTTTTATTCATACGCATTTTTCTGCGGGGAAAGGCTGGAACGCCCCCCGATCCTCTAGTTCTTGAACGATAATTCCCGCCTCTTCTCCCCGCATCAGGGAACGCAGGAGATTGAGACGGATTCCGCTATGAGTCTCTGTGTCGAGTTCCTGGAAAATCCTCAGCTTCTGCTGGCGGGACAAATGACCCTTCACTTGCTCAATGGCGGCGACGACACTCTGAGGCCCTACCCGAACCATCTGCAAAAATAGGGCTAGGGTTTCGATGATGGTTGCTTGACTCGCTTGGGAGACGGATATCTGGTTGAACAGAGTGACTCCGGTGCCGTGGTGACGGCTCTCGTCTTGCAAAAATCCCTCGAATATCCCAGCTAGCTGAGGATTTACACAGTCTTTGGCGAGACTTCTGTAATGGCTCAAACCCCACCCCTCTAGCACTACCTGAAGCACAAATAGCAGGACTGTTTTATCCTGGGTTTCCACCAAATCTGCCAGGAAGCGCAAGAAGGGGTCGTCTGTCCCCAGGAGGTGTTTTTCAGGCAAAAAATGACTAATCTGGGCAAGGTGAGTCACTTCGTCGGAGCTGAAGAGTGCGTAGAGCATTCGCTCCTCGGTGGTTTCTGCCAGCAGCACCATTTTTGCCATGTAACCGACTCCGGCTTTTTCGATGAAATAGGCTTCTTCTAGAAGCCCGCTACTGCATCGCCGCAGGATTTCTGCTTGCTCTTGTTGGCTAGAATCTTGGAAAATCTTGACTTTCTCAAGACCAAAGTGAGCGGCGTCCCAGTAGGAATTGCTCATAAATTCTGGGGAAATCGGATCGTCACCCAGCCGACTCTTCAAGGCTGAGGAGAGTACGCGACGCAGCTTGTCGTCAGATTGGAGGTGGGGTAAGTTGAAGCCTGCTGTTTTTTGGTATTGATTCATCGGCTTTTGCTCCCCGTAAACAGTCGTCGATAAATCATTTTTGATAAAGGCAGGCGCAACCTGTCTGGCAACATTTGTTGATAAATATGGGTGAAATTGGCATCCCAACCGACTCGACGGCGGAGTTGGCGATCGCTTCCTTCGGCAATATCAGCAACCCGTTTGGCGACCAGATGCGTATTATCCTGAGCCGTTGAGATAACTCGCTGATTCAGCCTCCGGTAGTTTTCCGTCTGAATTCGATAAGTTTGAGAGTTCCCTTCCGCCCAGCTCATATTCTTGCCATTGTTCGTCGTCTTGCTGGCTCCAGGTTCTACCAAAGCGACACGAACCCCGTGGGACTCAAGCTCGTAATAAAGACTCTCTGCTAAGCCTTCCAGAGCATACTTGCTGGCGCAATGAGCCGAGGTTAAGGGAAAGCCCGTAAAGCCGAAAGTGGAGGAGATAAAAATCAGGGTTCCCTGCGCTTCCCGAATCAACGGAAGCAAAGCGCGAGTCAGGAACACGCCACCGAAGAAATTTACCTCAAATTGACGGCGGATTTGCTCCTCGCTCAAATCCTCCAAAGCGCCGTAGAATCTGTAGCCTGCATTATTTACCAAACAATCCAGCCGACCTCTTTGACGAACTGCTTCAACTACGGCATCTCGTTGGCTGGATTCGGTGATTTCCAGGCTGAGAATCGTCAAGCGATCGCTATATTTTTCTAGGGATTCCGTGAGGATTTCCCGTCGCTGCGGTGCGTTCCGCATCGTACCAATGACGTGCCAACCCCGCCGAAGAAACTCATCAACCATAGCCCGACCAAAGCCGGACGAACAGCCTGTAATCAATACAGAACTCATCTCGCCTCCGTGGTTAGGGAGACAGGACTGAGTGCTGAGGAGGGAGGACTGAGTGCTGAGGAGGGAGGACTGGTTGTTGAGGAGGGAGGACTGAGGACTGAGGAAGAATTCTCCTTTACCTTTCGGCTTCCCTGACCTTCTGCTGCGAGAATTGGGGAGTCCTGCACCTCCTTTCCTTGCAGGGAATGGGGTTGGGGGGTTAGGACTGCCTTATCCAAATCATATTGCCGCTGCTCCTCCTCCGGCAAAGCCGCCTCCCAAGTTCCCCACGCGATCGCTCTCTGTTTCTCGACGTGCTGGATGAACTGGATAATCGACTTATCCTCTTTCGTCGGAGTCTGAAAGTCAAACTTAATCGTTTGGAAAACTTGGGTGTCTCCTTTGGCAAAGTAATGCCCCACCATTTTCGTCAGCCAAAGCACGATTCGGTTAAACATCCAGCCGAGTACACCCGGACGCTTCTTAGTAATTAATAAAGTCTGTCCTTCAGTTTTTCCGGCTTCGGTGAGGCGAAGGGCAAACATGATGTAGAAATGGAGAAAGTCTGGCCCAAGTGTCACTGTGCCAGTGCTGCCGTACCAATAGCACATAGTATAAGTAACTTCATTTTTGTATAAGGGGCGGATTAGTTTTACAAACAGAGAATCTTCCCCTCCCCGCGTGGTGTTACTGAAGGCGATCGCGTTTTCGTCTTCCTGCTTCTCGAACACTATTTTCAGTGGCAGGTTGTGAACGGTATTGAAGTGTTGGGCGTCGATAGCGTTAATCATCACCACGTTAGGGTGACAGTTCTTCACAAAGCGAGACGCGATCGCTGCATCGCATTCTTCGTCTTTGAGTTCGGGAGGGCACGGCAAAGGCTGTCGTGGTGTTTCTCCAGTCCAAACCCACACCATCCCGTACTTCTCAGCCGTAGGCCAACTTTGTACCTTCGCTGGAAGCGGCTTTTCCAAACACGGAATATCGATACACTTCCCCACTTGGTCATACTTCCAATTGTGGAAAAAACAGCGAATTCCGTTGCCTTCGACTTTTCCTTCGGCAAGGTGTGCGCCCATGTGCGGGCAATATGCATCAAGAGCGATCGCTTTCCCATCCTTGCCCCGATAAATCGCCAGTTCCCTTCCCAAAAGGGTTACAGGCTTCACCTCACCCACCTTGAGATTGTGAGAGGGAATAGCCCAATACCATCCCTCAATAAAGCGATCGGGATTGTTAAAAGTTTGGGTTTTGCGAAGAGAATTAGACGCTTGCAAATTAAAATTCACCATAATTTATATACTAATAACGTTCAAAACTTCACGCCTGCGTGAATGTGCCGATCTAGAAAGCTTGACATAGGGAAGTTTCCCCCCTCCATCCACCCCTAAAATCAGTTTGGGGTTCCTATTTCTTTATTACACTAAGAATTTGCAAAGCTCTGGAATTTATGACTTAGTTTAGTAAATTTTTGTTTCAATCTAATTTAAGTCATTCAATATTTCATTAAGTAACATCTAAAAATTGTTCAACCTTTAGTTCGTCTTATAGTAGCCTGCGTTTAGGGTTAGAAATTTAAGACTTATTTATAGAGTCTTCTTCTCTTCCCTCTCTTTCCTTCGCGCCCTTCGCGCCTTCGCGGTTCGTAAAAAAAGAAAATTTTCCAACTTCTTTAGCACTACCCTATGAAATTTCAATCATTTATAAAAAACTCTTTAGGGTCGAAAAGATTAGCCGAAAGAGTGTATCAACGTGCCCAACGAGGCGTACCCGCTTACAAACAGTTTTTAGAAACTCAAGGAATTAAAGCACGAGTTCCATTTAACCAGCTACCTTTGTCAGACAAAAAATCCTATGCTTTAGCTTACCCATTCGAGGAATTGCTGGCAGATGATGCTGATAAAATTTATGCGATCGCTCGTTCTTCCGGCTCATCCCGAAACCCATTCTATTGGCCTATTCTAAAATCAAATAGCCGTTTTGTCGGTCTTAAAACCCGGATATTTCTGGAACGAACCTTTGCTGTACACAAGAAAAAAACGCTGGCAATTGTCGGACTTAGCTTAGGAAGTTCTCTCGGAGGAGTGTCTTTTTCCTGGGCGTTAAATAATATGGCAGCGAATACGCCTTATCGTTTTTGGGTATTCTGCCCAGGCATCCAGCAAGATGATATTATCGAGATGATCTGCAAGATGAACCCATTGGTAGATCAGATTATTTTATTGATTGTACCATCTGCGATCGCGCATCTTCATCTAAAGGCAAGTGAGCAAAAGCAATCGCTTCCCTTGGAAAAATTAAGATACATCGTAATTGGTGAACCTTTTCCAGAAAGTATCCGCACTTCTTTACAAAATCGGGCGGGGATAGCAGAAGATATCCCCTTTATGTTTTCTATGTACGCCAGCGCCGATACTGGGGGACTGGGAACTGAATCTCTCGCTTCGATCGCTTTGCGAAAAATACTGTATCGTAACCAGAAACTTGCTAATTCGCTAGGTCTAGAATCTCCCATTCCTCACTTCTTTCATTTCATTGCTTCCGACACTTTTGTGGAACTTGTTGATGGTCACTTTTGCGTGACTCGTTGGCAAGGAATTCCGCTAGTGCGCTACATTCTCTACGACCGTGTTGCGTTATATAGTTGGAGCAAATTAAGAAAAGCAATTCTTACTTCGGACAAGCTAGATTCTCAGGATGAAGCTTTAGTTAAGATTATTGCAAAATCTAGCCCTTGGCTTCCAAATATTTTAGCAGTCACGGGTCGCTCAGATAGTTGTTTAATTCTTTTAGGGACTAATCTGACCGAATATATGTTGGATGCAGCGGTAAAATGCGAAGAACTCAACGATATTCTCACCGGACTATACCGCGCCCGAATTGTTTACGAAGAAGATCAACAGTATCTAGAGTTCGATTTGGAAGTTCGGCAAGGCGTCACATCCGATGAAGCAGTAAGCGATCGCGTCTATCACTCTTTAGTAAAAACATTAGGGCAAGTTCAACCCGAATTTATGGATGATTGGAAGCGCGTTTTTAGCGCTTGGGACAACGTTCCGAATAAACGTATTCTTCGGCTAAATTTTTTACCTTGGCCTGATTTATCTCAGAACACAGAGAACACTATTAAACAAAGAGGAATTGTTAATCAGTAATCATAAAGAATAAAAAAATTTACCCTCATCTTTACTTACGAAAAGTCTTTCAATTCTCTCATGAACGAGAAAGAAGCATATTTCCCCCTCCCCGTTCACGGGGAGGGCTGGGGTGGGGTTCCGAATTACAAGTAAGGGTTTAAGAAAAAATATTATCAACCATATAAGCTTTTATCATATTGCACTTTTCCATAATCTAACTTCACAATCCTATCGGCAACTTCAAAATATCGGTCATCGTGACTAACAACCAGAACAGTTTTGCCTCTACTTTTTAATTCTGGTAACAGTTGAGTATAAAAAACTTCTTTGAATACAGGGTCTTGGTCTGAAGCCCATTCGTCAAATATATAAATAGGACGATCTTCCAAATACGCTGTTAATAAAGCAAGACGCTTGCGCTGTCCTTGGGATAAGGCAGTAGTGGAAAGGATACCGTCTTTTACCTGAACTTTATGATCTAATTCCAGCTTTTTTAAATACTTTTGGGTTTGGTTAGTTAGTGATGGAGTGTCTAATCCTAGAAGACGGGTAAAAAGATAGAAGTCAGAGAAAACAACTGAAAACTGCTGGCGATACCACTCGCGATTTTTATCTGTAATCGGTTTACCGTCAAACTGAATTTCTCCCGATTCCGGAATATAGAGTCCAACCAGCAGCTTCACAAGAGTAGATTTGCCACTCCCATTACCACCCACAATAAACACTAATTCTCCACGATGAAAAGTTACGTCGAGTGGCCCCAAAATGAAGCGATGTTCTTCCCGTTCCCCACGGTAAGCATGAGTCACTCCCACTAATTTTAAAGAACTCCACTCAAGCTGTGAATCTAGGGTCGTCGTCAGATGCTCTTCAGTTCTCTGGGCTACCAACGATAAGCCAAGCGATTCAATCTTATCTAAAGCAACATTCGCTCTACTTAAATCGGGAAGAGTGTTTAAAATCCCCCGCAACGGAGTAATCATAAATACGATTGTTAAGGCGTAGCCGGATAGAACAGAAACAGGAATATTTCTTAGCAAAGGTAAACCAAAAATCAGCAACCCAATGGGAACGAAGAACAACAGTAGCCCCCAACTTCCAGCAAAAGCGAAAATACTCATCGCCGCAACTCGGTAATGGCGAGAAGATGCAGCGGCAGACTGGAGGTCTTGAGAGAGAAACGCTTGGCGTCTAGAGTGGTGCAGCTTGAGTTCCTTCGTCCCCTCCGTGGTAGTCCGGAAATGTTCGTATAACCTGTCTCGCACTTCACGGGAAAGCTTGAAAGAATCCCTACCCTTCGTCACCAGTAAAGTATGACTAAAGATTCCCAATACCATGAAGCCTAGGATGAAAAAGAATAGAGGCACAGATAGCCAGCTCAAATAGAGCAGGCACCCCACTAAAATGGCGAGATTTACAAATAGTCCAGAAACGGAAATAGAGGCACTAGAAATTACCTCAATATCTTCTGTGAGGGTCGCTAGAAGCCGGGAGGAACCAATTTCTTCTAAATGACGCAAGGGACAAGCCAGAATGCGTTGATTTAAGAGCATTCGCAGATTGAAGATGACCTCCTCTGCTAATCGGGCAATCAGGACTTGGGACGCAGTCATGGTTACAAACAGAAGAAAGCACAAACTAAAAAAGCTCCAAGCCAGGGTCGTTGTTGGTAGTTGAATATCTCTTAAGGTGAGGTTAATCAGGGCTATTAGACCCGCACTACTCCCACCACTGAGAAGACCCGTCAATGCAGCCAAAATGACTGTTACCCAAGAATTTTTGAGGAGAAGGCGGATTAGCTTCATGGAACAACACCCCAGTAGATAAAGACCAGCACTATCCTGTCAGATGCTAGTCCACTTGTCGTTAGCGTCAGCAAATTGTCTTTATCCGGAAAGAAGGAGTAGTTGCTACCAAGTCACGCGATCGCTTAATTTCTCAAGTAAGCTGGGGCCAACTCCTGGCACTTTGTCAAGGTCTTGTAACGAGGTAAAAGATTTCTGCTGACGCGCCTCAATAATGCGTTGCGCTAATTTTGGCCCGACTCCAGGCAATGCCTCGATTTCTTCTTGAGTTGCAGTATTGAGGTTAACCAGATAGGGATCGGACTTAGGACTAGGGACAGAGGATTGAGGAGAATTAGAGAGACTTTTCGGTGGTTGCGCCTTTTGGATCGGAAGTTTGGCTTTTGGATTGGCAGTTGGAGTGGTTTGGGAGGGTTGAGAAGCTGTTGTTTGCTGGGAACATTGTTTCTGTTGTGCCTGTATTTTCTGCCCAATCCCATCAGGAACACCTAACACAGCATTCTTATAAAGGCGGTCGAATTCGCGCTCATAATGGGCAGCAACCGTCGGACTTTCAATGACTAACACCGTCTCATCATTGCCGCTATTGGCAGCTTCTGACCAGTTGTGGGAGCCAGTGATGACGTTTTTTTTATCCACCACCCCAAATTTGTGATGCAACAAATCGCCCTTTGGCAGTAATGGCACGCCAACTGTGGTAATCGGTTCTTGCCAGGGGCGGTTATCAACCTCATACTTGCATTGATTGCTTAGGGCTTGCCCCATCATGTCCAAAGCTTCACTGTAGGGGCGATAGACAAAATCGGGATCGATTAAAGCCCGTACCTGCACCCCATTTTGATGGTCGGTTTCTAGAATATTCGCTAAATGCTGATCGGAGAAGACAAACAACGCCATATCAACAGTTTGGGCGGCGGTACTTAAGGTTTTGCCAATTAAGCCGTTACTGGTTTGATTCCAGGGTTGAGTGGTCGAAGTTGGAGAAAACTGGACGGTGACGGTGGTATTGACCAACTTGACTTGCTGTGGGGGTCGATAGGGCTTTTTGATGCCAAATTTACTATCAGGGTTGCCTCCTGGCCCATCGCCCCACATCACGTTAAACTCTTGGGTGAAAAGGGTTGCCAACTCAGGACTATCGATTTTCAGCAAGTTATTGGCATTGCCCAAACTGGTAGGCTTGGCAAAATCACCGTGAATATCCGATGTTGTGAAGTTAGCGGAAGTCACGATAAGTTTTGCGTTATCGACGATAACAAATTTGTGATGCATCAGGCTGCTGCCTTTGGAACCGTCAGCGGTATCGTCAATTGTCGGAATACCCGCATTGCGTAACATGACCAAGGCATCTCCTTGGTTAATTTCCGCTGGACTGAGCTGATTCTCGCCGTTGCGGTCTACTAATTTGAGAAATTCTTGATAGCGTTGCTGTTCTCGTTGCGGCAGTTTCGCCAACTCTGCTGGAGCGATCGCACTGAGAGGACGACTGTAGGTATTTTCTAAAATTACCCGAACTTTTACCCCAGCTTTCTTGCGATCCACTAGCGCCTGTGCAATCTTTGGTAAGCGCAACTCTTGCACCGCGACATCAACGCTGGATTTCGCAGACGCGATCGCATCGACAATCTGTTGCTCTAAATCATTTCCCTGTCGTCGTTGCTGGCGGTAAGGTTCAGTATATTCTGCTGTTTGGGCGTGGTTGAAATATACCTGGACAAAAGGATCTTGCGGCAGAGGCGTGAGACGGGAATTCTGCGACTGCACCCGCTGACACGCGCCGAGAGTTAGCGCCAGCAGTAACGTGAAGCCCAGACGGATTGTCGGCGGGGAAAAAAGAAGATGCACGGGAAGTTGGATTCGCTGATAGATAAGAGAGGATAGGCGAACTAGCCATCCCTTTTTTACGTCATCGAAGCATAAATTTCTTTCATCACCCACACGATAACCTGACGGATTCGTGGTGTCATCACCGATTTTTCGTCAGCAAGCGAAAACGATTCTCAAAGACTTGCCCCTCTTGCATTAACATAAACTGCAAGCGGACAAAATTTTGATCTTGTCCAACCGCCCACGGCGGAGAGTTTCCACAGGATAAAAGCTTTGTGGGGGTGGGAGGCACCAAGCCACACCACTATTTTTTATGCCAACCAGAAAAAAAACGTTTTCGTGCGGTCACAAAGGTCATGGTCAAACGTGCCATCGCTGCGTTCAAGAACGCGCCACCTGGATTCAAAGAAAACAGGAAAAACAGGAGTGGGAAGATTCTTTTTCACTCGATCCGATTAATTTAAGACATCTTCCCGCTCATTTGGTAGTGAAGGCGCGTGCCATCATCGCCAGGTTGGAGGGTAGTAGGAACTATATCGAATTTCGGGGCAAGCGGATGCGCCACAACCGCTTGATTATTAGTATCCCTTTGAGCCGCGACTACCGGATGATTTGCCGCGACTGCGGGACGAAGCTGGTGCCAGAAGAAGTCATGTCTCACGAAGAATATAACGTCTGCAAACCGGGTAGTTAGGTGAGAGACGCTCTAGCGAGAGGCGCTATATGCTGAAAGAAGAGACAGCCTGTCGCTTAATCAACCATGCAAATTTATCTGGATTATAGTGCTACTACGCCCACTCGCCCAGAAGCGATCGCCCTCATGCAAACCGTCCTCACCCAGCAGTGGGGAAATCCTTCCAGTTTGCACGAGTGGGGGCAACGGGCTGCAATGATTCTGGAACAGGCAAGAATTCAAGTCGCTGGACTCATTAACGCACCGGCTGAGTCGATTATCTTCACTTCTGGCGGCACCGAGGCAGACAATCTGGCGATTATGGGGGTTGCCCGCAGCTACAGGACGCCCCAGCATATTATTATCTCCAGCGTCGAGCATTCAGCCGTGTCAGAACCAGCGCGTTTATTAGAATTGTGGGGTTGGCAGGTGACGCGGTTGCCGGTAGATACCAAAGGTAGAGTCAATCCCACCGATTTAGAAAAGGCACTGCAACCGAATACAGTATTAGTTTCGATTATTTACGGGCAAAGCGAAGTCGGCACGCTGCAACCGATTGAGGAATTGGGCAAGATTGCCCACTCCCACGGGGTGTTGTTTCACACCGATGCCGTCCAAGTGGCTGGGCGCTTGCCGATTGACGTGCAGCAGCTGCCGGTGGATATGCTATCTCTTTCCAGCCACAAAATCTATGGCATTCAAGGCGCGGGTGCGGTTTATGTCCGCCCTGGTGTAGAGTTAGCCCCCTTATTGTGCGGGGGAGGGCAAGAATTGAAGCTGCGTTCCGGGACTCAGGCTGTTCCGGTGATTGCTGGTTTTGGCATGGCGGCTGAGTTGGCGGCGCAAGAACTGGGAACAGAGACACCGAGATTGATAAAATTGCGCGATCGCTTATTTTCCCATTTAGCGGATGTTCCCCACCTCATCCCTACTGGCGACAGGCAGCATCGGCTACCCCACCACGTCAGTTTCAGCGTCATCGGTGAGAGTGAAAAAGTCACCGGAAAAACCTTGGTGCGGCAGATGAACCTAGCTGGAATTGCCATCAGTGCCGGTTCTGCCTGTCACAGTGGCAAACTCAGCCCCAGCCCCATCTTGCTGGCAATGGGATACAGCGATGCAGTTGCCTTGGGAGGCATTCGCTTCACTCTGGGACGGGACACAGAGGAAGCTGATGTAGACTGGGCGACAATGGTGCTGAAGCAAGTTTTAGAACGATTGATGCCTGTTTCCAAGAATAGCTTTCAGCCGGAGCGAGTTTTGAGTTTAGAATTTTGAATGCTAACGACTCACAGTAATCAGTAGGTGGGAATCATCAACGACAACATTAAACCGAATCCCCAACCTTCTTCCCGTACTGCGCGTTCCGCGCCACTTCCCTAACGGAGGCAAGCAGCAATCCCGACATAATTAAAACATTCTTTCTCTTGTCCCCTTTCCTCTTAGGAGAGGGTTAGGGAGAGGTTTTTAATCAATTTGACATTTTGGCTGAATCCACTTAAATTCAACAATTTTCGAGATGGCAGAACTTCCTAAATCACTAGAAGAAGCGATCGCGCAATCCCGTGAAGCAACCCAAGCTGCGATCGCCAATGGTTACACCCGCATCAAGGTCGAGTTAGTCTTCCCAGAACTCAAACCGATGCCCGTCGCCTTGCAATTTATCGAAGCCTTTGAGGAGATGGCATCGGAGTTGAAAGTTTTCTTTCCCGACGCTGGGGCAGCTGCCCTTGCCCGCCGCGACTGGGGACAAGTACCCTTTAAAATTACAGATATTGGCAGTAGCCGAGCGTCGGTAGATGAGAAAATTCAGCCAGAAGATCGCGTTTTCTTGTTCGTTGAACCTTCCGCGGTAGAAGTCTTGCAAGTCGAAAAACTGTGCGAAGCAGCAGGCGATCGCCCGGTGGTTCTCCTCAACCCTAATCTAGAAGACGCCGCTATTATTGGCATTGGCTACGCGGGACGACAATTGCGCGATCGCTTCCTGACTACCCTGGAATCTAGCTACTATCTCAGACCCCTCGACGGTGCTGCGGTGCTTCGCTGCTACCCTTCACCCTGGCAAGTTTGGCAGGAAACAAACGACAACTATCAGCTGATTGCCGAAGTTTCTACAAAACCAGTGGGCGAAGAACTTGACAACATCCTGGCAGGAACAACTCAGGCTAAGGACGCTGCCAATCCCAGCAACCGCGGCAGCGAAACCCCAGCGCCGAAAAAACCTGGATTGTTCACCAATTTACAACGGTTCATTCGTACCCTGAGCCGTTAATTGTGTGCGTAATAGCGATCGCGCCCTGCGGCTTTTGCCTGATAGAGAGCGGTATCTGCTGCGGAAATCAGCATTGCTGGTGAGGATTCTAAAGTCGGAACTACACTAGCAATGCCCAAACTGAGCGATATCTGCTGACTAGCTTGAGAATTAACGTGCGCGATCGCTAACGCCTTCACTTCAGCGCGGATTTGCTCAGCAACTCGGATTGCTCCCTCAACTACGGTATACGGCAAAATTATCGCAAATTCTTCTCCGCCGTAACGAGCCACTAAATCCGTCGAACGCTTCACTGCACGCCGAATCGCACTCGCCACTGCCTTTAAACATTCATCTCCCGCTTGATGACCGTAAGTATCGTTGTAGAGTTTAAAAAAATCGATATCGCCCAAAATTAAGGATAAGGGTGCTTGCTCTCGCACCAGCCGCTGCCACTCACTATTCAGATACTGGTCAAAGCAACGGCGATTCGCTACCTGAGTCAAGCCATCTAAAACGGCAAGGCGCTGCAACTCCTGATTCGCTTCCTCCAACTGTTGATAAAGTTGGGCTTGTTTAATCGCGATTCCCGCCTGTGTTGCTAATTCTTGGAGTAAATTAATCTCTAGCTGCTGCCACTGTCGCGGTTGCGAACAATGATGAGCAATCAATAATCCCCACAAATCCTCGCCTTGGAGGATGGGAACCACCAAGTTTGCTCTCACCTGAAACTGAGCCAGTAAATCAATGTGACACGGACTTATCTTTGCCGTATAAATATCTTCAATCGCTAGAATCCGACCGTTTTTGTAAGGCTCCACATAAGTTTGTGCAAAGCAATGATCTGTCATCGTCGAGCCTAAAATTGGCGTCCACCGAGAATCGACCGACTCAACTGCGATAACGCCACTCCAGTCTGGATGAAAGCGGAAAATGACTACCCGGTCGCAGGCAAGAAATTGTCGCACTTCTGTCACTGTCGTGTTGAGAATCTCCTCCAGCTTCAGAGATTGACGGATTTGGTGAGTAATTACCCGAATCAACGACTCCCGCTTTGCCTGCTGCAACAATGCCTCTTCAGTAGCTTTTCGCTGGGTGATATCCGTGACCATTCCCAGGACTCCCGCATATTTCCCCGCTTGATCGAAGATGGGATTGGTAGAAACAATTGCCCACAGCGCGGAGCCATCCTGACGGCAGAATTTAAAGTCATGTTGTTCTTTAATTCCTTGGCGGCGACGTTCTATTAAAGCTTCTGCGATCGCGCAACCTTCGTCATCCATAAAAGCAAACAAAGGCTTGCCTAACATTTGAGCGGCTGTTAGTCCTAGCATTTGTGCCATCTGGTTATTCACAAAAGCTGTATTCCCCTCTGGATCGAGAACCCAGATCCCTTCAACGGTGGTTTCGACAATTCGACGATACCTCGCTTCGTTTTCCCGTAGTGCTTGCTCTGCCTGCTTGCGCTCGGTTAGGGAAGCAATAGAATTAGCCAAACTTCCAATCCATTTCAGGAATGAATCATTGCATTGAACGATTTCCCAATGGGCTAAACTTAAAACTCCGATCGACCGTTGGTTGACGATCATCGGCATACAAATGAAAGTTTTAATCTCTGACTGCGAGAATATTTTATTAAAGTTACTATTCTTGGCTGACTGCGAAAGCTCCGTCTTCACGACAGGTTGACCCGTGCGAACCACACTCCCCGAAAGTGTCTGGTCTACCGGCACCTCAAGAACAGTTGTGTCCGCAGGCAAGGGAACTCCTTTTAGCCCTGCAAATACCATCATTTGCCTTGCTTCGTCATAAAGTTCGATGGTGATAATCGGAAAACCAGTATCAATGCTAATTTCTTCAACAATCTCTTGAAATGCAGTGTAAAGACATTGAGTCCCCTGCGCGATTTCTGAAATTTTGTATAGCGTTAGCCGTTCTAGATTACACAGGGTGAGCTGATTTTCTGAGTGCTTGCAATCGGTAATATTCTGAGCTTCGGCAATCAATAAAGGTAGCGTATGCTGTGCCTCAACAAACTCTGTTTCTACCTTCAAAATCTTCAACGAAAAGTCAAAGGTGGCGACAGTATTTCCAACACCTCGCACCTCAACTTCGTAACTCACGATTTCTCCGGCTGCTGCTTGAGCGATCGCGCATTTTAAACGTTCCTGGATCTCTGGCGAAACGCTCCACCACGGCGCTTCCCAAAAAAAACAACCTATTACATCACTCGCAGTGATTCCACCAAAGTTTAGCGCCGTCTGATTGGCTTCTAGGACAATCCCGTCTGATTGCAGTAGCGCGATAAATTGGGATGTTTGATTAAAAATAGCGCGGAATCGTCTCTCACTTTCGCTTAACGCTGTTTCAAACCTTTGTCGTGAGAGAATCTCTTTTTGGAGTTGTTTCTTCGTCTGGATCGGTTGATCTGTTAATGCTGCAACTAGCTCTTCAAAATGCTCTAACTGTCCCCGAGGAGTTGTTGCCTGAGAACTGTCATCCCAGGGTAATAATTGATGAGGGTTCATTTCCTACACTCCTAATACCATTGGCGCAAAAATACCCCTCTCCACAAGAACAGTAGCCAAGCGCTCCCCTGAGCAAATGATGCCATACCATAGATTTACACATCCGCCCCAAGGATCGTTAAGGAAAACATAAAATGTTATTAATCTTTCGCTGAGCAGCAGCTTCAGAAATTTGAAGATGAGGCGGCTTGATGGATGCGATCGCTTGGGTTAGCCATTGGATGCAGATTTTTGTCCTAGCGCTGCTGGCTTCCTCGTAGCGGCGTTCTTGAAGAAGCGATCCCATAGGCGATCGTGATTCAACGGTTAGTGCAAACGGCGGATGTATCAAGGGAGGCACTTTTCTGAACACGAATGTAAAAAAATACTCTTTTGAATTTTCATAGTCTTGATGGGTATTCTAAGCTTAGGGTGACAAATCGGCATTAGAAACACTAGCTATGTTTCTTAAAACATTGTGATTTAAATTCTTTTCGCTAGGGAATGGCAATGTTATTTTATTCTTAAATCAGGGATTCAGCTCTCCGATTCTTCGCTAAATCGAGAATTTAGCCCTCATAAATCATTTAATGTTGCTATATTATTCCTAGCATTGGCAGACAAAAAATTTTATGACTCTAATTAGTTTAAAAAAGCTGATTTCTAAAAAAGAAATTTCTTCGCTCATCGCTGACTTAATCGAGACATTGGATAGCTCTGTAAGTATTATAGATGTCAACGGTAGTCTACTAATCGGGAATAGTATTTTTTCTTCATCAAATAAATTCCCTATACAGCTTTCAGAGGAAGTAATTGGATGGGTATTTGGCGGAGACAAAGCATCCAGTCTTGCATCGTTGCTTACCTATATAGCTGGAAAAGAGCTTGAAAAAAAGACGCTTGCCCGCGAAGTACTGGATAGATATAAAGAAATAAACCTTCTCTATAATATTTCCGGAAAACTATCAGCTTGCCTGGATCTTAAAGAGATTGCCAAATTAGTGATTGATGAAGCTAGGAGACTTATAAAAACAACCAATGCTTCAGCGATGTTACTGAATGAAAAGACAGGAAAGCTTGAAATCATTGCTGCTTTTGGTCAAGAACATCAGCATAAAACTACCCTGTTCCCTGGTGAAGGTATCGCTGGCAGCGTGTTTCATCTAGGAAACGCAGAGATAGTCAATGATGTAGAGTCAGATTCTAGATTTATTACAGGTAATAATAAGATAAAATCTCTAATTTGCGCCCCACTGAAGACGCAAAACGTAGTTCTTGGCGTGTTTAATTTGAGTAGCGATGAATTAGTCAATTATACAGCACAAGATTTAAAACTTTTCACTGCTTTAGCATCCCAAGCCGCAGCAGCTATCGAAAACGCTCTGCTCCATGAAAATAAACTTAGAGAAGCGCGGATTAAAAGTAACTTGGAAAGATATGTCCCTGCACAAGTCGTTGAAGCTATTTTAGATCCTCAAGAAGATATTTCTTTAGTTCCTGCTAAAAAAGACATTTCCATTCTCTTTTCTGATATTAGAAACTTTACCACTAAATGCGAGGAGTTAGCACCAGAAGCAATTGTAGAATATTTGAATGAGTATTTTACTCACATGGTAGAGGTGATATTTAGCCACGGCGGTACTGTGAACAAGTTTGTTGGAGATATGATTGTTGCCATGTTTGGCGCACCTTCAACTCTTGTCGATAGCGAACGACGAGCTATTGAAACAGCTATTGAGATGCAAAAACGCATAAAAACAATCCCAGTTGCTTGGATTAGGGATAATTTTCTTACCGGAATCGGTATAAGTTCGGGAGAGGTAGTTGTTGGCAACGTTGGCTCTCCACAACACATGGACTATACAGCAATAGGAGATAAAGTTAATATAGCGTCTAGGCTGCAATCTATGGCAAAAGGTGAGCAGATCCTAGTTAGTAGTTCTATCTATGAGAGTACAAAACATCTATTTGAATTTAAGGAGATTGGGAGCGTTCAAGTAAAAGGAAAAAAAGAAGCTGTAGAAGTTTTTGAAGTTCTTTATTAAATAGTAAGAAACAGAATGAATCCGAAGATATTAATTGTTGATGATGAGCCTCACATTCGACTTTTGTTAGAACAAACCCTTGAGGATCTTGAAGATGAGGGCGTGGAGTTACTAACAGCAACTAATGGTGAAGAGGCATTGGAGACAATTAAAGCAGAAAAGCCAGCTCTTGTTTTTCTCGACGTAATGATGCCTAAAATGAATGGATTTGATGTATGTAATGCGGTTAAAAATGAACTAGAGATTAAAGACGTTTACATTATCATGTTGACTGCTAAAGGGCAAGAATTTGATAAGCAGAAGGGAAATGAAGTAGGGGCGGATATGTATATGACAAAGCCTTTCGATCCAGATGAGGTAGTGGCAAAAGCATCGAATATTCTAGAAATTGAGAGAGCTTAATTTTGTGAATAGATGTAGTTGAACTATGTAAGTGTAGGTAGGTGTAGCCTGGGCGTTAGCGATCGCGCTATCGTATCGCCTCGATGTAGCCCGTACTTTGGGCTTAGGAAAAGAAAAAGATGTAGGATTGCCATAGCACAGTAGTAACTGTAATAAAGATTTTTGCAAAAATCAAAACGGCGTTGAATGCCTACAGAGCTAGCTCTAGCGCCTGTAAGATCAATCGTAAAAATATTTAGCAATATTAATTTTTTAATCAATTTTTGTCACTAAACGTTGAGGGTAAAATATGCAGTCAGAACCGAAAGCAAATATCCTTTTGGTTGACGACCATCCAGAAAATCTGCTGGCGTTAGAGGCAGTATTGAGTAGCTTAGGGCAGAATTTAGTCAAAGCAAATTCGGGGATGGAAGCCTTAAGATGTTTGCTAAATGAGGATTTTGCTGTGATTTTGCTCGATGTCCAGATGCCAGAACTGGATGGATTTGAGACAGCAAGGCTGATTCGAGCTAGAGAGCGATCGCGCCAGACTCCAATTATTTTCCAAACCGCATACGGCACAAGCGACACTAATATATTCACAGGTTATTCCCTAGGCGCGATAGATTACCTGGTTAAGCCGATTGAACCGGAAATATTACTCTCAAAAGTATCGATGTTTGTTGACCTGTTTAAGAATACAGCACAGGTAAAACAACAAGCATTGGACTTGGAAGCCATCAATGCAGAACTTAAGAAAAACGAACAGCAATTTCGTTCTTTCAGTGCTTGTTTGCCAGTCGGCATTTTTATGACAGATATTGAAGGTAAATGCACTTATACAAACCCGCGCTGTCAAGCAATTTGTGGCTTTACACTTGAGGAAAGCTTGGGAGATGGTTGGTTGCGGTCAGTTTATCCGGAAGATAGCGATCGCGTCATCGCACAATGGTATACCTACACTCGTCAGCGGAAGGAATATTCGCACGAATGTCGCTTTCAAACACGAGAGGGAATTGTACGTTGGGCTTACATTCGGTCATCTCCTTTGCTTTCCAATAAAGGCGAACTCATCGGTTTTGTGGGAACAGTAGAAGACATTACTCCTACTAAAGAGGCAGAGGCATCACTACGAGAGAGTAAGCAAATGCTACAGCTAGTGATGAACAACATCCCGCAGTTAATTTTTTGGAAAGATAGAAAGTCTGTTTATCTGGGTTGCAATTACAACTTTGCGCGAGTAGCAGGGGTTAATACGCCAGAAGGCATTGTTGGCAAAACAGACTACGACTTGGCTTGGAATAAGGAGGAGGCGGACTGGTACCGCGAGTGTGACAACCGCATCATGGAGGCAGATACGCCCCAATATCACATCGTTGAAACTCAATTTCAATCCGATGGAAAACAGTCTTGGGCAGAAACGAATAAGATTCCACTCCATGATGATGCAGGGAATGTTGTAGGTATTCTAGGTACCTATGAAGACATCACTGATAAAAAGTTGGTAGAAGAAACTCTGAAAAAGTCTGAGGAAGAGTTAAAAATTCGAGTAGAAGAACGTACTCTTGAATTGAATCATACTATTCAGAATTTGCAAAGCGAGATTGCCGAGCGCCAGCGGACGCAACAAGAGTTACAACAAGCTAAAGAAGCCGCTGAAGTTGCTAATTGTGCCAAGTCAGATTTCTTATCTCTTGTTTCCCATGAGTTAAGAACACCTCTTACCTCTGTCTTGGGATTCGCAAAAATTATCAAGAAAAAACTAGATTCCGTTATATTTCCTGAAGTTCAAAGTGAAGATAAGAAAGTTCGGAAAACCATCAAGCAAGTAGAAGAAAACCTTGACATCATTGTGTCTGAAGGGGAAAGACTAACAAATTTAATCAATAGTGTCCTTGATTTGGCAAAGTTAGAAGCAGGAAAGATTGAGTGGAAGACAGAACCAATTTATATATCTGAAATAATTGCACAGGCAACAGCGGCTACATCCGCCTTATTTGAAACGAAGCCGCTAAAGTTAATTAAGGATATCGAAAATGAACTACCTGAGCTAGTGGGTGATAAGGATAGACTCGTTCAGGTTGTGATTAATTTAATTTCCAATGCTGTCAAATTTACGCCAGAAGGCTGCATAACTTGCAGAGCAAAAAAAATCAACAACGAGGTTATTATCAGCGTTATTGATAGTGGTATAGGCATCGCCAAGGCTGACCAAGAGCAAGTATTTGAAAAATTTAAGCAGGTAGGTGATACATTAACAGACAAACCTAAAGGAACTGGTTTAGGACTGCCCATTTGCAAGCAAATCGTAGAACATCATCAGGGTAGAATCTGGGTAGAAAGTAAATTGGGTAAAGAAAGCAACTTTTCATTCACCTTACCTATCAGTACAGGCGGAAATTTTGAGTTTGAAAAAGTTGATTTGGACACGCTTTTAAAACAACTAAAAGGTCATGTAATCACTTCTAAAGCCTCTTCTAATAAACAAAAGAAAACAATTCTGGTAGTAGATGATGAAGCATCTATTAGAGAACTTCTCACACAGCAATTGGAAGCAGAAGGTTATATTGTTAGGCAAGCTAAAGACGGTATGGATGCCATTACACAGGTTAAAAAAGAACATCCTGATTTGATTATTCTGGATGTGATGATGCCTGCCATGAATGGATTTGATGTGGCAGCAGTACTGAAAAATGACCCTGGAACTACAACCATACCGATAATCATTTTATCAATTATAGAAGACAAAGATAGAGGCTATTGTTTAGGAATTGACAGGTATTTGGCAAAGCCAATTAACCAGGAAGAACTTCTAAATGCTATTGAATCGCTTCTGGCTCAAGAAACCTCAAAAAAAAAAGTTTTGGTAGTAGATGAAGATGAATCAACAATCAAGATACTTACTGATGTGTTACAGGCAAAAGGCTACAGCGTTGTTGAAGCTTCTAACGGTCAGGAATGTCTTGAAAAGGCAATCTCAGCCAAGCCCGATATGATTATCATCGATTCAATCCTTTCAAAGCGAGACAATCTTGCCAAAACATTGCGATTTGAGAAAGGGCTGGAGAATGTTTTGTTTTTTTTAGTCGCAAACGGAAATGTAAATGGTCTAAATCAGTCGTGAGGGTTACAGGAATTTAACGTAGACGCGATCGCATCTTGCCGTCTCAACACCTGTTTCTGGTTCATACCCACTACTTTCATACAATTTGACTGCTTCTTTGAGAACGCTAGCGGTTTCAATCCAAATTTCCTGAAAACCACGAGAAGCGATCGCATTTTCGAGTTGTTGTAACAAATACTTACCTAGTCCTTGCCCTCTCACAGCTGGCAATAGATACATTTTGCGTAATTCTACCGCTCTGTCCCCGCGCTTCACTGGATAATACGCGCCAGTCCCTACTACTTGCCCTTGTTTTTCAATTACCCAAAACTCACCCTCAGTATCCTGATAAAATTTTTCTACCTCTAGAACATCCCGATCTGCCTCCTCTGGTTGCCAAGGCAAGCCATACTCGGTTAACACCGAATGGATCACATCAGCTGCAAAAGTGCGATCGCGCTTTTCCCAGCCACGAATCACAAAATCCCGATATTGAGCTTTCATCTGCTTCTTGCCTTTAGCTGTGAATTCGCGGTTCTGGATGCAGCGTTTCCAGCAACTGACTCTCAACGACGGCTAATTCCTCCAGCCGTTGGTTGACAACAGCACGCTCAAAGTAAGTATCGGCAAGCACCCAATAAACGCCATAGTGACGTGCCTCAGATGCCATCAAGCTGCCATAAAATTGGGCTAACTCTGGATCGGGTAAGTGGGTGGCGAGTAATCCCAGCCGTTCGTGACTTCGAGCCTCAATCAACCCAGAAACTAGCAATGAATCTAATAACCGATCCGGCTCCTTAGCGCGGATTTGCGTCTTCATCCCGGCACCGTAGGGAGGCGCAGAGAGGGCAGCAAGGGGGATGCCACGACGTTCCAGCCACTGATTAACCAGCTCAAAGTGTTCCAGTTCTTCGCAGGCGATCCTGGTAAGCTGCCGCACTAACTGAGTATAAGAAGGGTAGCGAAACATCAAATTCAAAGCAACTCCTGCTGCTTTCCGTTCGCAGTGGGAATGATCGAGCAGAATAGTATCCACGTTAGCGATCGCCTGATTTACCCAAGCGATACTACTAGCTTGTTTCAGAGCAATAATAACTGGCAGCGTAGCAGAAGACACAGTAGAAGACACAGGAGGCAAGGAACTTTAAGGGAAAAAATCCTGACATTTAACGATAGCGAGAGAATTTTTCTATTGATTGTCTCGCTCTGTTTCACCCAACACTCGACCGCCTTCAGAGAGATTCCCGATCCCAGAAGGTTCTACTCAAGCTAGGCGAGATATGATTAATAATGTAGTCTACCATACTTACAATTTGATACATCCCGCCACTTAGAAGAGAATTTAGAACTTAAAAGTCAGCTTTAAAAATATGCCTTTGACTTTTAACTTCCCATTTCTAGTTGGTTTTCCCAGTGCTTTTTTGGTGTTCCCTATTCAGGCTGTGCATCCGCTCCGTGAAACTCTTAATACAAGGACATTCCCTTTTTTGACATTCTCCTACTTGATTGACTTACTAATCAACCCAGTTTTAGCGTGGTTATCAGTTTTAACGGGCTATAAGTTGCATCTAGCTGTAACGGAGCAGACGCAACAAACATATTACCAATGGTTTATTGGTAAGACATTGGAATTTGATGATACTGTGCTGCGTTTAAAAGTCACTCCCCCACCCGCGCTATAACCTGGGCGACATGACTAGGGATGTCCATGAGTGTATAAGTTTTGATCGACAGTGATTCGGTGTCTTACTTTGAGGCGCTATCTAAGGTTGTGAGTAATCGGATTGAGGATGAGCAAAATGACCCCCCGTCGCATTGTGATTGGTGATGTACATGGCCACTACGAAGGCCTGATGACCTTATTGGAAGCGATCGCTCCTTCCTCAAATGACTCGGTTTATTTTTTGGGGGATTTAATCGATCGAGGGCCTCACAGCGCTCAGGTCGTTAAATTTGTTAAGCAAAATTCCTACCATTGTTTGTTGGGCAACCACGAGCAAATGTTATTAGACGTGTTGGGCGATGGACAAATTTACGGCCCAGCGCTGCAAGGATGGCTCTACAGTGGCGGTCATGCAACCGTGAACAGTTATGGGGAAGCGGGTATTCCAACAGAGGATATCGAGTGGATGCGATCGCTACCCACATATTTAGACTTAGGCGATGTCTGGTTGGTTCATGCAGGCGTCCATCCGCAAATTCCCTTCGAGAAGCAAACCGCTGAGGAATTTTGCTGGATTCGCGAAGAATTTCACAGCATTCCCCAGCCGTACTTCCCCGATAAACTGATCGTTACAGGTCACACCATCACCTTTACCCTGCCTGGAGTAGCACCAGGGAAACTTGCCCAAGGCAACGGCTGGCTTGACATCGATACGGGTGCCTATCACCAGAAAAGTGGCTGGTTGACAGGCTTGGATCTCACGAACAACTTGGTTTATCAAGTCAATGTGGCGCGGCGTCGCGTTCGCAAACTACCCTTGAAAGAAGCAGTGACGCAAATCGATCCATCTCAGGTGAGTCGGATGCGCCGCCAGATGCTCAGACCTTAAATCAGAGGGCGAATTTTCGCTTTATAAGCCTGCTGATCCAACCCATCGCCGATATTGGCATCTTCCGGGTCAATGGCACGTTCCAAAGCCTTAATCCGATCCGAGGTTGCCGGATGGGTACTTAAGAAAGTAGGCACCGAATTTGCCCTGAGCAGCTTTTCCATGAAAGCCACCATTCCAGAGGGAGCATAACCTGCCCTAATCATGGTTTGCAGTCCCTTTTGATCTGCCTCGAATTCATCTTGCCGACTGTTCGGACGCCGTAGAGCCAAATCTACGCCAATTTGAACGGCTAGGTTGCGATCCAACCCCGCTGCTGCCGCTACGCCGCGAGCTAGCGCACTTTTCCGCATCTGCTCAATTGCATGACGACCGGCAATATGACCGATTTCGTGACTCATTACACTCGCCAGCTGAGCTTCATTATCTGCTGCTGTGAGCAAGCCAGTGTTGACGTAGACAAAGCCTCCCATTGTCGCAAAGGCATTGAGACCCTTATCGTTAACCACTTGAAACGTATAAGGAATATCAGGGCGATCGCTCTTTGCCACCAACCGCTGACCAATCTCTTCAACGTAGCGAACGATTTGCGGATTGCGATACAGCCGAATCTCCCGACTGACCAGCTGGTTATTAATTGCCCGACCAATCTGGATTTCCTGTTTATCAGAAATATTCGATAGCTGAATTACCTGAACGCCGCGCAAAATCAAGTCAAACAGCGAGATCGCTTGCCCAGACTGAGGCAAACCGACACAAATAAACAGCGCCACTACAGATGAGAGGAACGGATAGAACCAGCGGCGGGAGGAACGACGAGAAAAAAATGACAAGGGGTTCAACTTCATAGCGAATACGAGTGATAATCAAATCGACAGTTGCGATCGGCGACCAGTCTTGACAATTTCAACACTCCCTACCCTGAAAGCAGGCGAGGCAACACCACATTTTAAAAGTCACAATTTCGGGTTCTTGTTCTGCTTCCCAAGCCTCAGCCCAGAGAAAGAGAATCTTATAGAATGCGATCGCTCCGCCTAAATGTGACAACAACTTTCATTAGTCTGAAACAAACAGACGTGATTTGAGAATTCTAAGTTGCAGCTTCAACCGTAATCGAGATATTTTGCGATCGCTCAAGCCTGGGCAAAGCCTCCAACTAAGATCGATCCCCCGTACAATACTGATTCGGTACTCCTGAAAATTTAGCCATTTTTCATCACCAGATTCGGTGAATGTCCTGATGAACTGGAGGGCAAGTTTACCGAAAATTTAAATAGAATCCTGTGCCCCGATAACCAGATGCAAGCTCAAAGCCTCTCCCTAACGATCGCTCAATTAGTCGAGCAATTATTAACTACGCGCAGAATTACTCGCCATGACCAACAACGGCTGATGGCGGCGCTGTTATCGAAGACGGCTCTCAGCTCCGAAGAGCAGATCCAAGTCAACCGAGTATTTGACAGCCTGAAGCAAGGCTACATCCGGGTCGTAGACTAAGTTAGGCAGTCTTTTCAGGAAGGCTTTACAACCAGCCATCTGCCAGCACTCTCAAGGCGACACTCATGGTACTCTGACAAAAGACTGCCGGATTAAGTATCATCTACCTTGTGATTTGTAGAGTTAGAGGTTACTGAATCTCCCCAGTTTTTTAGCTAGAGCCAGGACAATTCTGCATGAAGATTTTGGATTCTCAAGGTCGCTTATTCGGCAAGGTGAGCATCTTAGATGTGGGTGCTGCCTTAGTGATTCTCTCAGTTATTGTAGGAATCTTCTTTTTTCCCGGCACTTCCGGTTCGGTTGCCCAAGTCGGCGTTACCACAAAACCCGTAGAAATGGATTTGATTGTCCGGGGTTTAAATGTGCGAGATCCCCAGGCTTTAATCGACCAGTTCCAGAAGGAGAAAAAAACGAATATTATTATCCGCAATCAACCCGCCGGACAGATGGAGATTAAATCCATCAAGATCCTGCCCCGAAGCGTGACCGTCCCGCAACCGGATGGTTCTGTCAAAGCGCTCCCCGATCCTAGACCTGATTCTTTCAGTACCGATATGCTGATGACTTTCGGTACTAAAGCCCAAATCACAAAAGATGGGCCGGTTGTCGGCGGTACCAAACTCAAAATTGGCATTCCAGTAGAACTAGACGGCTCAGGTTATAACTTCAATTCCACAGTCATTGATATCCGGTTCCCAGACTAATCTTGCGGTAGAGAAACCCACTATTTTCTAAAATAATGGGTTTCTTTGACATTTCTAGTCCAGCAAGTCTAAAAATCGCCGGATGAAGCCGATTGTCACCGCAGGCAGTTCCAGTTGGGGCGTCAATCCCACATCATCAAGCGCCTGAAAAACCCGGACAGCTTGCGGATTTAAAGCTGCCAGCCGCCTGCCAACTTCCGGACCCGTAAACTCGGACTTTTCCCCCCACATTATGGCAGTAGGCACGTTTAGCTGAGTTATGTAAAGGGATAGATCGAAGCATAAATCTCCCCGAACAAAAGAGAGCGCTGCATATTCCGCATTGGGTTGTTGGGCAGATTGCAAATAAGCGTCTACGATTTCCTGATATACGCGACGGCTACGAGCAAATTGTCGCTGTTCTAGGAAACTACGGATGCCACCCTCCGTAGCAACGCCCGTGCTATAGAGCAAGCGATCCAGAATGGGCGTAGCAACGAGTTGGGCAAAAAAGCTACGGGTGTAATTTTCCCCAAAGTCAGACAGACCCGCCGGTGTGGTGAGAATCAGGGACTTAAAGAGATCGGGGCGAGCGATCGCAGCTCTAATTGTAAAAGCAGCCGTGAGAGAAGATGCCACGACGGGTACTGGCTCGTTACAAGTCTGCTCGATGAACTCAATAATTGTGTTGATGTAGTCATCTATCTGGTAATTGCGTGCGGGGTGGTCAGACCGACCCCAACCAATTAGGTCGGGTGCAATCACTCGATAATCGGTTGCAAAAGCTGGATAGACTTTCGACCATTCGTAGGCGGATGACCCACCACCAAAGCCATGTAGGAAAACCAACGTGGGCAGATTCTCTGACATGGCTGCATCCGCCGAGCGCCAAGGTGCCCCCTTGGGGGTGTAGTACACCACTCTTCCCAAGGAAGTGACAATCGATTGCATCTCAAAGCCGGGTGGCTGAATCATGAATAAACCTCATTGTTATCGCCACGAGCGCTCATTGTCGCGAATTGTTGAGTGTTAGAACGTCTGACTACTGGTTGATTCCTAACACCCAGTTTCAATCGGCGGTGCTCAGTTGAGCTGGTGACTGATACTATTTTAGATTTTTGCTTTAGACTTTGAACGATGAAACGCTTGCATATAGGTGGTTTCAGAATTTCTCATCGGGTAGCGTCAGACCAAACGATCTAGCAGCAAATGCGCCCAGCCTAACTGGAGCAACGATCCTGTAATTTATCCGCAATTTAAAGGAACGATAAAACAACCGTCTTGAAATTAAAGATTTTGCAAATAGTTATCCCTAAAGGCAGATGTAAATTAAGGTGAAAATACATCAGCCGGTTGATAAGACTTTCCGCTATGCCAATCCAGCCGCTGGTTTTTTTCCGCCAAATTAGAAAAAATCAGAGATAATCCAAACGGTAGGGGGTGAAACCCCTCACCGGGTTTTTGCGTATTTAAGTAACAGGGTGTGTGCGATCGCGATGGCAATCGTCATCAGCCAATTTTGATGACTGGAACATTTCTTCTAAAACTTTCCTCACAAGAAATTAAAAATGCGGAATTTTTTGCCTGAGGGAGGAAGCATTACTCGGAATCAGATCGTAAAAGATGCCCCACAAGTCAAGGAGGCTGAATGAACAGAGGGGGGGTTAGTAGCTTCAGGTCGTCACTCCCAAGTGATAGCTCCGTCAAGTCTGGAGATATCTGTGTCGGAGTAATAAACGGCGATCCAGTTCTTGAAAAAGTACATTCACAGAACGTTATGGCAAAGCAATGCAGTCTTCCGTGGGATGAAATCAGCGACTTTAACGCATCCGCATCCGCACCAACAATTGAGTCGATCGATGCGTCCACCGTTGTCGCTTCTCCTAGCGCGGAGCCGGCTAGCGCTGACTCCGGCTTCCCCTTAAATAAGGGAACCTGCGTTCGCCTCAACATGGAAGACTTGAAATGCTTTGACGTGGTGGAGCGCCAGTTTCAGCAATGGGGTCTCACGTTTAGAAACGCGATCGCTCTCCATCCCTCCAACCCCGCTTTCCCCCCTCGATCTGGCACCACCGTCCTCATGGGTGCCCCTAAAAACGGCTTGATAGAAATTTCCTTTGAGTTTCCGGTTCGCTTTGTCAGCGGCTTTGTCACCAGTTCTCAGCGAACAATTTTATCTGCCTACGACCAGCAAAACCAACTCCTGGGGCGCTCGGAGTTGACAGAACCAAATCTAGCCGGAACGGATTCCAATATTCCTCCGAACACTCAGCTGAGCGTCGCAGTACCAAATATCTATCGGATCACCTTCTACGCTTTTGATGGCTGTCTGACCGTCGATGACTTGAGCTTTGGTTTGTGAGCGGTCATCGGTCATTGGTTCGTAGTCATTGGTCAACTTGCTAAAACGAAGGACGAATGACTACGGGCTACGAGCTTAGGACTAAAAGGTATTACGATAGTTAACTCGTTAGGTATAATCTATCTGACTTAAGCAGGAAACTTTCGTGGCACAGGCGTCGTCTTGGCGACAACAACTCGTAAACCAGATCCAATTGGCTCTGTCGCAGAAACAATTAAAAATGCCAGTCCTCAAGCTGTTTCCCCGGCACCCAAGTCAGGGATCGGGCAGCTGGCTGGTGGTGAGCGCCGTTGTGGTGGTGATGCTGTTCTGGAACTGGAAGCTCCTACTGGCTACCGGCGCTGGTGTGTTGGTAATGTTGCTGGTTTACCTGATGCAGGAGTGGGACTGGCAAGTACACTGGTCAAGCCTGCAACGGTTTTTTAGTGGCTCCAACCGGCAATTAACGCTTGCCGTTGGCAGTGGCGGCATTGCTAGCCTCAGCACTTACATGGCAGTTTCCATCTGGGTAGACTCCGACAGTCCCTGGATTGCCGCTGGTGCAATTCTTCAAGGTCTGGGCACTCTGGCAACTCTAATCCTCTTGGTCTGGCAAATTATTAGCCGTCAACTAAATCGGGATGAAGCTAACCTGAACCATTGGTTAACGGAGCTGACGCAGGTAGACCCCCTGAAGCGTCTGATTGCGGTTCGCCGACTTTGTGCCTTAGTCACAGAGGCTCGGTTAGAGCGGGAGCATCGACGTAGTGTTGCCGAATACTTTCGGCTGATGCTGAATCAAGAACCGGAAGCGGCGATCCGAGATGCGGTTCTCGATGGTCTGCAAGCATTGGAGAGTAACCAGCCGTTAATTAAGGGTAGTCAACCGTTAAAGACGCCTGTTGTTTTGAAACGCTCTGTGGCTAAAGTCCGCAGGAAGAATTAAGCAGGGGGGCAGAGGAGCCGAAAGACAGGGAAGCGATCGCCCCCGCCTTAATTTTTGCTTTTTAATATCTCTTTTAATTCTCAAACTTGGGTTCCGCTTTCTCCACAGAGGAATCATTGACTCCTAGCGTCAGCTCTAAAGGCGTTTGGGAAGGATATGCCTTGACAACCTCTCGATAGACATCGTAATTCGTCGGCAAGGTAACACTCTGCCCGTTGCTGCGATAAGTAATTTGGTAATTCACATCTCGCAAAATCTCTGGCTGGCTTGCCTTTTCGGCAGGTTGCAGTCGCTGTTCAATTTCATCAAGCGTGGGTCGTGGTGGCAGTGCAGACCACCAAAGTTCCCGTTCGTCGGGGCCAATTACCGCGCCTTCTGGCTTCTCCCCATTGCGGTTGAGTAAGGAAGTAGAGCCAAAAGTTTCGATTCGCTCTTGATTGCGACCCGGATTAGTCGAGTAACCGACTTTCCAAGTTAAAGTTGTCCGGGCGGTTGCTTCATACTGGTTAGTGGTTACGGTGCTGCACCCAGAGAGAGCAAATAAAAGAGAAGCTCCCGCCAGTATGGCAAAACATGGGCTTTGTTGTTTAAATTGACCTTTGAGACTCACCGTCTGTTGACACCCATTAGAAAAACGACATCAAAGAGCAAATGCAGCTAGCTCCGCTATTTCCTATTGTGTACCGAATTCTTCAGCCTGCCTTTCCCCGTTGTCTGTGGTCGGGTATTGGAAATTCACGAGCGATCGCCCTCACGTTTGATGATGGCCCCCATCCCCAATACACTCCCGAACTCTTGAAAGTGCTAGACCACTACGGCATACCCGCCAGTTTTTTTTGGCTGGGTGTTTGCGTTAACCGCGCACCAGCGACTGCGAAAGAAGTCTACCGGCGGGGTCACTGGCTTGGGCTACATGGGTACGATCATCGCGCTTTTCCCAAGCTGAGTCCAGCTGACCTCAAACAAAGTATGGAACAGACACAGCAGGCGATCCAACACGCCTGTCAACTCGATCCACGATTTATTCGTGACGTTCGACCCCCCAATGGTTTGTTTACACCCCAGACCTTAGATTTATTGCAGCAGTGGAACTATCGACCTGTCATGTGGAGCGTGGTGCCGGAAGACTGGGTACAGCCTGGGGTTAGCGTCGTCGTACAGCGAGTTTTGCGGCAAGTCCAAAATGGTTCGGTCATTGTTTTGCATGATGGCTATTATGGAGGTCAAGATGTGGCTGAAACGACCGCCCAGTTAGTGCCTAAACTATTGCAGCAAGGATATCAATTTGTTACCATCGATGCGCTGTGGCAGCAAAGTCAGTTGACCTCTTTAACCTAAATACGAAATATATTGATGTTTTCTCTGTCACATTTTGGCTCTTGTTGATTAGAATGACGGAATAGAATTCAGCCATTTGTCGCAACCCATCGCCCATCAAGCGTCAGTAGGATAGAGTTGCATTTAAGCAAAATGCGAAATCAAGCAATATTTTCTCTATTTTTGCCTAAACGTTCATTACTGCTTAGTGCTACTCTCCCCAAACCTTTGACGCTTAACTATAGGCTATTTATAGAAAGACAGCGCTCAACTGGCTGGAGGCATCACCAAATCAACCAGCGAGTGTTGCTGGTAAATCCTGTACAAGCTAGTTGAAGGAGATGAGATCGGAGTGGGTGTATCAATTCCAATCGGATTATCCATTGGGAAAAGCCGCCTTGACATTAACTTCATATTTGAAGGTTTAAATAAACCAAAAGCGTGCAAGTTTTGTGAGAAAGGCTACAATCGGAAAGGTTTTGAACACTACCAGCATTAACACCTATTTCAACGCGGTTATCTAACGCTGGCGTTGCACGCAAGCGCATTCTCTCTTTTCTCTCATTGAGCCAGTCAGCAAGCGTTGAAAGCTGGCAAGGTAAACGACTGGCTAACTTGTTTTGTAGATTAACTAACACCATCTTCTGGTCTTTAACTGAAGGAGCATGAGGAATTCGGCATGACCCAGGCCAACGACGTACTCGAAATCATCACTCCGCCTGAGAGCGAGTTGGATCTCTTAATTGATGAAGACGCGGATCAAGACGACTTTGTAGACGTAACGCCCGATGAAGACGAAGGTAAGCCTGGTAAGGTCAGTAGATCCCGTCGTCGGGTGCAAACGAAAAAGAAACACTACACTGAGGATTCGATTCGTCTCTATTTACAAGAAATTGGTCGGATTCGTCTCTTAAGAGCCGATGAAGAAATTGAACTCGCACGCAAGATAGCCGACTTACTAGAATTAGAGCGTTTGCGCGAGCAACTGATCGAAAATCTGGAGCGGGAACCGCAGGATATAGAGTGGGCTGAGGGAGTGCTGAAATCTGAGCGAGTCTGGGAACAACTCGCTACTCAGCTAGGGCGAGAACCCCAACAAGAAGAGTGGTCTAAAGAGGTGAAGAAGCGCCTACCAGCGTTCCGACATCGCCTCTATGTAGGTCGCCGCGCTAAAGACAAAATGGTGCAGTCAAACCTGCGTTTGGTGGTTTCGATTGCCAAAAAATATATGAATCGAGGCTTATCCTTCCAAGACTTGATTCAGGAAGGCAGTCTAGGCTTAATTCGAGCCGCTGAAAAATTTGACCACGAAAAAGGTTACAAATTTTCCACCTATGCAACGTGGTGGATTCGTCAGGCAATCACGAGAGCGATCGCAGATCAATCTCGCACCATTCGACTACCCGTTCACCTGTACGAAACCATTTCTCGGATCAAGAAAACAACGAAGCTTCTATCTCAAGAAATGGGTCGCAAACCCACTGAAGAAGAAATCGCTACTCGTATGGAAATGACCATTGAGAAACTGCGATTCATTGCTAAATCAGCTCAGTTACCCATTTCTCTAGAAACTCCCATCGGTAAAGAAGAAGACTCCCGTCTGGGTGACTTCATCGAAGCAGATGGTGAAACCCCCGAAGATCAAGTTTCTAAAAACCTCCTCCGGGAAGATCTAGAAAGCGTCCTCGACACCCTCAGCCCCCGCGAACGGGATGTGCTGCGTCTGCGCTACGGTTTGGATGATGGACGCATGAAAACTCTTGAAGAAATCGGTCAAATCTTCAACGTTACCCGCGAACGGATTCGTCAAATTGAAGCGAAAGCTCTCCGCAAGTTGCGGCATCCCAATCGCAACAGTATTCTCAAAGAATACATTCGCTAGACAATCCTTTTTAGCGAGATAAATAATAGTAGGGGCGGGTTTCTTTACCTGCCCCTACTATTATTTGGGAAACAAAAAAACCGGGAGTTCCTAGATAAACTCCCAGCGAGCTTTTGAAATTGACCAAATTTATAAAACTGAAATATATTACATCAGACCCCAAAAATGAAGCACGCCTTGACCCGTGGTGAGTTCAATCATCATGGCAAGGCAATGAAAAAGCTGATCATTGCTAGACGCCCATTCCAATTTTCAGCTTGGGGCGTAAAGCCAATCTTGGTTGCATCGTTGCGGTCTTGAGTTTGCCTAGTCTTAACTCCATAAAATAAACTTTTGTTACCATCTGTACAAGAATGTAACTAAAGAATTGTAAACGCGCAGCAATCTGCTTCGCGAGGCAGATGAATTTTAGCTTTGGTGCGAAAATAAAAAGCACTTGGGCTGGATTTCTGACACTCTCTTCGTTTTGCCGGGGACGACCCCCAGCACCCCTCTCTTTAGGAGAATGATATGTTGCTAAACGCCTCACAACCGCTAAGCGATCGCCTAGACGATTACTACCACCAGATCAAGGCTGTCATTCTCAACCGTCAAAATCCGATTACGGGTCTGTTGCCCGCCAGTACTGCAATTAACGCCCACGGCGACTACACCGATGCCTGGGTACGCGACAACGTTTACAGCATTCTCGCCGTTTGGGGATTGGCGCTAGCTTACCGCAAAGTCGATGAAGATAAGGGGCGCACCTACGAGCTAGAACAAAGCGTCGTCAAGCTGATGCGGGGGCTGTTGTTCTGTATGATGCGACAGAGCCACAAAGTTGAGCAATTCAAACAAAGCCAATCCCTCCTAGACTGCCTACACGCCAAGTACAACACCAGCACGGGTGATGTCGTAGTCGGCGATGACGCTTGGGGACACTTGCAGTTAGATGCGACTTCGCTGTTTCTGCTGATGCTGGCTCAGATGACGGCATCGGGGTTACATATCATCTACGCCATTGACGAAGTCAACTTTGTCCAAAATCTGGTCTATTACATTGGCAGAACTTACAGAACCCCCGATTATGGCATTTGGGAGCGGGGAAATAAGATAAACCGGGGGAATCCAGAACTAAATGCCAGTTCGGTCGGGATGGCAAAAGCCGCTTTAGAAGCAATAAGCGGACTGGATTTATTCGGAGTGCGCGGTTCTCAGGCTTCTGTAATTCATGTGCTGCCGGATGAAATTGCTCGCGCTCGTATGACCCTGAAATCCCTGTTACCAAGGGAATCTAGCTCCAAAGAAGTGGATGCGGCTAGCTTGAGCGTCATTAGTTTCCCAGCCTTTGCGGTGGAAAATATGGAGCTGATGGAACGCACCCGGCAGAAAATCATCGACAAATTGGAGGGACGCTACGGGTGCAAACGCTTTTTGCGAGATGGACACCAAACTGTTTTGGAAGATACCAGCCGCTTGCACTACGAACCTTGGGAATTGCAGCAATTTGAGCATATTGAGTGCGAATGGCCTTTATTTTTCACCTACCTGGTTCTGGATGGCTTGTTTCGAGGAGACATGGAACAAGTTAAGGACTATCAAGAGTGCCTGGAGTTTCTGCTGATTGAGCAGGACGGTTTGCGGCTGCTACCGGAGCTTTATTATGTCCCGGCGGAAAAGATTGAGGCGGAGAGACAGAACCCCCACACCCAACCGCGCCTGCCAAATGAAAATATCCCCTTGGTGTGGGCGCAAAGTTTGTACCTGCTAGGAGAAATGCTGAGTGAAAAGTTAATTGCTGTGGGGGATATTGACCCACTGGGACGGCACCTTAGTGTCGGTCGGGAAGGAAACCCGATGGTACAAATTGCGCTGCTGGCAGAAGATGAAAAATTGCAGGCTGAATTAGCAGTTCACGGCATTGCAACCCAGACGCCGCAACAACTGGAGCCGATTCAGGTGCGTCAAGCAACAGAACTCTCAGCGGTTTATACCCAAATTGGGCGGAACGACAAGCTGGGACTCACGGGCAGACCCGTGCGTCGGTTGCGGACTTTAACAACATCGAGGATTTTTCGCATCCGGAGCGAGACGATTGTCTTCTTACCGTCATTTTTGGATCAACAGCAGTTTTACCTGACCCTTGACTACCATTTCTTAGTTGCTGAAATTCAGAGCGAACTTGCTTATATTCAGCGCAATTGGTTTGAGCTAGGGCGTCCTACGATGACGTTGTTGCTGACCCACGCAATGCTGGAAACCGGCTCAGAGGCGCTTCTAGAACTGATGCAGGAGCTAAAAGATGGTTTATGCAATGGGGTTCGAGTGAAATTGGGGCGGCTGAATCAGCTGATGCTGACATCTGGGACACAACGAATTGATTTTCTACACGACTTTGAGTTTACCCAATCGCCGGTTCAAGATGCCGCGACACGACGGTACTACCTGACCAGCCATCCCGATAAAAATTGGCCGCTGGGTAATACTCAAGAATTTATGCTGGAGTGCGAAACCAATTTGGGGTTATTGCTCTCTAGCCTGCGGGAGTCGGAAAACATCTACGAACAAATCGAGTTGTTGCATACCTTGGTGCGGTTGCAGGGATTGGATTTTGATACCGGCTTTGGAGGTCCAGGACAGCGAGTGACAGTGGCGGATTTGCTGGATGAAGTTTACACCAAGGCAGGCACCAGCGAAGCGTCCCCCCACTGGACGGTGGTACGTCATGCCGCTGGGTTACTGAATAAGGTTGATATTGGCTTATCGGATGCGGTGACGGATATCCTGGTGCGGGGCAAGCAGATTACGGTGGGCAAGGCGTATACTGAGGCGTCGCTGATGGCACGCCCGATGTCTTATACAGAAATTATGGACAAGATCCGCGAGTTCTGTGGGGAGGATATTCGCGATCGCGTCTTCACTCAAGAAATCCTAATTTACCTAGGTCTGCTGATCAAGGGGGAACCTCAGCTATTTGATGGTTTGCTGACGCTGCGGGTGGGATATTTGATCCTGCTATTGACTAGCGAATTAGCGCACGAGTTGCGCCTGACTCAGGATGAAGCTTACGAACACTTGATGCAGTTAAGTCCTTTTGAAGTGAGAATGCGGCTGCGCCAAGTATTGGCTGGGTATGAGGGGATGAATCAAGTGCTGCGTCAGCAAGAATCCTTACACGTCAAACAGCAGGAACAGGAGATTGAGTGGGTGGTGCCGGTGGAACCCGATGAGGAAGAGGCACCCACTGCTGGGGGTTGGTTGCGACAGCGACAACTAGATGGGGCACTCAATCGAGTACCGAAAGATTTTTATCCCAGCGTTTGGAGATTGCTGAAACACTGCAAAGGTGTAGTAATTGGGGATAAGCTAGAGCGTCGCAATCGTTTGGATAGCCATTTGATTTTGTCAGAAATGACGCCAGGGGAAAAGAATTTTGCTCTGCGAATCGAGCATTTACTCAATAAAATACAGGCACCGGAATACCGAAAGGTAAATATTGAGGCATTAATGGAATTGGCAGCGATCGCTCAAGCGAATCCAGAGTTACAAGTAGAAGAATATATTGTGCTAGATGTGCTAATTGGTCATGCCGTACGCTTGGCTTGGTTGGACAAATTTCCAGAACGAGCAGATCGCTATGACGAGTACAAAGCCGCCGCATGGCGTGCTTTTTACGACACTTCTCCCAGAGATTGTGCGAGTTCTATTGTCAAGGCGTTCCGCTTCCTGACTCAATTTGGGCAACGCAGTGCTGCTTAAAGTTGCTTAGATTGAATATTTGAAACGCAAAGGTACGCTAAGGAAAACGCAAAGGTACGCGAAGTTAGATTGATTTCTCTCCGTATCTTTGTGTAAAAAGTAGATATTAGCGTTGAAGTTATATGCTTAATTTTTTCGCTAATTTAATATCATCGAAGTTGGGAAAGGCAGGCGCTTAAGAGGATAGCGATTATAGTAAAATTTTACCCCTAGCTACGCTTACCGACTAGCAACGTTTGGGTGAGTTGCCAGAATAGCATTGGCAAAAGATTGAGTTAATTTATGTTTCAAGCTACTCGTCGGCGATTAGCTATTTGGTACACGGCTGTTACAGCGGTACTGCTACTGCTATTTGCTACTGGGGTTTATTTGTATGTCCGCAACACGCTGATTGAGCGCGTGGATGACACGCTCAATCATGTAGTGGAAGTGGTGCAGCGATCGCTCGTGATTGAAACCGCCCCGAATGGCAGTTCATCCGTCAACGTCGAAGCCAGTTTTCGCAACGATGCAGAAGCCGCTGAAGACGACCACATCGACCTAGAGTGGTTTAGCCCCACAGGTGAATTACTCTGGTCAACTCTCTCCGAACCTTTAGATATTCCCATTCATCTCAACCGCACTGGTGAAACCGTGCCGGTTGTTCGGGCTTCCTGGCAAGGGATATTAGACTCGGAATTTTGGTCTTCGACCAGGGAGGCAACGAAGGACTCCAAGCTGCTTTTGCGACAGGTGACGCAACGAGTGCAAATGGGGCGTCAGGTACTAGGATATCTGCGGGTCAGCCATCCTTGGTTTGAGGTTGCCAAACCGACTCGCTTGTTGATGGTTGATTTGATTTTTGGCACCGGACTAATGTTGATTTCTGTGGCGACTAGCGGCTGGTGGCTTTCCGGTTTGGCGATGGAACCCGTGAGAGAGTCCTACCAACGGCTTAAACAATTCACAGCTGACGCCTCCCACGAACTGCGGAACCCGATTGCCATGATTCAAACGAATGTGCAGGTGGCGCTGGACGATCCCGACCTGATAGCGGCATCTGGGGCGGCACCTATCCATTACCGACAACAGCTGAAGGTTGTAGAACGGCTAACCAGGCGTTTAGGGCGTTTGGTGGACGATCTGCTATTTCTGGCGCGGCAGGATAGTGGCATGAAACAACGCACTTGGGTTCAAGTTCACCTTGATGCCTTGTTGATGGAGGTGATTGAAGAACAACAGCTAGTCGCTGCGGAGAAAGGTGTCAAGCTATCTCTCGATTTTGGATTGCCAATTTTAAATATGGGAATGATTGAGGAAGAAAATCTCCCCTCTCAAATCCCAAATCCCAAATTTGAAGAGGATGCCTTTGCTATTGAAGGTGACTGGGATCAGCTGGCGCGTCTCTTCACAAATCTGGTTAGTAACGCCCTGCAATACACTCCAGCAGGGGGTAAAGTTGATGTGACATTGCAATGGATCGATACCATGAATCGCCTCGCCACGAAACGCCACGGGATGCCCCATCTGCAAGTCAGAGTCAGCGACACTGGCATCGGCATTCCAGAGTCGGCACTGCCCCACATTTTCGACCGATTCTATCGAGTCGATCCAGCCAGAACTCATATCGCGGGAAATACAACGGTAACGGGATCTGGATTAGGGTTAGCGATCGCGCAGGCAATTGTTGAAACTCACCAAGGTCATATCCAGATTGAAAGTATTCTCCATCAAGGTACAACCGTTACCGTCACTTTACCGGCAGCCACAGAAGAATATTAGCAAAAACAAATTCATTCATCTTTCATCCCCTTCCTCATCCTTCCGAAGACTCTACTTTAGAAATGCTTCCCCTGGCAGATGCAGGGATCAAGCTTGACCTACTAATTTCTTGAATAGCGGCTAAGGCAATTTAGCCAAATTTAGACCCAAAAGTGGTTTTAAAACTCTCTTTGAGTTTCAATTGCTCTACTCGTTATATACGAGTCCTTTCTTATGGAAAGTTTAGGGCAAAGCGCCGCGTTTACTAAATCCGACATTCAAAATATAAGGAGATTCTGATGACAATACCCTTAAGAGAAGATGTTGCTTACATTTTACTCAAAAAAATTCACGAAGGTGACAGCGAACCGGGTAAGCATGAAGTAGCCTTCACGGCGGCAGACTTCGCTGGTAGACAAGTCACAGAAACCGACTTGATGGGGCATCTTGATTATTTAAATCAAAAGCAGTATATCGATGCTGAATTTACTGGCAATGCTTACGCTAATCAGGAAGATACCACGGATGTCGTTAATCCGAAAGAGTTCGACTTCCGCATTGCCAATTCCTACGATCCCTCTGATGGTTTAGCACCTCATCTAATTAAATTTAAAAGTGCCAGACTGACCGAAAAAGGGCAACGCCTGTTGGAAAAAATGGAGGAAAACCCGCCAGCAGCCCTTAAGGAAGGTCCTGTGGTTCCCATTGCCACAAAAGATATGCCCTTCCTAGAGAAAGTGATGTTCAGGGGCGAACTGGAAGATATCTTTGATGCTAGAGATATCAGTGAGGTTGTGTTCCGTACCATGCGGGATATGATGACGAATGAAGCCGCCGATCGGGTGACTTCTGAACTGCATGAACCAGTAGAACCGACAGAAGATAAGGCGCTGCAAAACGAAATTGCTGACTTGTGGCAGGATACCAATCCAATTGTCCATTTCCTTAGCCGGATTCGTCCTCCCCTGATCATTAAGGCTGATACTTTTCTATTCCGGATTCGCCAAGAAGCAGGTTTGCCGCAAGGGGTAGAACCAGAAATGGCAATTAAGGCTGTGTTCTCGGCGACAAAAGATGAATTGTCCGAAGAACGGATTCAGGAAATTGCTGGCTTCTTACCCGACAAAATTAGAGAACTCTGGGAGCAAGCCTAACTTTTTGAAAAAGGCAAAAGTAAAAAGAGCAAATTCTTTACTTTCGCCTTTTACTGACTAGAATTTAAATCTTTTTTTGCTGCCCGACGAGTACCAAATTGCTGAAGTCGGGCAGTATAAATGCTTTTAAAAAACTGAATTAAAGGAGAATCAATAATGATTCACAAACATCAGCCAATCAAAAAAACATTAGCGTTAGCAGGCGCGATTTGTGGGAGTTTGCTCTTTGGCTTACCAGCGCTGGCTCAGATGAACTCGGCTCCAGGGGAGATCGACCAACCGCGCGATACTCGCGATCGCCTGATGCAACCCCCCGCTAGTGGAGAGGGCATGATGCAACCCCCCGCTAGTGGAGAGGGCATGATGCAACCACCCGCAAGTGGCGATCGCATGATGCAACCGCCTGCAAGTGGCGATCGCATCATGCAAAATAACTCCACTCCTAACAATGTCAACCAATTGCAGAATAACGCTCAGGGTGCTTCGCCGCTAAATCCTTGTCCTAGCATTTTCTACGAATCTAGATACATTCAAGCGGGCATTCGTCCTCCCGCAGGTTGCCCAGCCGCTCCGCCACTCCAGCCAGGTTCTGCGACTGAGACAACATCCCCAGCGCCGCCAAGACCGGGCGCTGAGATGGCACCGCCGACACAACCCGGTGCTGTGATTCAAGCACCAGCCCCAGAACAGCTACAATCTCCCGCTTCTAACGTTATGCCCATGAACGGGATGGTGAATGTCAGGCTGATCAACCAAACCGGCGATCCCATTACTTACCAGGTGCTGGGCGATACAAATCAGCGAAGACTACCGGGTAGAGATAATATTACGCTCCAAGGCTTGAAAACCCCTGTAAATCTGACCTTTCAACGTCCGAATGGGGCACTGTTGAGAGTCGTTCCCCAAACATCAGGCGAACAAGGAATGTTAGAGGTGGTTTTGGAAGAAACAACGGATCTCAGTGTTGACAAAAATGCTATGACTATTCAGGAAAACGGGAATGTCTTGCTGAACTAACCGTTTTAATATTTCCATAATTAGAAATGTAGGGATGCAAAGCTTTGCATCCCTACATTTCTCTTTTGATTCAAACGCTTTATCTAATCCGAATTTGAGCCAAATTGTTGAGCAAAAGTGCTTCTTCCTGCTCATCCCCAAGGGTACGCGCCAAAACGATCGCTCGTTGGTAGAAGGTCCGGGCCGTTACTGGGTTGCCGCTGACCTGATAAAGTTGAGCAAATAACCTGAGTGATTCTAGTTCTTGCCGCAAATTTTGCGATTCCTGAGCCAAGGTTAAGCGGCGATCGAGCAGTTCAAAACCCTCCTGATACTGCCTAAGCTTGCTGTAGACGACCAGCAGACCATCAATCGCTCGATATTGAGTTGAGCGATCGCGTGTTTGCCGACCCAATCTCAGTGCCCCACGGTATGAAATCTGGGCATCCCGATATTGATTGAGTGCCAGATAAGCATCTCCCAAATTATTCACTGTATTCGCCTCGCCCAGCGGGTCTTTCCCCCGACGCCGAAAAATCAAGGCTTCTTCGTAACGTTTAATCGCTTGCAAATAATCGCCGCTATTTGCCGCCGCCAATCCTAGATTACTTAGCGACAGTCCTTCCCCGGCTTGGCTGTTGATGCTTTGGGCAATTGCCAGTGCTTCAGAAAAGCTTGCTGAAGCCGCCTGCACGGCACCTCGTTGCAGCAAAACGGTGCCGACGTTATTTAAGCCATAAATCTGCCCCTGGAAGTCTGGTTCGTCGCGGGCAACCGCCAACCGGCGTCGCAGGGCATCTTCCGCCTCAAAGTAGCGTCCCAAGCGGGCGTAAGTAAGGCCTAAATAATCGTATGTCTGACCGATTGCCCGCCGATCGCCTATTTGTTGGTAAATATCCAGTGCTTGTATCCAGTAAGGAATTGCTTTTGCTAGGTTTCCTCTCTGTTCCTCCTGTGCGCCCAATCGCAGCAGTCGGTCAGCATCTTCCCTCGCATATCCTTGGGTGCCATTGTTCAAGGGGATACTGAGTTGTTGGTCAATACTAACGGCTTTGGCACTGCTCGGCAAGTAAAAAGTAAACAGTAAAAAGATAAAAGAAACAGAAAAGAATCTCAATTTATTAGCATTGTTCTCTTTTATTTTTTGTGCCCTATTTTTGCCTAGTTTGGCGAATGCTGCAAACAACCACCCTCGCTCCTCATAACTCATAGCTAATCGCTCCACTTGCCTCTTGCTTCTCACCTTTTTGTTGCTTAGCTGCTCCTACCAGATAAATTGTGCGAATATCCTCTGGTAAAGAAGCTTCTAACAGTTGATACCCTTCTTGGAGCTTGACTTGAACCTGTGCGGGAGAAATTGTTTCTCCCTCTGCCTGGAGATAAGCGGCAATCCGTGTATGACTCCAGTTAAAGGTCTGCGCCATCAGCACCATCAATCGCAGCATCGGCGGGAATCGCTCCAACGCTTGTTCGACATAACACCACAGGGGCGGGGAAGCCGCTTGTAGGTTGTAATGAATTGACTCCACGGGTGGCAATTCTGCCTGGTTGATACATACAGCAGTAATGTTGATCAGCCAGTTCTGGAACGTTAGCATCCCAGTCCCGCTAACATCGCGCAAATCCAGTCCGCCTAGCTCAAAGTAGATGTGCCGCCAGGTGAGGGCGAAGAGGTAGTCTGCTTGTACAGGCGATCGCGCCAAATGCTGAATCAGGGTATAAACAATCGGACTATAGCGACTGAAAAGCGCTACGAAGAAGCGCCCCTGCTCCGGATGGCGCTGAAACAAAGTCAGTAATTCCTGATCGCTGTAATGAAACAGCGATTTGACAATCGGATGATTGCTTTCAGGGAAATGAGGAATTTGCACGATTTTGAATCACTTACTGGAGTCATTCTATCCAGGAACGATCCCTAATATATCTAGTGTTTTCAGGAATGGAAATGATACTTGTATTTTTAGTCGGTGGGAAGAGTGCCAATCGCCCTTTATTTTTTTAGCTGCTTTGAGGGCTTCACTGCGATGGATTGAATAGCGATCGCGCTCAACAAACTCGCATCCTTCTGATTATCTTTCTCATTTTGTAAAGGCAAGATACCCGACTTCATAGAGAAATCGGGTATCTGAAATCGTAGCGATCGCCTTGTCTCAGTATCGAGCTAGATGACTTGCTGCGTCAGTTTTATTAACTTCGGCAGACTTGCAGAGTATTTTAGAGACTCGTTTAAGCTTGATAGAATTAAATAGCGCTCTTGACTGGTTTACAGTCAAAGTGTTATGTGCAACCGTAAGTTTAGTTTTCAATAGAGTTCTTCAAGCCTTGTAGGTTCATGGTTCTAGCAGCAATTGATACGATTTCTCTTCTGCCTCAGCTCGTTCATTTAGGTGCTTTTTTCCCTGAATTACCTCTAGATGGTCTCTTGTCTACTCAAGGCATCATGGTGATGCTCTTGGCAGCCTACGCCGGTGCTATGTGGATGTTTCTCACCAGCGCCCCAAAAGTCCATACCGTCATGGTGTCCGATTTAGACACAGCGCGACAGTTTTATGAAGGCTTGCTAGATTTGCCAGTTGCAGAAGTGCCGTTGCACTACTACTACAACTATGAGCAAACATTGGGAGCTACCGCCATCGATCCGCTTTATCTCTCACCCACGTTGGGAGGAAGCACCGCTACCCAAAAGCTGAATGGTACGGAAGGTTTATGGTATCAGCTCAAGAAGAACACCCAACTGCACGTAATTTCTGGAGCCAGCTTGGGAAAGAAAAACCAGCAACGGCACGTTTGTTTTGACCACGATTGTTTAGAAATGGTGCTGATGCGGGTGCAAATGCGGGGCGTCAAGCACAAAATTCGCCGCGACAAACCATTGAATTTTTTGGTAAAAGATTTGGACGGTCGCGTGATTGAAATGGCAGAAGTGTCGAATTAGCGATATTGACCTCTTTCCAACCCTGCCTATTTCTCCTTAACCCTCCCCTTGTAGGGGCTACTGTGTATACACAAGTCGGCAGACCTCTCCCCAAACCCCTCTCCGACACGGAGAGGGGCTTTGAATATTGCTCCCCTTCCCTCGTAGGGAAGGGGTTGGGGGTTAGGTCTGGGAGCGTGGGAGAGAAAAACAAGTCACTTGTGTATACACGGTAGCTTGTAGGGAAGGGAAAAGGAAAAATGTTTGTTACTGGGAAAGAACAGGAAGAAATTTTTGGATTTTTTGGTTCTTTTTAATTCTCCCCTTCCATAGTCGGGAAGGGGCAGGGGTTAGGTTGATTCTGGGGGAGCGTCGGATTTTTCGGGTTTGAGGAGAGGGAAAGCGATCGCATCCCGAATGCTGGCACAATCGGTTAGCAGCATCACTAAGCGGTCAATTCCAATCCCTAAACCACCTGTCGGCGGCATTCCATACTCCAGCGCTGTCAGGAAATCTTCATCAACGCCTTGCGCTTCCAAGTCTCCCGCCGCCTTCCGCGCCGCTTGCGCTTCCAGTCGTTGCCGCTGATCGATAGGATCGGTTAATTCTGAGAAACTATTTGCCGTCTCCCGTCCGACGATAAATAGCTCAAATCGCTCTACCAATCCTGGTTTCGAGCGATGCGGCTTAGCCAGGGGAGAAATTTCCACCGGATAATCCAGCACAAACGTCGGCTGAGTCAGATTCGGTTCGCATTTTTGCTCAAAGGCTTCGTTAAGGATTTTGCCAATCGATTCGCATTCTTGTGCGCCTCCGATACCTGCCTCACTTGCTGCTGCTTTCGCGGCTTCCAGCGTTGGGAAAGCCGTAAAATCGACACCAGTTTGCTCCTTCACTAAGTCGTGCATGGTGACGCGACGCCAAGGCGGTGTTAAATTAATCGGCTCGCCTTGATAAGTAATTTCCAGCGTCCCCAGCACCTCTTGCGCCACAGTGGTAATAATTCCCTCCGTCAGCGCCATCATGTCCTGATAGTCGGCGTAGGCTTGATAAACTTCAATCGTGGTGAATTCGGGATTGTGGCGAGTAGAAATCCCCTCATTCCGGAAAATCCGCCCCAGTTCAAACACCTTCTCAAATCCACCCACAATTAGCCGCTTCAGATGGAGTTCTGTGGCAATCCGCAGATACAACTCCATATCCAGCGTGTTGTGATAGGTGATGAAAGGACGCGCATCCGCACCACCAGCTTCTCCTTGTAACACTGGCGTTTCAATTTCAATAAAGCCGAGTTTATCCAAATAGCGGCGAATTCCGGCGGTAATCAGAGCGCGGCGGCGGAAGGTTTCCCGCACTTCCGGATTGACAATCAAATCCACATAACGCTGACGGTAGCGCTTAGCTACATCCGTCAATCCATGCCACTTATCCGGTAAAGGCAGCAGCGACTTGGTGAGAATCGCGTACTGCTTGACGTAAACCGATAGCTCACCCTTTTCCGTGCGTTTAACTGTCCCCTTGGCTCCCAGAATATCCCCGGCATCTGTTAGATCCTTTAGGTGTTTAAAGGCATCCGGGACATCCGCCATCCCTTCATCGATTCTTTTCTTCTCCAGATACAGCTGAATCGAGCCAGTTTCGTCTTGCAAGGTAAAGAAGGCAAGTTTGCCGAAGACGCGACGCGCCATAATGCGTCCAGCAATGGCGACTTCTACTTCAACTTCTTCACCGCTTGGCAAATCTGCGTATTTTTCCTGCAATTGAGCCGCATGGTGGCTGGATTCCCACTGGTAAGCATAGGGATTCATTCCCAGTTGCTTGAGCTGTTCGACTTTCTCTAACCGCGTGGCGCGGATATCATCTGAGGACATGGTAAGGAACTTTTAGGGGCAATCTTTGATTTTAGATGCTCTAGGCAAGTCTGTTAACTATTGTGACTTCTTTTTGCGGTGGAGGATGGAGGGGCGCGATCGCTCGCTACTTTATGCCAAATGGCTTTTCTAAGGCAGTCACTTAAGAAAAACTGAGAGCAGAAGTGAAAGTTATCTGCTGATTATTCTCAGGGAACGGTAACGATATTTTTTGATGACTTTTTGCGGCTGGCCGAAGTAGATTTCGCTTTGGATGGTAAGTCTGTCACACTGTCATCCCATTTTTCCACGGTTGGCTTATACAACCAATGCTCTAACTTAGCGTCCTCAACATACCCTCTCAATTCAGGATCGGGCCAAATATGAAGCCGATCAATACATCCTATCTCTTTGGCAGCTGCTTCAATTTCTTCCCATTGTGTTTTGAAGCGTTCCGCCCATGAGTGTCTAGTCATAATTGAACTGGCAAATTCTAATCCTGCTGCTACCATCCGTTTTCCATTAGTCCCACGAGCATTGATGGGTTCCCAAAAGATAACTTCTGGCTCAAATTGCATGATTTTTTCAAAGTACCTTTTAAAGTCATCTAAAGCCATTTTTGGAGGAGTAGGAGCAGCTGCAACATACAACCGACACTCAGCTTGATGACCTTTCACAAAAGCTTTATAGCGTTCAGAAGGCGGAGGTGCGTGAGGTTCAATCTTGCTACTGAGTTCATCATCTAGGTATGGGAGGCTCATACCAACAATCACATTGGGATGTTTGAGAATGTCGAGGTCATTTACCCATAAAGGACTACGAGTTAGAATTCTGACTCGTTTGTTATGCCTCAATAGAGCTTCAACAGCACCACGAGTTACACTTGCAGTCTGCTTGTTTTGATATGGATCTGTGCCTGAACAGAGTAGAACTACACCTCTACCTTCTGGTGTTTCGTGCCAAGACTTTTTACGGCTTAGGGTTTTTTCTAGCCGCTCAGGTATCTCTTCACGGATAAAAAGATACTGTCCCCAGTCCATCTGAGGATCAGTTACTCCTTTTTCCCGAAGCTCTGCTTGCCTTGTCCGAATTGCAGGAGTCGAAGGTACATAACAAAAAGTGCATCCATGTAAACAACCTGATGCTACATTGATTACATAATCACAAAGTCCTTTCTTGTTAAGCGCACTTTTCTGAAGTGGATTAACTATTTTTTCGCTTCCTTTTACAATAGACATATGGCATACCAAGAGTAAACTTTAAGATTATCCTGACATTTATATTTCCCTCGAAACTTTAAATTAATCCTCAAAATAAATATATTTGCTTGTTACCAGTTCCTCTAATTATATCACTGTTCTGCAATTCTATTTTTTCGCCCCTTATAATTTTACCTTTTCTTACAACTTCAATTTCTTTATCTCTTCTTAATCTATTAAAATAATACTCATAATGCTTTTTATTAGCTGGATTTTGTTGCATAGTATCATTGCAAATCTGGCGAAATTGAGTTCCTTCATAATTACTACGGATCAGTTGACCTATCTCGCGATCTAGTGTTTCTATGCAAGCGTTATGACTATCAATGGTACCTTCTATGTAAAAATCTAATTTTGGAGATTGTTTATAATGATCTACAGTTTTTAATCCAAAACCATAAACTTCAAATTCAAATAAATGACACAAGTTGTTATACTTCCATAAAGTGTCTTTCATAACCTGTAATGCTGTTAAATTTTGAGAGAAATGCATAAGGTAATATATAACTACGATATACCCTTTTGGTATAAGAGAAAATGTGTGTGCATATTTAGCCTTGCCCTTTTCTCTGAATAATCTTAAAGATTCATTTCTAAGGTAACGTTGCTCAGCAGGTTCATCTAGACTTTTTAAATTTACTGATTCATAATATCCATCTGCTTCCAAAATTCTGTTAAAGGTGGCTGTATCTCTTCCATGCTTACCAATAACAAATCTTTTAAGATCCCTTATCATATAGGTATAAAGTATTTCCGAACCAGTAATAGAATTTATAAGTCTAATACTAGCCATAGAAATATCAGTCCACCCAAAGGGGTCGAGTAGAAAGAATGAGTGACCCTTACGAGCACTTACAGTAAAAACACACCAATTTACTAAATCCTCAAATTCGCCACACCTAAATTCGCATTTTTCGACTAATAAACTTTCAAATTCATCACACTTAAATTCATGTGATAAGGAATCTACTAAATTACCAAACCCCGCTTTTGGCATAGAATAATTTCTTAGGCAATCCAAGTGATCTTGTTTATTATCTATAAAAATAAAATTTACATTTAGTGGATACTGACGCCTTGACTTCTTATACCCTTCTCGAACAGCTTTAATAATTCTTAGGGGAGAACCTTGCCATTCGGTATTGTTATCTTTATCGTCATACATACCACCACCACAGAATCCGTCGATAAAAGTAAACGTTGTTTCGCCATACCTACCTTTTCCATAAAGCGTAATAATTAGATTTTCAATATACTCTTCAAGAATTTGATGCTTCGCTTTGGTATGAGTGTCTAGGGGATGTATATAGCTCCCATCAGCACTCCACTTTGCTTGCGAACCACTCATTTTAATTATCTCCACAAAAAATTGGTAATTTTACTATCTTGCCAGACTACTAGCTAAGGTGTTACAGATGCACCGTCTAACAAGGGAAATTTGCCGAATTTGAGAAAGCTGCCGCTTGTTCTATGTCAATGTTTACGTGCTAAACGTGATAGTGCCTCTCTTGTAGTATTCCCATCCGCTGTTGAGAAATTGCATCCAGGCACACCAAGATTACAGGCTAACTTTTATAGTAAAGCGATCGCATCCTTCCTCATCCACTACAACAACGCGATCGCATTTTCCCCACATCGCCAGGAAAGTGCGATCGCTGTTAGATGAAGACTAAGGTAAGATTATTAATAGATTGGCAATCTGTCGCTTTGAGGCTGGAGCTGCTTAGAATTTAAAAAGCAGCTTCAGCCTCTTGATTGGCACCTTGAAAGCTAATATCAGCAATAAAGTGAGCCAATCTTAAAAGTTGCAGAATAAACTATCGCTCAGATGTTGGTAGCGGCAAGGAACTCTCGCATATATTGAGTGACCAGTTGCGGTTTCTCTTGCTGTACCCAATGGCTAGAGTCGGGAATGTATTTAATCGTAAAATCTTTGACATACGCTTCAGTTCCGTAAGTCAGTTCTTTACCAAGTGCAGTATCTTGCTCTCCCCAAATCATTAGGGTAGGAACTTGGAGAATACTCCAATCTTGACTGAGCATTCTCTGCTGAAAAAGATTGCGATAATAGTTCAGGCTGGCTGTCAGGGCACCGGGTTTTGCAGCAGCTTGTTTATAGGCATCCAGATCGGCTTTGGTGAAGGCATTCTTATTAACAGCCATACCCGTGATAGCCGTTTCAATGGATTGGTAATCGAAGGATTGTAAGAGAAATTCTGGTAGCCACGGTAGCTGAAAAAAGAAAATATAGGAACTGCGTAACAGTTGTTGAGGATTACGCATATTTTCGGCAAATTTGGCAGGGTGAGGCAGATTTAGCACAATCAACTTGTCTACCATCGTGGGATATGAGTAGGCAAAATTCCAAGCGATCGCGCCCCCCCAGTCATGACCCACCAGCACGCAGCTAGAGTATCCGAGTCCCTGAATTACCCCTTCAACATCTTTAATAAATTCATCCATCACATAAGCCGATTGGTCTGCTGGCTTATCGCTGTCGTTATAACCGCGCAAGTCGAGGGCGACGACTTTATAATCTTTGGCAAATTCGGGGATTAGATGCCGCCAGGAGTACCAAAATTCCGGGAACCCATGCAGCATCAGCATCAAAGGGCCTTCTCCCTGGGTGACGTAGTGCAGCTTAATTCCGTTGCTGGTTATATATTCGTGCTTCCAAGAACCCTCTAGGACAGACATAGATACCTCCTTTGCTGTTTTAGTGATGGGATTGGCAATTCATCGCCGATGCGGACACTATTCAGGTTAACGAATCAACAGCAGAAGACGGCAGCTTCGGAAGAGATAGTTCATTAGCATTCGGTTGATCTTGCGGACGCCGATTGATGAACTGCTTTAGCACTTGCACTAAGATACGAGGCTGAAAAAAGGCCGTTGGTGGTTTCAGCAGGTGCAGCACTTCTATCAAAACTTTGAATGCTAAGGGACTCTCAACCGTGATTAACCTCACACGATCCAGATACCGTTGCATCAATCGGGTCCTTAGATCGGGTTGACCGCCCTCGGTTGTAGGCCAGCGGAAATCCTCACCTGTCGCCATCAGCCAAGGGATATGATTCACTTTTGCCAGTTGCTTTTGAAAGCGCCGCGTTAAACCCGTTAAATCGTCTTGAGAGTGACGCTGAAATTGCTCTTTCAAGCACTCCTCCAGCGTTAACGCAGCCATCGCCGCGGCGGTCATACCTTGACCGTAGATAGGATTGAAGGAACAGACGGCATCACCTAAGACGACAAAGTTTTCTGGCAATCTGGATTGTTCGTAGTGACGCAGGCGGTTTTCTGTGCCGCGATGACAGTAGATGGGTGAAATCGGTTGGGCTTGTTTGACCACTTCGTAGAGAATGGGCGATCGCAAGCTGCGGGCAAATTCCAAAAAGCCAGCTTCGTCGCTGGGTGGATAGTCTCGACCCACGCCAGCTAAGGTGAGAACAAAAGCGTCACCCTCACAGGGATAAAGCAGCCCACCGCGAGAGTTTTCCCCTGGTTTAGACCACACCACGATGGATTTCCAATCGCTTTGGAAATCCGCTGGGCGCTGATACCAACGGCTGGCGTAGCCTAAAAAGGAGTTAATGACTGTCTCTTGAGGCGGTGTGTAACCTAATGCCTTTATCCACTCAGGGGTTTTGGAATTCCGTCCAGTTGCATCCACGACCAGATCGGCTGGTAGAGACGCGGAATTTTGCGTCTCTACATCTGCGGCGCTAGTGTTTTGCCCGTGGTGGTGAAATTGCACCTGTACGCCCGTTACCTTAGTTTTGCTGGTGTCGGACAACAACTCGGTTGCTTGGCTTTCTTCCAGAATGCGTACATTGCTGTAAGCAGCCAGTCGGCGGCGAATCATCCACTCCAGCAGGTTCCGACTACAGGCACGAGTCACCAGACCGGAGGGAAAGCGGGGTGCCCAGCCGCCAAAATCTAGCATGGGACAGTCTAACGTCCAGTCCAAAGCAGTAGCGCCAGCAGCCGCTAATTCAGTACCTAACCCAGGAAACAGTTGCTCTAAAATCTGCTGCCCCCGCAACAGCAGAACGTGAGCTTGGTGGGCTTGGAGTACCCCTCGGCGCGTCTCTGGTTTGTCTGGGATGCGATCGCGTTCAATAATCGTCACTTGATCAAAGCGTTCGGCAAGCACTCGCGCTGCCAGTAGCCCAGCCATACTGCCACCGATGACAATGGCTTGTCTATTGCTGCCAACCGCCAGTTGGTGAGGGACGGACATAGACGTTTGAGTTTTTTTGGGTGATTTAGATGTATGTCAGCTTAATTTTGCTTCTGATTCTATCAGCGTCTGCTTCTCTTCTTTTTCTTGTAGCAATAGTCCTCCGAGATGAATCACTGCCAGAATCAGTGCCCCAATTGAAAGAATGTAACTATGCAACGTGTACAAATGGGCAACTGTTACCGTATTGATGGCTCCACCCCCCGTGAGGATTTCTCGGAGTAGGGAACCAATTCCAGGGACGGCTTCTACTGTGCCTAATTCGATGGTGAAACGCCAGTACCCTAACTGTGTCCAATCGAGAAGCATGGCAGTCCAACCAAGCGCGATCGCTACCAAAGTTAATAAAATTCCGCTAATCCAAGCGGTCAGCCAGCTTCGGCGAAATTTTTCACCGAGAAACATCACAACAATCGCTATCAGAGAAGCCCCGATCAATCCATTTCCAGCAATCTCATGGAGACGCTGAATTAGCCAACCATTGGGAATCTCTGATTTGATTTCCGTCAAGGAATTATAGGCTCCACCTGCGGTCGGTTCGTAGTAGAAAGATAGAAGAATTCCGGTGATGGCTGCTGTCAGGCTCAAAGACAAAATTGCTACAGCCAAAATAGTAGCCAGTCGTCGAAGTACAAAAGCGTACTGCACATTGTTCATGGCTAACTCCAACCTTTTTCGGTTGAATATGTATTTATACTTATTGTATTTATTTTTTCTGATTTGAACCCAAGAAATTATTAAATTTGTGAGGAAAACGAGCAGCAAAGAGAACGCATACGCCAAGACCCGGAACGCAATTCAGGGGATGCTCTCGTTACTGTCTCTATAGGGTGTTAGGAAAATCCACATTCTCAGAACAAAACAGCCGATTTTTCTCACCACTGATGCTCTGCCGCCATGAATGTCTCGACAGATGCAACATCCAGAGGTCGGGAGAAAAAGTAACCTTGTCCATACTCGCATTGCAGGGTTCTGAGTTGGGCAAGTTGCTCTGCTGTTTCTACTCCTTCTGCCACCACATCCAAACCCAAGTTGTGAGCCAGTGTGATAATGGTACGGACAATCTCCCAATTCTCGCTATCACTGCTCATTCTACCGACGAAAGAGCGGTCAATTTTCAACGTATCAATCGGAAATCGGTGCAGATAACTTAAAGATGAATAACCCGTGCCGAAGTCATCAATATAGAGTTGGACGCCTAGTTTTTTCAATTGTAAGAGGGTCGCGATCGCAGATTCAGCATTTTCCATCACGGCGCTTTCAGTGATTTCTAACCGCAAACAGCCAGGATCTAAACCTGTTTCTTCTAAAATCTGATGGATTGCTTGAGCGAGATGAGGTTGCGTAAACTGTTTGCTCGATAGATTTACGCTAACAGTTAATGGTTGATGGTTGATGGTTAATGGTTTGTTGCCAGGAACACCGGATGATGAATCATTAACAAGTTGTTTTTGCCATACATACATCTGACGGCACGCTTCCTGTAATACCCACCAACCGATAGGAACGATTAGTCCAGTTTCTTCTGCTACTGGAATAAACTCAGCTGGAGAAATCAAACCGCGTTCTGGATGCTGCCAGCGCGCTAGAGCTTCAAATCCAGTAATTTGACCTGTGGAGAGCGAAACAATGGGCTGGTAGTGAAGTAGAAACTCTTGGCGATTAACAGCCTGCCTCAAGTCAGTTACTAACTGCAAAAGTTCCACAGCGCGAGTGTGCATCGTCATGTCGAAGACCTCATGACGCGCTCTACCCAATGCCTTAGCACGATACATGGCAATGTCGGCATCGCGTAAGAGGTCTTGCGGCTGGTGAGAATCTGTAGTGTTAAAGGCAATGCCAATACTGGCACTGGTAAAGACTTCCTGCCCGTTTAGGTTAAAAGGTAAAGCGAGTTCATTTTGAATTTGGTTCGCAATGCGGGTGGCGTCACTCACATCTTGAATATCTTCTAGAAGAATCGTGAACTCATCTCCCCCAAGACGGGCAACCATATCTCCAGGACGCAGACACCTCTGGAGCCTGTAAGCGATTTCGACAAGTAGTTGATCGCCGATTGTATGTCCAAGGCTGTCATTAATCACCTTAAAGCGATCGAGATCCAGAAACAGTACAGCAAACAAGTAATCTTGACGCCGTTTTGTCAGCTCAACCAAATGTCCGAGCCGCTCCATGAATAGAGCGCGGTTGGCTAAACCTGTCAGCTTATCGTGAAAGGCATCGTGGATTAATAGATCCTCTACCAGTTTGCGATCGCTAATATCTGTAGCAACACCCAGCACTTGTCGGGCTTTTCCATCTGGCGAGACTAGAGATTTCTTGGTGGTTTGAAACCAACGCACGTTGCCTGTAGAGTCGGTGAGGGTCTCCTCAGAAATGATTTTTTCCGTTTCTCCTATTATCACTTCTCTGTCATCAGAGAGAAACCGTTCTACTTCCTCAAAATTCGGATTGAAATCTGCATCGGTTTTGCCAAGCAAATTTTCAACGGTTGTTCCATAAATACTTGCTAATGCTTTGTTAACCAGAGTAAATTTTCCGTCCCAGTCTTTGACAAAAATTAAATTTGGGGTGGAGTCAATCACATTGCGAAGAAACTCTTGTTGTACTCTAAGTGCTTCTTCTGCTTGCTTGCGGCTGGTAATATCTCGGCTCACAGCGAGGAGACATTGCTGATTGTCAAAGTCAATAATCTCTGCTGATAGTAATGCCACACGCGCCTCACCTGATTTTGTAAGGAAGGTAAATTCTATGTTGCGAACAGACCCTTCCTCCAGCAATATCTGCTTCATGCGATCGCGCTGCTCCTGATTTGCCCAAATCTTCAGCTCAACTGTGGTGCGACCGATGATTTCTTCGCGGGTATAACCAGTAATGTTTAGCAAGCTATCGTTGACTTCAACAAGGCGTCCCTCTGCCACCGTACTGATAGTGATTGCGTCAGGAGTGGAACGGAAGGCTTTAAAGAATCTCTCTTCTGATGCCCGCCGCGCCGCTTCTGCTCGCTGGCGCTCTTCCATTTCGGCTTGTAATGTCTGATTCGCTTTTTCTAGCTCTTGGGTTCGTTCCCAAACCCGATTTTCTAGCTTTTCGTGCGCTTTCTGGAGTGCGGTTTCTGTCCGCTGGCGCTCAATGGCAATTCCTGCTAAGTTTGTCGCTATTTCAATCAGTTGTAAATCATAAGAATTAGGGGTGCAAGGCTGGGAGTCGTACATGGCAAAAGTACCCAACACCTTGCCATCCGAATTAAGAATTGGTGTAGACCAACAAGCTCGCAGTTCGTTGCTCAACGCTAACTCGCGGTAATCTTGCCACAACGGATCGATGGCAATATCTGAGACAATTACAGGCTCCTTCCAATAGGCAGCTGTCCCGCAAGAAACAACACGCGACCCAATGGCGATTCCGTCAAGGGCACGATTATAGCTTTCTGGAAGACTAGGTGCTGCGGCATGGCGGAGATTGCGCCCATTTTCATCCAGAAGTAGAACGGAACATCGCATTTTACTGGAATGTTTCTCAATATTGCGGCATAAGACGTTCAGGACGCTATTGAGAGAGTCTCCTCTAGCAATCATTTCCAGTACACGCTTCTGACTAGCTAAGAGACTTTCTGCTTGCAAGCGCTCAGCGATCGCTTGTCGCATATTTACTAAATTACGTCTTAGTTCCAGTTGCGCTACGACCTGACGACTCAGTGCTAAGAGGGCTTCTTGCTGCTCAGGCTTGAGTTGACGCGGCACAAAGTCGATCGCGCACAGCGTTCCCAGCGCATAACCGGCGGGTGTGATTAAAGGCGCACCTGCATAAAAGCGAATATTGGGGTCAGTCGTTACCAAAGGGTTCGTGGCAAACCGTTGGTCGGCTAATGCATCTGAGACGATAAACAAATCGGTTTGCAGAATAGCATGGGAGCAAAAAGCGATATCTCGCGGTGTTTCTGATACTTCCACACCGACTTTTGACTTGAACCACTGCCGATTCGCATCGACGAGGCTGATTAGCGCAATTGGTGTTCCGCAAATATGTGCAGCCACACGAGCTAGATCGTCGAAAGCCTGTTCGGGAGCCGTATCAAGAATCTCATACTGCTGGAGGGCTTTCAGCCTTCCTGCTTCATGGCTAGGCATAGGCGCTTTCACGCAGGATATTTCTCCAGATTCGATGCTTGCGACATTTTTGCTGGCACTAGCTTTGGTTATTTTTTGGGATATAGCTTCAAATATACCTATCCGGCTCAGATTTCCCATATTCTGTTTTTCCTCAGCTAGGTTAGTTATATTTATATTCGTAACTTTTACTTTTACCTTAATTTACATAGGTTCTTGAGGGATCTAAGTCACAAAAATTTCGTTTTTCTGTCACAAATTCCCTTAATAAGTTTTTAATTTTATTAATTTTTAGATGTAGAAAGTTAGTCTGTATACAGGATCACAAAGATTATTTAATTAATCTATTTACAACTTGGCTCGGTAGCAAAAATGCTGCTTATTTAAATTTTTGTATTCTAGCTGGAGCAACTGCAAAATTCAGCAACCGTGAAAATACGGGGATTTTATTGTCTTTAGCAAAGAGTTGCCTAATTTTTTATAAATTTTATCAAGATTTATACGGCTCTAAAAACAAGGCAGATGGCTTCACTAAAGCAGGCTGCCGACTGGTCTGGTGAATGGGAATTTCGATGGTAAATTCTGCCCCTTGTCCCGCTGCGGAAATACATTTTAATTGACCACCGTGTTTTTCCACAATCTGATAACTAATGGATAACCCCAACCCCGTGCCTTTGCCGATGCTTTTTGTGGTAAAGAACGGATCGAACACTCGTTGCTGCACCTCTTGACTCATACCAGGGCCGTTATCAGCGATGTAGATTGCTACCTGATTGGTGTTTAGCATTTGAGTATGAATCCGAATCGTAGGTAATTGTTCATGGGTACTTTCTTCCCCATGATTCACAACCCGTGACCCATTCCCGATTGCCTCTTCGAGGGCATCAATTGCATTGCTGAGAATATTCATAAACACTTGGTTGAGCTGACCTGGGTAGCACTCGACTAGCGGCAACTTGCCATATTCTTTGACCAGTTGAATGCCTAAAGTGCCTCCGACTTGTTTCAAGCGATGCTGCAAAATCAGCAAAGTGTTTTCAATTCCCTCATGAATATCAACGACTTTCATTTCCGCTTCATCCAGTCGGGAGAAGTTACGCAGCGACAAGACAATTTGGCGGATGCGTTCTGCTCCCACCTTGATCGACGCCAGCAGCTTTGGGAGATCGTTCTTCATAAATTGGAAGTCGCTCATCTCTACATAGGCTTGAATTTCAGGAACCGGATGAGGATAGTGTTTCTCGTAGAGGGACAGCAGGTTGAGCAGTTCCTGAGTATAGTCGCTGATGTGGGTGATATTGCCGTAGATGAAGTTGACTGGGTTATTAATTTCGTGAGCAACTCCGGCGACTAACTGCCCCAAACTGGACATTTTTTCGCTTTGAACGAGCTTCGCTTGGGTTTGTTGAAGTTCTCGAAAAGCTTGTTCTAGCTGGTTTGTTTGTTGTCTCAATTGCGCTTCCGATTGCCGTAAGGCTTCCTCGGCGGCTTTACGTTCGGTAATGTCGGTAATCATTCCTAAGACACCGATGTATTGTCCTGTTTGATCGAAGATGGGATTTGTAGCAACAATCGCCCACAAGTTACAGCCATCTTTACGGGTGAATTTAAAGTCATGTTGTTCTTTAATTCCTTGGCGGCGACGTTCCATCTGAGCGATCGCGATCGCCTGACCTTCTTCATCCATGAATGCAAATAAAGTCTGACCTAGCATCTCAGGGATGGTATAGCCTAGCATTTGGGCCATCTGATTGTTCGCAAAAGATGTATTGCCTGCGGTGTCGAGAACCCCGATTCCCTCAGTCGTGGTTTCGACAATGCGACGATATTGCGCTTCGCTTTCCCTTAACGCCGCTTCTGTCTGCTGGCGTTCGACAATTTCCTGTTGTAACAAGATGTTGGCAGATTGTAGCGCCGCAGTCCTTTCTTCAACTCGTCTTTCTAACTCTAATGTGAGTTTTCGTAGTTCTTCTTCAGTGGCTTGGCGCTCGGCAATTTCCTTTTCTAGTGTGTTGTTGGCAGTTTCCAATAGCGCTGGACTAGGAAATGTAAGTGCTTGAGGAATTAAGGGCATTAGCATCAACGCCGTATACACAGAAACCCCAGCCGTAAAGGCTTTCAAGAATCCTGATAACCAATAATACGGATGCCACAGCGTCGCCACCTCTGCTAGATGCGTCGTACCGCACGCAACAATGAACGTTCCAAACAACAGGAATATCCCATAAAAGGGCATATCTCGCCTTTTGGAGACAAAATATACCAGCATGATTGGAATCGAATAATAAGCGACTGCGATCAAAATATCAGATGTAATGTGCAGCCACACTAATCCAGGCTTCCACAGGTAACAATGCCCGTGGGGAATAAAATCTTTTGACAAAAAATTTTGCACAAATTTTAGCATCAAGATTTATGGCTGTAATAGTTTTTACATTTAATATTCAATTTGTATCTTATCTTGGAATATTTCATATATTTGTTGATTTTCATGAATAAGGTAACAATTTGCTTACAATTTGTGCAAACAATCGACTTTGACTATTTATGTGTTAATCGACAGATTTCAGAGAAATTACGGATAGCTAGCAGGTCATCTAGACAGCAACTATCAGTTTATTTTTAGGCAGAAAACTTTTGACTAGAAATCTTTGTCGCTAACGCCCTGACACAGCATTAGCTGGAGATACCGTCTACTGTAGAATTTCGGATCTTTTATTACTTTGTAAGCGATCGCATCCATAGACAAGAAGCAATCGATGAAAATCGATGTAAAATCGCAGCTGGTCTAGAATCCGGTTTTCTGCAAAAAAAGAAGTTAAAAAGCCGCTAAAATCATCACTGTGCCGCTGGTTGAGGAGAGAATGCGGGTGGAATATCAATTACAAGTAGAACAAGTGGTGGAAACGCTTAAAAAGGATCTACCCATGCTTTTTGAAAGAGATATTTCCTACGACATTTATACGCAGGATATCTACTTTGAAGATCCAGTGAATAAATTTAAATGGAAATTCAACTATCGGATTATCTTTTGGACGTTGCGATTTCACGCGCAGCTATTTTTTACAGAAATATTTTTCGATCTTCATGATGTAGCGCAGATAGACGAAGAGACGATTAGGGCGAATTGGACTGTACGCGGTGTTTTGCGCCTTCCGTGGAAACCTCGCCTATTTTTTAATGGCTACTCTACGTATAAACTTAATAAAGATGGTTTAATTTACAATCACATAGATACATGGGATCGCAAACCCAGCGAGATTTTGAAGCAGTTCCTAGAAAAGGGAGGAAATATCTAAGCTCAAATTTAAATGAATGCCTTGATTTTATAAATTATTTTGATAAAAATAATTTATAGATTTTATGAAGCTTGAACGAGAGAATTAATTGCCTCTACTTTAGAGCCACAGTTACTTGAATAAAGCGTAACAGCAAAGGTTGTTCCCACTCCAATTTCACTGTTTACTGAAATTTTTCCACCGTGTAAATCTACACAATTTTTTACGATAGAAAGTCCTAATCCAGTACCCGGAATCGTCCCCACATTATCAGCTCGATGAAAAGATTCAAATAACCGTGTTCTGGCTTCGGGAGGAATGCCGATTCCTTTATCTCGGATGGAAAAAAGTGCTGTTCCTTGTTCGCAAACTAAGTCGAACTGAATATTGCCGCCTTTCGGGGAATACTTGATGGCATTTGAAAGCAAATTCGTAAAAATTTGCCGAAGCAACTTTTCATCCATACAAAAATGGGTACTTTGACCTTGACAAGCGAAAGCGATCGCGTGTTGCTTGCTAATTGTCACTTGGATATCTTCCACGAGGTCGTGACAGAACTTTTCTAAATCTAAAGGTGCTGGATTAAAGGCAAGCTTCTTGGCTTCGGCTTTACCAATAAACAACACATCATCTAATAGATGGGTCATATTCTTGGCAGCTGCTTGAATGCGAGCAAAATACTCGCGTTTTTTTTCTTCACTTGCTTGATGTGGGAAACGTTCTAGTAATCTGGCAGATAGAATGATGATGCTCAACGGGGTGCGAAATTCGTGGGATACGGTGGTAACAAAGCGAGAACGCAGTTCGCAGAGTTCCCGTTCTTTTTCCATCGCATTCCGTATTTCAGCATCAGCTCGTTTCCGCTCGGTGATGTCTTCAACCATGCCTAATTCATAGAGGATTTCTCCAATTTCATTCCGGATTACTGTTACCGTTAACTTCACCCAGCAAATTTCTTGGTTTTTCTTGATATAACGTTTCTCAAGCTGATAGCTGTCTATGTCTCCCTGAATGATTTGCTTGAGATAAGGCGTTTCTATTTCCAAATCTTCAGGATGGTTAATATCAAAAAGGTCAAGGGTTGTCAGTTCTGACTCCGTGTAACCCAAAATTTCACAAAAGGCTCGATTTACCATGAAAAACCGATAGTCAGGTTTTCTGACTAAGGTGATACCGATAGGAGCATCATCAAAAACTCGACGAAATCTTTCTTCGCTCTCGCGCCGTGCTGCTTCTGCACGCTGGCTTAGCGCAGCGTGTCGCAGGCTTTGGCTAATTTCGTCCCGGAGTTGCTCGTTGACCTGTTGTAATTCTGCTGTACGCTCTTCTACTCTCTTTTCTAGTTCTTCGTTGGCTTCTTTTAGGGCGGCGGCTGCCCACTTTTGACTGGTAATATCTCTGACAGTGCTGAGGATTGCATCCACACTGGCATCTGGATTATGGATGGGGGTGATATTGTACTCGTAGTGCCTGAAACCCTCGATGGCGGGAAGGTAAGCTTCGCCAGTCATCGGTTGCCCAGTAGAAAATACTGTCTGATGGTGCGCTTCAATTGACCCCATATTTTCCGGTTGCAAGCCGAGTTCTTGCCATGTCTTCCCCACTATGTCACTACGCTGGAACCCCAGTGCCTTGGCACCTGCAACGCTAGTATCGGCATATTTTCCCGCTCTATCGATCAGATAAATCTGATCTGGAGAAGCTGAGAGAATTTGGTCGAGGTTTGTGGATTGTTGCTTAACTTGGGCGGTGAGTTGTTGTAGTTCTAACTCAACGGCTTTATGCTCGGTGATATCTTTGGCAACTGCATAGAAGCATCCATTTTGATGCGGTAACGTTCTCCAAGACAGCCATCGATAGCTGCCATCCTGGCAGAGATAGCGATTTTCAAAATGAGCGATCGCATTGTCAGCAGATTCTCCGGATGCGGTTAGCGTTGCATTAACATCATCTGGATGGACAAATTCAATCCAAGGGCGCGACATCAATTCTTCCAGCGTCCAGCCCAAAATGCTCTCCCAGGCGGGGTTGAGTTTCTGGAAGTACCTATCTTGCCCGCAAATGCCTAAGAGATCGAGGGACAGGTTAAAAAATGCATTGAGTTCGGACTCTGCTTTCGCCAGCGGCTCAGTCGGTTCGCTTGGATGCTTGGGATTGTTCACAGTAGCCCTCTTGGATGTTTACTCCCCGTTATCTTTTATTAGTATTCCCATCGCTTCCGACAAATAATGCAGAGTATTCATCCCAATTCTTACAAAATTTTGCATTTTGTTTTTAGAATCCCAATTTATGTATTTACTCGGAAGCGATCGCGGATTTTCTGCCACTTCCTAAGTTTAAGAAGCTGAAGCATTGCGGTATACGCTGAGCATGTAAGTGTAAATCTTCAAAAACCCGGATTTTGTAGGAACTGAAGTTATCTCCCTCCGGGATTTTACGTTTAGTTTTACGAGATGTTTCGCTGCTAGGTGGCTGCATCAAAAGAGCGCGATCGCGTCCACTCCTGATAATCTAATCAAATTATTCTCTTTTGAGGTTCTGGCAACCGCAAAAATCTATGCATCAAGATAAACGTCAGGCTTACTGGCAAGCCAATACTGCTTTAATTCGGAATCTTTTGATCGTTTGGGCGCTAGTATCCCTCGTTTTTAGCATTCTGTTAGTTGAGCCATTGAATGCGGTGCGTTTTGGTAACGTTCCTCTCGGCTTTTGGATGGCACAGCAGGGTTCTATTTTTGTCTTTGTAGGGCTGATTTTCATCTACGCCGTGCAGATGGACAAGCTCGATCGCAAATACGATATCGATGAGTGAGGGAAAGAATGTCAGTTGAAATCTGGACTATTTTATTGGTTAGTCTTTCTTTCATTGGGTACCTCTACATCGGTTGGCAGTCACGCGTTAAAGAAAGTGCAGGCTTTTTCGTGGCGGGACGTGGAGTCCCACCCATCGCCAACGGTGCAGCAACAGCAGCAGATTGGATGTCGGCGGCGTCGTTTATCTCAATGGCAGGGTTGATTTCCTTCTTGGGTTACGACGGCTCGATCTATCTGATGGGTTGGACGGGTGGCTATGTTCTGCTGGCGTTGTTGCTGGCTCCCTATTTGCGGAAGTTCGGTAAATATACGGTGCCGGACTTTGTGGGCGATCGCTATTACTCCAATGTCGCCCGTTTAGTGGCAGTTGTGGCGGCAGTTTTTGTTTCCATGACCTACGTCGCTGGACAGATGCGGGGTGTGGGAATTGTGTTCAGCCGCTTCTTGCAAGTGGATGTAAGCACTGGCGTGATCATTGGGATGGTGATTGTCGGCTTTTTCTCCGTTTTAGGGGGAATGAAGGGAATTACCTGGACTCAGGTGGCACAGTACGGCGTGTTGATTATTGCCTACTTGATTCCCGCGATCGCGATCGCCATGCTGCTCACCGGCAACCCGATCCCCCAACTGGCGTTCCCTTTTAGCGATATTGTCCCGAAATTAAACCAAATCCAGGTTGACCTCGGTTTTCAGGAATACACCAAACCGTTTGTCAACAAATCGATGCTGGATGTTTTGTTTACCACCATTGCTTTGATGGTGGGAACTGCGGGACTTCCCCATGTCATCGTGCGCTTTTACACAGTTCCTGATGTCCGTGCGGCGCGTTACTCAGCGGGTTGGGCGCTGCTATTTATCGCGATACTCTACACTAGCGCCCCCGCGCTCGCAACGTTTGCCCGTTATAACCTGATCGACAGTTTGCACAACCAGACGATTCAGGAAATTCATCAACTCGACTGGGTGAACAAGTGGGAAAACACCAAGCTGCTTACCTTTGAAGATAAGAACGGGGATGGGCGGATTCAGCTAACGCCCGATAAAGCTACTAGCGAGATCGGCATCGATCCGGATATTATCGTTCTCTCGACGCCAGAAGTGGCAAAACTCGCTCCTTGGGTGATCGGCTTGGTGGCGACGGGAGGATTAGCGGCGGCGCTGTCTACCGCATCCGGCTTGCTTTTGGTAATCTCTAGTGCGGTTGCTCACGATATCTACTACCGCATCATTAATCCAGGTGCGTCAGAATCGCTGCGAGTGATGGTGGGTCGAATTATGGTCGGGTTTGCGATCGCAATTGCCGGATACTTCGGCATCAATCCCCCCGGTTTTGTGGCGCAGGTGGTGGCTTTTGCCTTTGGTTTAGCCGCAGCCAGCTTTTTCCCAGTCATCATTTTAGGTATCTTCGACAAACGGACAAATCGGGAAGGCGCGATCGCCGGGATGTTAGCTGGTCTTATCTTTACCATCTCCTACATTGCGGGTGTCAAATTTTATGGGATGTCACCCTGGTTTTTCGGCGTTTCTGCTGAGGGAATTGGCACCTTGGGCATGGCGATCAACTTTGTTGTCACCTGGGTTGTTTCGCGTCTAACTCCGCCACCGCCGCTGGAAATACAGGAAATGGTGGAAGAGTTACGCACGCCAGGTGGGGAACCAGTCGCTTCGTCAAGCCATTGATCCTCGTTTGGATTTTAGATTTGGGGGTTTGGACGACCAAACAAGCGCCGCAACATAACTTCAAAATTGGCACAAGCGGCAGATCTACAACAAAATGGTATAAATCAACACACAGGTAGGGGTGATTCATCAATCGCCCCTTTTTTGTAGCCTGGTGGAGTAATTTTTTGAGACTCTCTACGTAGATGCGATCGCTTTACAGGTCTACTAACGCTAGCTCTACAGGTCTACCAACTTATACCCATTCATTTTACTGGCGCTACACTTACGATTTTCTTTTTGCTCCCTTGTGAAGAGGGTTGGGATTTCTGATGGCTAGCATCACAAGGAAAAATTAGTATTGAAGTAAGTTCCACCATCCCGCTTTAAACAGGTAGTCCTCTAGAGCCACTACCAAGTTTCCGGTTACTTCCGATACTTCCGAGAGAAAACTCGATAACCCTTCCCATCAATACTACCCGACGGAGAGAGACTATCTTCCTCCATATTGACTAAATCGAATTGAACATTTTCTGTATAAATTGTTAAAGTAATTCTGATTACTTCTAAAAAGTTAATCACCCAAGAACATTCTTCTTGCGAATATTCTTCATAGTATTGAATCAATTTAGCCAAACAAACTTCTAAATGAGTCCGAGTGGGAGGACAAATTAGAATAATTTTCAGCAGTAGGATTGCTAGAGTAACCGATTTTCCTTCAGAAGCTAATGAAACGAACAGAGAAGAAGGTTCTCCATTATTCTTGATCGTTAAACATTCAATTACCCGTTTACAGGTTTTAATCAGCAGAAGGCTATTGATCTCTTCTTCATCAGCCTCTTTATAGATAAATTCTAATATTTTCCACAAATTAGTTTTTAAAGTCTCTACCTGACCTTGGCTTTCAGTCGAATAAAATAAATATTTTAGCAAGCCTTGTTTAAAATGCTTGTATTTCAATTCTTTGGTTTGTTTTAAAAAAATATTTGCAATGTTTTCATAGCTAAACATTCCACGTCTAGCGATAACTTTTTTAACTAAACGGAGTGCTTGATCGCCCAAAGCCGTAGGATTTTGGTTTTTCTTATTGTTAAATCCCCTAGACTCAGAATGAGCTGTGTACATTGCCAGATCAAACTTAAACTGGTCTTTCAACTGCTTTGATAAGCCTTTAGCAGCTTGGCGCTGTTCTTCAGAATTTTTCTTATTAACATACTGAGGCGCTAACAAATAAGATGTATAACGGCTCTTCCAATGGTCTTGCTCTCGATTTTCATATCTAGAAACAAATAGCTTAAGTTCCTCGTAATCTTGGCTATTAACGAAATCTGCAAGCCAAGCTTTTAGACATTTTACAGTTGGAGATGAGATGCTATCACAGTTAGCAGAATTAGAAATTAATTGAATTAAATCTTTTAAGGCTTGGTAGTGGCGAGCCAATATCCAGTTATTGAGAAGAATATAACAAGAACGCTTTAATGTATTTTTAAATTCTTCTTCGTTTTTAGAATCAACAATTGTTTTAAGTGCTTGCAGATGTGCTGAACCAATCGCCTTGACTGGATTAATAAATAAAGTTTTAAACTCATACAGAACTAAATCTGGTGCCCATTGTTTAACAATGTCCAAAAAAAACTGACAAATTATTTCCTGAGGATCTGGAATCTTCGGCACCAGCTTGTTTGAATTAATAAGTGGTTCAGTCTGATGAGTATCTAATAAGACATCCTTAAGTGTGGATGTCTTAAGAACTCTTGAGTGCTTACTGGTTGCTTGAACTTGCATTGCGCTATCGAGAATTCTTTATTCTAAATGTAAACTTTTTCTTTAGAGGATTTGGTGATTGAAAACCTTGATAGCGTATGATAGTCGCCTCATGACTTAGTGAGGCTGGATACCGCATGAATGTGACGCCTGTCACGCAGACGTCACATTCATGCGGGTAGCAAGTTTTTACACAGCGCGCTTTTTAGCATGATTGCCGCCCGTACAGGACTTCTCAGCCTACATCAAGAAGCGGGTGAATGCTGAGTAGTATGCTCTTTCATCTGATTAAGGCGCGGGGTATCATCTATGTCAAAGTATGTCAAAGGCAATGACCATAGAACTACCAATCTCTTTACCCCTAGAAACCGTACTATCTTAACAGGGTGCCCGAAAAGTATGGCAGGTAGGCATTGCTCGCCTAATTTCATGCAACGTCAAAGCAAAAAAAATCCCGACTTCCTATAGCAGCCGGAGTTCTGAAAGGCTGGCATCTTCCAACTGAAATTAGGATTGCGATAAGAGAACGCTTGAAAATCTATTGATACAGTTATTAGTTTTTATATTTTTAAATTAATTTTTTATCTTTAAAAAAAATTAATTTAAAGGATAAGTCACGTTTATAGCAACGATTAGAAAAAGTTAATGTAAAGACGGAATGTTGAAGAAGCATTTTCGGGACTCAAAGACAAAATTTAAGTGTTATTCAACTATAGTTTTCTCTTAAGAGAACTGTTAGAAGCTGTCGTATAGCAGTGTTGAGGTCTGAAATCGGCAGGCTGAGGAGTGAGGTCTGAGGTTTGAATGAAAACAGGAATGCTCTCCTACTCCCTCTCTATCTCTTGAGCCTGACAGCGTTTGGGTTAACTGTGTTACCATCTGGAAAAATCTTCTCAATATCTCAATCACCCTATGGGCAAGGTTCTGGTGTTAAACGCCTCTTATGAACCGCTCAACATCACCAGCTGGCGGCGGGCTGCTGTCTTGTTGATCAAAGGGAAAGCAGAGCGGGTTGAACACAACGGCAAATACGTCTACTCAGAGTTTCCACTCCCGACGGTTATTCGGCTGCGCTACTATGTCCGGGTTCCTTATAAGGAAATTCCCCTGACTCGTCGAAATATCCTCCACCGCGATAGTCATTCTTGTCAATATTGCGGTTATACCGGGGACGATTTAACGCTCGATCATGTAATTCCCCGCTCTCGTGGCGGCGGCGATACCTGGGAAAACATTGTCACCGCTTGCGTGCGCTGCAATGTCAATAAAGGCAGCCGCACCCCCAAGGAAGCCAACATGATTTTGCGGCAGCCGCCTCGCAAGCCTTACAGTAGTCTGCACTTTGAAGTTGCGAAACACCTCAAAAGTGGTACGCATCAGGAGTGGAAAAAATATGTGATCGGCCTTTAGCCCCCTGCATTTAAATCAACTGCGGGGGGTTTTAAAATTTGGCTAGTCAAGAGACTGGCAAGTACGGGTGGTGCCCCTAGGACTGGGGGCGGAGGAACATTGCACTCTTCCTTAACCCCTCATTGCCAATCGGTAGCCATGAAAGAGCAAGAGCGCAACTGTAAAAGGTCAAGACCGGAAAACGCGACCGCAGGGGGAGTGTCGTTTGCCAGTTTTTTTGTCAAGATCTATGAATAGGTAGCTCTATATCAAGACAAGCGTAATCACGGCGTCTCTGGAAACCTGTTTTCGCAGTAAAGAGGCGAGTTTTCGCGGCATTTACAAGGGTTTCTGTACTGCGCTTTTTTCTGCCCTTTGGGCGATTGACTGAATCTGTCAAATACTTGGCAGGAAGCGTGAGGAGAGAGACTGTTGCAGCAACTGGAATACTAATTTTATAGCTTTGCACACCTGCATTATCCATAATATGCGATCTAATTTGCTCAAGCCTCTCAATGGTTCTCCAATCGCCGCCGAGTCAAAGCCTATAGACACCAAGCCAGATTCGGAATCTGTGGTTGAAATTCAACGAACAGAGGCGGCTCCCACACATACAGTAAATGGATCTGGTAATTATTCAGCAAGAGGGTCGAGCGAACCCCCACTGGAAAGAATCGTGGAATCGCTACGACAGACTTTAGAGCGTCACCGGGGCGATCGTCATCTGGTAATTTTGCAAGATTTTCCCGACCCGGATGCCCTTTCGGGCGCTTGGGCGTATCAACTGATTGCCAAGCAGTACAACATCCAATGCGAAATTGTGTACGCTGGCACTCTCAGCCACCAAGAAAATATTGCTCTGGTTAAACTTACAGGCTTACCCGCAAAACGCTTGGGCGTCCAGTGCCTGAAGGAAAAGGAGAAGGACTTGTCGGTGTATCAGGGTTGTGTTCTGATTGATAACCAGGGCACGACCTGTCAATTGCTGCCTTGGGTACAAAAGGCAGGAATCCCGATTACGGTTGTGATTGACCATCACAGTATACAGACGGAACTTCATGCTGAATTTACGGATATTCGCCCTTCTACACGAGCAACGGCGACGATTTTAACCCAGTACCTCCAAGGAGGGTTGCTCAAGCTGGATAGCGGTATTGGCGAACACGTAAAATGTGCGACAGCACTGATGCATGGTCTGAGGTCAGACACGAACCGGCTGATGCAAGCTCAGGAAGAGGATTTTCTAGCTGCCGGGTATCTCAGCCGTTTTTATGACGCCCAGCTGCTGAATGCAGTCTTGCAGGCGTATCGCTCAAAACGGGTGATGGATGTAATCGAGCGATCGCTAACCAACCGCACTGTCCAAAATAACTTCTCTATCGCTGGTGTTGGCTATCTTCGCTATGAAGACCGAGATGCCATCCCCCAAGCGGCAGACTTTCTCGTGACAGAAGAAAACGTCCACACGGCTGTCGTCTACGGAATCGTCCACGACGAAGACGAAGAATTGGAAGTCGTAATTGGCTCCCTGAGAACCAGCAAGCTGACTCTCGACCCTGACGAGTTTATCAAAGAAGCCTTTGGGCAAGACAATCAAGGACGCTTTTTTGGCGGCGGACGACTTTCCGCGGGTGGCTTTGAAATTCCGATGGGGTTCTTGGGCGGCTTCAATGAAAATTCTGAGTACGCCAAGATGAAATGGGAAGTTTTTGACACCCAAATCAAGCAAAAGCTGCTTCGGTTGGTCAACCCAAAAGACCATCTGCTTCATGGGGAGTAGAAGCGAGTGGAAGAATGGAAATTGCGACTCTTCCATTCTTCCATCAGCAATTAACCTATGAAACTTTATTTGATCCGCCACGGAATCGCCGCCGAGCCATCTGAGGACGTCAAAGATGAAACGCGATCGCTGACCCATGAGGGACGCAAGAAAACCGCTAAAGTAGCAAAACGACTGGATGAAATCGGTGTGCGCTTCGACCTGATCCTCACCAGTCCCTTGGTGAGGGCACGCCAAACCGCCAAAATTTTCGTCGCCGCCAGTTTGTGTCCCCATCTAGAAGAATCAATCGACTTGGCTCCTGGGGGTGGCATCCAAGCTTGGCTGAGATGGTTAGAGGAATGGCGGCGAGCGGGTGGATCTCAATTAGCCTTAGTAGGTCATCAACCTAACTTGGGAAATTGGGCAGAAATTTTGGTGTGGGGCGATACCCAAGAAGCGCTAATTTTGAAAAAAGCAGGCATGATTGGATTAAGCCTTCCAGAAACTCAGTCTCCCGTGGGTCATAGCCAGATGTTTTTGCTTTCCTCACCCAAGTGGCTGTTGTAATCCCCGTTTAGAAATTCTGGTAAAACTAGCGACTACAAAAACGGTTTCTGGTAAGGTAACTTGAGTATGTTCCCCTCACCCAATCCGTAGCAACATGACTGTCTGCGAGTATAAACCAGGTTTAGAAGGCATTCCCGCTGCCCAATCCAGTATCAGCTATGTCGATGGAAAACAGGGAATACTAGAATATCGCGGCATTCGCATCGAAGACCTCGCAGAAAAGAGTACCTTCCTAGAAACGTCGTATTTATTAATTTGGGGTACGCTCCCCACGAAGGAAGAACTTGAGGCCTTTGAAAGTGAAATTCGCTATCATCGGCGGATCAAATATCGCATCCGGGACATGATGAAGTGTTTTCCGGAAACCGGGCATCCAATGGATGCGCTGCAAGCTTCTGCCGCTGCTTTGGGTTTGTTTTACTCCCGTCGCGCTTTAGATAACCCTGCTTACATTCGGGAAGCGGTGGTGCGTCTCTTAGCCAAAATTCCCACAATGGTGGCAGCTTTCCAACTGATGCGGAAAGGCAACGACCCCGTGCGCCCTCGCGATGATTTGGACTATTCTGCCAACTTCTTGTATATGCTGAACGAGCGAGAACCCGACCCCCTTGCGGCGCGGATTTTCGATGTCTGCTTGACGCTTCATGCAGAACATACGATGAACGCTTCTACCTTCTCGGCACGGGTGACGGCTTCAACCCTGACCGACCCCTACGCAGTCGTTGCCTCAGCGGTGGGAACTTTAGCAGGGCCATTGCATGGAGGGGCGAATGAAGAAGTCATCACCATGTTAGAAGAAATTGGCTCAGTGGCAAATGTTACTGCGTGGCTAGAGGATGCCTTACAGCGCAAAGCGAAAATTATGGGCTTTGGTCATCGCGTCTACAAAGTGAAAGACCCGCGAGCGACAATTCTCCAAAACTTGGCAGAACAACTGTTTGAGAAATTTGGTCACGATAAGTATTACGACATTGCTGTGGAGTTGGAAAGGGTACTTGAGGAAAAATTAGGCGAAAAAGGAATTTATCCAAACGTGGATTTCTATTCGGGTCTGGTTTACCGAAAGATGGGCATTCCTACAGATTTGTTTACACCCGTGTTTGCGATCGCTCGTGTTGCTGGTTGGCTGGCTCACTGGAAGGAACAGCTAGGAGAAAACCGCATCTATCGTCCGACTCAAATTTATAAAGGTTCTCGCGAAGCTGGCTACATTTCTATAGAACAACGATAGTCATCTAGAACCCGAAAAAACGCGATCGCTTCCGACAAAAATTGTATGGGGAAGCGATCGCGCTTTTTTTGTGGCGGAGATGGGAGGAGCGATCGCTGGTTCCGAAAATCGGGGTAGATGGGGAAGCTTACTGTTAATTGGTTGACCTTCGTAGGGATTAGTTGCCTCAGTTGACCAACAGATGCAAGAGCCGGATTCAACAGATACCCATCGCTCAATTAGAGGAGTTGGGTGAGGCGCTGTTGGATTTTACGGCACCGACGGATTTAGCCGTCTGGTTCGAGCAGTATCAGTGATAATTACACAGGCGATCGCACTTTCACCCGCCACAACAAGCGATCGCGCCTCCCTTCTTCCTGACCACAGAAAACTTTAACTTAAGGATAAGTAGAATTTCTTATTTGCTGCGCTGGGCTGGATGCGCTCCAACGATATACTAGGCTGTGTAGCTGAAAAAAATCTTCACAAAAGAACAGATAGATTGATTCGATACATCTTGTCTCGAATTGTCCTAGTAATTACTTCGTTCGGGAAACATGAACCCAGGTATTGACCTACAAGGAACTTTTATCCAATCCCTCAGGGATCTGGGCATCCCAGCAGGTGCCGCCAAAGCCATTTGGATGCCGCTGCCGATGTTTCTGATGATTATTGGTGCTACCGTAGGGGTGCTAGTGGTCGTCTGGCTGGAGCGGAAGATTTCTGCTGCGGCTCAGCAGCGAATTGGGCCAGAATTCGCCGGACCACTGGGTGTTTTGCAGCCGGTCGCCGATGGTCTAAAGCTGGTTTTCAAAGAAGATATTGTCCCAGCCAAGACCGACCGCTTGCTATTCACGCTAGGCCCAATCATCGTCGTCATCCCAGTGTTTTTGTCCTTCCTGATTGTGCCGTTTGGGCAAAACCTGGTAATCTCTAACGTCGGAATGGGCGTCTTTTTGTGGATTGCCCTCTCCAGCATTCAGCCGATTGGCTTGCTGATGTCCGGCTATTCTTCAAACAACAAGTATTCCCTACTAGGGGGTTTAAGGGCGGCAGCGCAGTCGATTAGTTACGAAATTCCCCTAGCGCTTTCCGTACTTGCGATCGCGATGATGTCCAACAGTCTTAGCACCATCGACATCGTAGAACAGCAATCTGGCTACGGCGTCCTCAGCTGGAACGTCTGGCGGCAACCCGTGGGTTTCCTCATCTTTTGGATTGCCGCTTTGGCAGAGTGCGAAAGACTCCCTTTTGACCTGCCAGAAGCAGAAGAAGAACTGGTTGCCGGTTATCAGACCGAATACGCCGGGATGAAATTCGGTCTATTTTATATCGGCTCTTACGTCAACCTCGTCCTCTCTGCCCTGCTAGTTGCAATCTTGTATCTAGGCGGATGGGAATTTCCGATTCCCCTCTCAATGTTAGGCGGCTGGCTAGGAGTTAATGAAACCAGTCCCTGGTTGCAGGTGATTGATGCATCACTGGGGATCACCATGACCCTCCTAAAAGCCTACTTCCTCGTTTTCATAGCGATTCTGCTGCGCTGGACTGTACCACGGGTTCGCATTGACCAACTGCTCGATCTAGGGTGGAAGTTTCTGCTCCCAGTGTCTTTAGTCAACCTGCTACTGACCGCAGCCCTAAAATTAGCATTTCCCGTTGCTTTTGGCGGGTAATTGGTAATCGGTAATCGGTAATAAGTCGTGGGAAAAATTACCTTTTTCTACAATCACCAATAACCGATTCTCTAATCAGAGAGAGACACAGAACAATGCTTAAGTTCCTCAAACAAGTTGGCGATTACGCCAAAGAAACCGTCCAAGCGGCTCGATATATTGGTCAAGGGTTGTCTGTAACCTTCGACCATATGCGGCGGCGTCCGATTACCGTGCAGTACCCCTACGAAAAACTCATTCCTTCCGAGCGTTTCCGGGGTCGAATTCACTTTGAATTTGATAAGTGCATTTCCTGCGAAGTCTGCGTGCGGGTTTGTCCCATCAACCTGCCAGTAGTAGATTGGGAGTTTGACAAAGCAAGCAAAAAGAAACTCCTCAAGCACTACAGCATCGACTTCGGAGTTTGTATCTTTTGCGGCAACTGCGTGGAATACTGCCCGACCAATTGCCTGTCAATGACCGAAGAGTACGAGCTTAGCACCTACGACCGTCACGAATTGAATTTTGACAACGTGGCACTGGGTCGTTTACCGTACAAAGTCACGCAAGACCCAATGGTGACGCCGCTGCGCGAACTTGTCTACCTACCCAAGGGCGTCATGGACCCGCACGACCTGCCAGAAGGTTCCCGTCGCCCCGGTCAGCTTCCAGCGGAAATTCTGGAACAAAAAACGGAAAAATAAAAGTGATTTGTCATTCGTCATTAGTCACTTGTAAAAAACTAATGATGAATGACGAATGACAAATAAACGATTGACTACTGACAAAGGACAAAAATGAATCTAGCTGAAGGCGTTCAGATTGTTTCGTTTGGCCTGCTGTCGCTAATGATGATTGGCTCAGCTTTAGGAGTGGTGCTGTTTACTAATATTGTCTACTCAGCCTTCTTACTGGGTGGAGTTTTTGTCAGCATCGCTGGGCTGTATCTTCTTCTCAATGCAGACTTTGTAGCGGCGGCGCAGGTTCTCATTTATGTTGGAGCGATTAACGTCCTGATTTTGTTTGCCATCATGCTGGTAAACAAGCGGGAAGATTTTGCACCCATTCGCAATCGCTGGATTCGCCAAGCATCAACGGCTTTGGTCTGTATCGGCTTGTTTGGGCTTCTGGGTACGATGGTGATCAGAACTCCCTGGACTTTAGCGGTCTTGACCACTCCCATTGAAAGTAGCATTGTGCAGATTGGTCTGCATTTCTTCAGTGACTTTTTGCTACCCTTTGAGTTGGCATCTGTGTTGTTGTTGATGGCAATGGTGGGCGCAATTGTTCTGGCACGTCGTGAGTATATTCCAGAAGAAATTTCACCTCAGCTAACTCAACCAACCTCTTTAACGTTGCCGGAACGTCCTCGCGAACTTTTGACGGTCGGCTCCGAAAGCGGTAAACTCCCCGCAGATACCAACACATAGAAACCAAGAAAACTCATGCACCTAGAACTTCAGTATTTTCTACTGCTAGCCGCTGCCCTCTTCTGCATCGGTATCTATGGCTTGATTACCAGCCGTAATGCTGTTCGCGTGCTGATGTCGATTGAATTGCTGCTGAATTCTGTCAACTTGAATTTAATGGCCTTTTCTAATTTTCTCGATCCTCAAGAAATTAAAGGTCAGGTTTTTTCCGTCTTTGTGATTACTGTTGCAGCTGCTGAAGCCGCGGTGGGTTTGGCGATTGTGCTGTCAATCTATCGCAACCGCGAGACGGTGGACATGGAGCAGTTTAATCTGTTGAAGTGGTAATGGTTAATGGGTAATGGGTAATGAGTGTTTTGAGTTGAAGAAAGCTCTTGAATTCAAAATTTAGACGCGATAATGGCGTCTCTAGAACTGAAAAGTTTTTACCTATACCAATTACCCATTATTCCTTACTAACAACGCCAGAAAAATCAGTGATTAATATTTAGGGATATAAATGTAGATTGATGAATCTACAATACAAGCGTTTTAATATTTATATTTATCTTCAGATTTATCTCCAGATTTATCTTCAGTAACGTTGAACCCTTATTTTTAGTTTTGCCTGATAAATTTGAGTGGTTAAAATCGTGGAAAGGTTGATAATAAAACATTTCAGGTATCCAGCCCACATCTACCCTTAGTATTAGTTGTCTGAAATACATTGTTATAGAATGACAGAGGGCTGGAGAAAATAGGCATTATCAAATAAAAGCGATCGCGTCTTTGCAAGGAAAGAGGAAAATAGCTATGGGGATGACTCTCACCGAAAAAATCTTGGCTCGTGCCTCTGGTCGGGCTATTGTCGAACCGGCGGAGAATATTTGGGTTAACGTTGATTTGTTAATGACCCATGACGTTTGTGGTCCCGGTACAATCGGGGTGTTCAAGCGCGAATTTGGCGCTGATGCCAAAGTCTGGGACAAAGAAAAAATTGTTTTGATTCCAGACCATTACATTTTTACTGCCGACGAACGCGCTAACCGCAACGTTGATATTCTGCGCGACTTTGCCAAAGAGCAAGACATTAAATATTTCTACGACATCACCGACCGAGCCGACTTTAAAGCCAATCCCGATTACAAAGGTGTTTGCCACATTGCCCTAGCACAAGAAGGTCACACCCGTCCTGGTGAAGTGCTGTTTGGTACCGATTCCCATACCTGTAACGCGGGCGCTTTTGGTCAGTTCGCCACCGGCATCGGCAACACAGACGCTGGTTTCATTATGGGCACCGGCAAGCTGCTGATCAAAGTCCCGGCGACGATGCGCTTTGTCTTTGAGGGCGAGATGCCGAATTACCTGTTGGCGAAAGACCTGATCTTGCAAATCATTGGAGATATTGGGGTTGCTGGAGCCACGTATCGGGCGCTGGAATTTGCCGGTACTACCATTAACGGTCTGTCGATGGAAGACCGGATGACGCTGTGTAATATGGCGATTGAGGCGGGTGGCAAAAATGGCACGGTCGCCCCGGATGAAACGACGTTTGAGTACGTCCGCGCCCGGACTGATAAGCCTTTCGAGCCAGTTTATACGGATGCTGATGCTCGTTTCTACTCGGATCGGCATTATGATGTCTCTAAGTTAGAGCCGGTCGTCGCGAAGCCCCATTCTCCAGATAATCGTGCTTTGGCGCGGGAATGCCGGGATGTCAAGATTGACCGAGTTTATATCGGTTCCTGCACTGGCGGCAAAACTTCAGATTTTATGTACGCTGCCCGTATTCTTAAGGGACAGCAGGTGAAAGTTCCTACTTATTTAGTACCGGCAACGCAGAAAGTCTACGAAGACTTATTCACCCAGAAGTACGAAGGGCAAACTCTGTCTGAGATTTTCTTGGCGGCTGGTTGCATTGAGCCTGCGGCACCTTCCTGCGCGGCTTGTTTGGGTGGTCCCAAGGATACTTTCGGTCGCGTGAACGAGCCGGAAATTTGCGTTTCTACGACTAACCGCAATTTCCCCGGACGGATGGGGAATAAAGAGGCGGGGATTTATCTGGCGTCGCCTTATACGGCTGCGGCTTCGGCGTTGACTGGATATGTAACCGACCCCCGCGATTTTATGTAGAGCAGTAGGAGAGAGGAATTCGGCACCTCACCCCCAACCCCTCTCCGTGAACGGAGAGGGGCAATATTGAGTGGCTCGACATTCGTGGAGAGGGGCAATATTGAATGGCTCGACCTTTGTAGGAGGGGCAGGGGTGGGGCTATGTACTCCATCCCATAGAGAATTGCTAGAGTGCTAGAGGCTTCAACCCAGGCTGTTAATCAGGTCAATATAATTGATCCAACCTTGAAAGATGTCTTGAATAGTCCCGCTATTTTCCTCAACAAACTGGCTACCTTCTTCTGAAAAAGGCGATGATGCGATCGCATCATCCAATTCGCCTAAAAGATCCGTCAAGACACTTCCTCCGACGCAAGTAGCGGCTGCTTCATCGGCAAGTTCTTCCCATAACGGGGACTCAGCAGAGATATTCGCTTGCGTGTTAATGGTGCTTTCGTTCATAAAAAACCTCTGGGCATCAAAATTATCTGATATCAACTCCATACTAATTGGTTGTCGCGATCGCTCTTTCGAGACTCGTATGCTGAAAGCGATCGCGCCAACACACTCGCTATACTCGTAGTCTACGGAATTCAGTAGGTGCGAGGATTATGGTGGATTGGTTAGTGGTCTGGGGAGTTCATACTGTTGCGGGATTTGTGTTTACAGAGGTGTTGACTCCCTTAGCCAAAGGAGCTTTAGAGGATTACGCTAAAGATTTTTTCAAAGACAGCATCAAGGATTTTACGGGATTATTCCAGAAAGATACCCTGCAAAAGGCAGCGGGTAAAGCTCTGAAGGAATTTTTGCAATTGGTGCAGCAGGAATTAGACAGTGCTGACCTTTCTGAGGAACAACTGAAACAATACACTGAATCGTTAAACAAATTTATTAACGATGCCTCAGTGAAAAAAATCCTGGGCAGTGGTTTTCAATATGACTGTCAAGCGATAGATACTAAGGAATTATCTAAAATTTGGTATCACCTTTATTTGTTGTCTTTACCAGAAGATTTTGATTGGGGACGGATTGGTAAGCTTTATCTCAAAAAGGTTAAAGCCATTATCCGGGAGTCGGATGAGTTACGCGCTATCTTTGACTCAAAAAATATAGAAGCTATTCAACAAAACACTAGAGAATTGGCTGGAGTTCCTACAGAATTTGACTTGAAGCGGTATCAGGAAGGGCTGCAAGAGCGATACGGGAATCTTAATTTAGATAGTTTAGATACGACTGTTTACGACTATCGAGAAAAACTTAAGGTATGGCAAGTTTTTATAGCACAGGATGTGCGGGAATGCCAGGAATATTTACCCCAAGTTTACGAGATTCCTAAAGAGCATCAAAAACGACTGAGAGAGAGTAACCAACTCGAAGCAGACGTTAACCCGGAGGAGTGGGAACGATACAAAGAAGTTTATTATCAACAGCCTGTTCGCTCAGTTTTGGATATTGTTAATGATTATCAAGCCTATCCCTATGTTGTAATTTTGGGCGATCCGGGTTCGGGGAAGTCCACATTGTTGCAATACATCGCTTTGAATTGGGCAAGAACGCCTCTCAATACTGTTATTGAACAGCCGATTCCGTTGCTGATTGAATTGCGGACTTACATTCGCAATCGCGACTCTAGTGAGTGCAAGGATTTTCTGGAATTCTTTCACAAAGGCTGTGGAATTGTCTGTCGCCTCAATCAGCATGAACTCCACGAACAGCTAAAAGCTGGCAAGGTTTTGGTAATGTTTGATGGGTTGGATGAAGTATTCGATCCGGCGAAACGGGAGGAGGTAATTACTGATATTCATCGCTTCACAAATGATTATCCGAAGGCGCGGATAATTGTCACTTCTCGCATTATTGGCTACAAAGCGCAACGGTTGCGAGATGCCCAGTTTCGTCACTTCATGCTGCAAGATTTAGAGATAGAGCAAATTGAGGACTTTATCTATCGATGGCATGAATTAACGTTCACCGATGAGGCTGATAAAGTTAGAAAACGGGAGCGACTGCAAAGGGCAATTAAGACTTCTTCAGCGATTGGAGAACTGGCGGGAAATCCTCTACTGCTGACAATGATGGCGATACTCAACCGCAATCAAGAATTGCCAAGAGATAGACCAGAACTCTACAACCAAGCCTCGCGGTTACTACTGCATCAATGGGATATAGAGCAGAAATTGTTAGAAAACCCGAAGGTGGATTCGGTAACGATTGACTATAAAGATAAGCAGGCGATACTGCGCCAGGTTGCCTACCGGGACTTAAACAGATTTCAAGCCCAAATAAAACCCAAAGCAGCTTTATAGGCTGAGAATACATCTCGATTAGCGTTCACCCACTCCATAAAACGGAAAGACATCGCTGTCCGAAA